>PCVX01000005.1 GCA_002796105.1 Candidatus Omnitrophica bacterium CG11_big_fil_rev_8_21_14_0_20_63_9 | reverse complement strand
CGCAATCGGATAACGATCCAGCACGCCCTTCACGACGTTGGCGTTGTAGGCGTTGATCCAGAACGCCAACTGCGCCTGGCGGGAGCCGAGTTGCGAGGGCTGCACGTCTTGTAGGCTGGCCAGGTACTGATCCAGCATTGCGCGGTCCTGTCGAAACCCCTCATAATCGACCAAGCCGGATGCGACATGGCGCTTGAGTAACAGGTCCCATGGCATATGATCAACCTGGGTTTGGGCAGCGGTGGGCCGCGCTGAACTCAGCGCCAACAGACTGACAAGCGCGGCCCACCGCATGCTCCCACGCATCGCTTAACGGCACGATGAGCCGGCGGCTTGCTTCTTCATCGGCTTGCCGCAGCAGGACGGCGCCGGACTGTTCGCCGGGACCTGCTTCGGTGAACAGCCCTTGGGATTCGCCGCGCACTCGTACGTCGCCTTCTCCTCCGATCCACAACAGCCAGTACCCATCTTGCAGCCTCCTTGTTGTTGTCGGGCTCCACGCCCGCACGTCGATTCTTGAGCAACTCGCTTAGTTCGCCTCGACAGCGCACGTACCGGCGAATGCCGGATGGCGCAGCACTCCACTGACTAAACGACTCACGACCGGCTCAGCCTCGCGCGCAATCTGCAAGAGTTTCTGGATGTCGACGGGCTGCAGCGTCTCCGGCACGCACCGATCCGAGATCAGGCTGATTCCGAGGACTTGCAGACCGGCGTGCACCGCTGCGATCACCTCGGGAAGCGTCGACATGCCGACCGCATCGGCTCCTATCATCCGGAGATAGCGGTACTCGGCCCGTGTTTCGAGGTGCGGCCCCAGCACTCCGACGTAGACACCTTCGCGCAGCAGGATCTGCTCCTGCTCGGCCACCGCGCGAGCTGCGGTGAGGAGCGAACGGCTGTAGGGCTCGCTCATGTCCTGGAATCGCGGACCGATCGTGTCATCGTTGGGACCGACCAATGGATTCACACCCATCAGATTGATGTGATCGGTAATGAGCATAAGGTCGCCTGCATTGAAGGCGGGATTGAGCCCGCCGGCGATGTTCGTGATGATGACGCGCTTGGCCCCCAGCCGGGCCAGCAGCCGGGTGGCGTACGCCACTTCCGCCGCACTGTAGCCCTCGTAGCAGCACGCGCCCCTCGAAGACCACGACACGCTGGGCTCCGCAGAGCCCCCATGTGAGACGGCCCGCGTGACCTTCCAGGTTGGATTGCGGCAGGTGCGGGATAGTCCGATACGGCAGTTCGATGCGATCGGTCAACACCTCGTTGACTCCGAAGCCTAACCCGGTGCCCAGAATGACGCCGGTATCCGCTCCGTCGATACGCTGCCGCCGTAGCGTCTCGATACTCTCATCCAGCTGCTCGCGCAGCGTCAACTTACGCCGCGCAGTAAGCGACGTCCTCTGGGAGGCCATCAGCAGCACCCCGAACCGTTGCCCGATGGACAGCAGGCCGCCACAGCCAGCTCCTTCCGTGAACCATCCGGCTCCACAATGGTGAACCATCCGGCATAGGGCGGCTGGGAGAGCTTGCTTGCGGTATCCGTACAGACGGCGATGGCCACGTTACGCGGGAAGAGGTGGCCTTCCTCATCGAGCACCGCCTTGTATGGCCCGCGGTAGATCGCCTGCTGGCCGATGAACTGGCAGCCCGAGGTCTTCTCGAACTTGAAGCCCTGCACCGTCACGGAGTAGAAGTTGAAGCCCTCAATCTGCTTCCAGAATGTCTTCTTGAGGACTGAGAGGCCGTAGAAGCCACCCTGCTCCAGCATAGCGAGGAACTGCTCTTCGGTCAGAGCGCCGACGATGCACTCGCCCCAGAGCTGCTCGTTCACCTTCAGGCGCGGCGGCACCTCGCGGTCGGAAACGATGTCGGCGATGACTGCGCGGCCGTGGTCCTTGAGAATGCGCCACAACTCCGCGAACACCTTCGGCTTATCCGGCGAGAGATTCACGACGCAGTTCGAGGTGACGACATCCGCTATCTTGCCCTCGACCGGGATCTGCTCCAGGTAGCCCTTGCGAAACTCCACGACGTCGTAGCCCAGGGCTGCAGCGACCTTAGCACCGCTGTCATTGGCCACGGCGAGCATCTGGTCGGTCATATCCACGCCGATGACCTTGCCGGTCGGCCCGACGTGCTTGGCCGCGATGAAGCAATCGATGCCAGCCCCGCAACCCAGATCGACGTATGTCTCACCTGACTGCGGGTTCGCGGCGGTCACCGGCGAGCCGCAGCCGTAGAACCGATCCAGCACTTCCTGGGGGATGTGACCGACTTCCGCTGCGTCGTACTTCGTGGGGCAGCATAGTTCAGCCTGGGGTTGTTCCGCGGCTTGGCCGTAGAACTGTTGGACGATCTTGCGCGGCTTCTCCACGTCGAACGAGAGCACGCAGTTGGAGTGCAGAAACGCTACCTCCGTATCATCTTGACCAAGTTCCGTCGTGCCGCAGACGATCGCTCCGTCTCCCATGGCATGGAGGATACGCGGGGCGTCGTAGCCGGAGTGCTTGTTGACGAGCGCCGCCTTCTGCGCGGTCAGAACGTCCATCGCATCCAGGAGCAACGCCTGATAGAGCGGGTAATAAGGATCATCACCCAGGAAGTCTCCTGAGAAGAAGTAGCTGTGCTCGACATCGCCGCCACCGGTCAGGTAGCGCAGCGGATCGTCCGACGCTTGGCGCTTGCGGATGACGCTGGCATCTCGAATCTGCTGCAGCACCGGGCTGTTGCGCCAGATCTGCTCGAGCGTCATCCCGTTGGTGGCATCGCCGCACCAGAGCGGCTTGTGGTTGGCGAAGGCGGCCGACGGATAGACCTGTCCATCCGCGTACACGCAGAGGCTCTGCCAGCCCGCGTTGCCCAGGTCGAACTTCACGCCAGCTGGAGCGTTTGCACGCAGCTCAAAAGATGCCGCGTTGTCCAGGACGATCCCGCAACGGTCGGCCTCCTCTTTCACGGCACGAGTAGCGTCGATCAATTGCTCCGTCGAGGGAAACCACCCGTTCTGCTCATCGGTGACGCGCCCACGCCGGTGCATCCACATGAGGTGCTGCGAGCGCACGCCGGCGGAGGAGGCCAGTCTGACGAGATTGGGTAGATCGGTCAGATTCGCTCCCGTCACCACCGTCGTGAGCGTGACGTCGAATCCGCGGCGTGAGAGTTCCTGGAGCCCTGCAAGGGCAGCCGTAAAACTCCCTTTGCCTCGGATCGGATCATTGATGGTGGGCGTTGAGCCGTCGATGCTGACCTGGAACCTGACTTTCGTCCGATCCAGGCCGTCGAGCAACGCTTTGCGCGGGCCGGCGAAGAGTGTGGCATTGGTCAGGATGATCAGCTCGATCCTATGGGTCTCCGTGATGAGCCGGATCAACTCCGGCAGGTCCGGGCGGACGAACGGCTCCCCGCCTGTCATGTAGCAGCGGTCGACTCCCAAAGTGATGACCTCTTCGATGAGCCGACGCCATGTCGCCGTCGGTAACCCCGGATCGCCCTTCGGAGAGGAGCTGACCAGACAGTGGGCGCAACTGAGGTTGCAGGAGTTGTTCGTGTGCAGCCAAGCTTCTCGCAAGCGCGACAGACGCAGGTGGGTTGACCGGCCTTGATACGGCGGATATTCGACCGGCGCGAGGCTGAGGATCCCATGGCGGAGTGCGTCGCTGACGAAGGCGTGGACGTGCACCCACGCCTTGCCGCTGTCCAGTTGAAACTGCCCGCCGTAGCGGGCAACCAGCTCCGAAAACCGCATCGGCCGCTCCCCGATGACGCGCACGAGCCACGCCCCGCGCTCATCCACGCTCGCCCAGTTGGGGAATTCCCCATCGACGAAGATGGTCCAATCCGCTCGGCGCAGCTCCGTCAGCGGCGGACGATAAAGAACACTCTGCTGGTTCAGCTCGGGCATGTGATCCTCCTTTGCGTTTCGACGATCTGCTGCCGCACACGCGGTGCCGCGGCCTCAGGTCTGGTGTCGGCCATGAAGCGCTCCACATCCTCCCAGTGGTCTAAGTCATAGCCCATCCGGATGGCGCCCACGTGAAGCTGAAGCGTTTTCGCCGCCACGATCGTGGCGGCGTACACCTTCCCGGTGCTCCATGGAATCTGTTCGAACAGCGCGGGCAGAGGCCGCGTGACGCCCACCAGGTAATAGCCACCGTCTTCAGATGGGCCGATGACGACATCGGCATCGCTCAGGACGTCGAACGCACGCTCCACATCGCTGGCGCTCAGCCACGGGGCATCCGTGCCGACGACGACCACGCGGGACGCTCCTTCGGCGAACGCCTCGTCGATGGCCTGCGCCAAGCGCATCCCCAGCGTCGAGCCCCGCTGTGGTCGCACGACCCATTCGCCCTCCACCCACCGCTGTACCCGTTCGACGGCATCGGGAGGATCGACGTAGAGAGTCGCCGCACTCGCCAACGGCGCAAGCTGGCGAAGTGTTTCTTCGGCGCACGCCTGATAGAGTTGGGCGGCTTGCCGATCTCCGATCGTCGCCGCCAAGCGGGTTTTCACCTGCCGCGGCACTGGCTCTTTCAGGAATATCAACACCCGGCGCTTCCCTCCGGACGGGTTTCGATGCTCCGATATGTGGGTGGGAGGCGTCCGGTGACTGCCGGAACCGTTGACGAGATGCCGTCCCACCGTCCCGAAGAAGCGCGGTGGGTCGCGCCACCAACGGACGTGGCTGGCATGACCGTCATACACGCTTTTCACAGGCACCGAGAGGATCCTCGCCCCACCAGCCGCAGCAGCCAAGAGCAGCTCGGTCTCCAACTCGTAGCGGGAACTGTCGAGGGACACGTGCTCCAGCACGCCCCGGGGGATGAGACGGAACCCGCTCTGCGAATCCGGAATCCGCTGGCGGCTCACGGCCGAGACGACGGCGGAGGCGATGAGATTCGCGCCCCGACGCGCCCACGGCATCCTCGCCGGGGCGTGCATCCGGTTGCCGACCACCACAGCCTCAGGGTTCTCCGCCGCCGCTCGGAGCAACGTTTGGATATCGTTCGGATCGTGCTGGCCGTCGGCGTCCATCGTCAGAACTCCGTCAAAGCCTTCCCGGATCGCATAGGCGAAGCCCAAGCGCAGAGCACATCCCTTACCGGCGTTTCTGGCGTGGCGCAGCGTAACGGCCCCGTGAGAGGCGGCGAGCATCGCCGTCTGATCCTGTGATCCGTCGTCGATCACGGCGACCGGCACCCCCTGGTGACGTACGGCACTTACGAGTGAACCGACTGTGGCTTCGTTTTGATAGGCAGGAATGATGGCGCAATACCGGCGCATGACTCACCCTTCGGCGGAGGGCGCCGAAGCCCCCAGCGCAATCTTGCCGATCGTGGAGAGAATCGCCGTCCCAGCGCGGATCGTACCGCTGATGGTCCCTGAGATTTTCGAGCGCCCGATCCGCCGGCGATATCGCACTGGCACCTCCCCTGTCCGCAATCGGTGGCGCGCGGCTTTGGCCTGCATTTCCACCGTCCACCCAAACCCCTGATCCTGCATCTTCAAGCGCTCCAGTGCGTCCCGCCGAATCGCACGGAACGGGCCAAGATCCGTGTACCGGACTCCAAAGAGTCGGTGGATGAGGAAGCACGCGAGTCGGTTGCCGAACCGCTGCGGCAGCGTCAGGCTGCCACGCTGCGCCCGGGCAACCCGCGAGCCGATGACCAGATCCGCTTCCCCTCGTTCAATCGGCGCAAGCAGCATGGGAATTTCTTCCGGGTAGTCCGAATGATCCCCGTCGAGGAAGACGATCGTGTCGATATCCGATCCGAGCGCGGCCATGCCGGCCAGGCACGCCCGGCCGTAGCCTGGGGTGGGCTCGCTGACGACCTGC
>PCVX01000027.1 GCA_002796105.1 Candidatus Omnitrophica bacterium CG11_big_fil_rev_8_21_14_0_20_63_9 | reverse complement strand
GCCAACGCCGCGCTCGCAGGGCTAGGCAACACCCGCCGGGTGCTCGTCTCCGATACGCTGCTCTCGGAGTTCACGCCCGAAGAGATCGAAGGCGTTCTGGCGCATGAGCTGGCGCATCATCGCTACCGGCACATCCTCAAGATGCTGGTCCTCAGCACGATCGGCTCCTGGCTGGCGTTCGAGCTGACCGCTCGCGCCAGCGATGCGTGGCTGTCCTCGTTTGGCGTGCAAAGCCTGGCGGATCCGGCCGGGCTGCCGCTCTTGCTCTTCTGGTTCTCGGTGCTCGGGTTCATTGGCATGCCGCTGCAAAACGGCCTCTCGCGGGTCTTTGAGTGGGAGGCCGACCGGTTTGCGGCGGCGATGATCAAATCGCCCAAGGTCTTCGCCGACGCGCTGCGGCGGCTCGCCCAGCTCAACCTCGCCGACCCGGCTCCTCCGCGCTGGGTCGTGTGGTGGTTCTATGACCACCCGCCGATCGCGGACCGCATCAGTGCGGCGGATCGCGCGTAAACGGGAACATGGGCGCGGATCCGGTGTCTTATCCAGCGGGTGGCACGGCTGGAGACGACGCCGCGCTGGTGGCGCGCGCGCAGGGCGGGGACGGGGCGGCCTTCGACCTCCTCGTGCGCCGGCACCAGCAGATCGTCTTTGCGGTCGCCCTGCGGATGCTGGGAGACCGCGATGAGGCGGAAGACGTTGCGCAGGACGTGTTCGTGCGGGCCTACCGCGCGATCGGCTCCTTCCGCCGCGAGGCCAAAGTCTCCACCTGGCTTGTCTCCATTGCGATGAACTTGTGCCGCAATCGCCGGCGATGGTGGGCGCGGCGCAAGCGGGTAATCGTGGCTTCGCTGGATGAGCCTGTGGAGACCGAGAAAGGCGCGGTGGAGCATGCGGTGGCCGACCCTGCGCCCGGCCCGCGGCACCAGGCCGAGTCAGCGGAGCGCGAGCGGCACATCATGGCCGCGCTTCTACAGTTGAGCGAGGTGGACCGGACGATGATCGTGTTGCGTGACCTCCAAGGCCATTCCTATGAAGAAATCGCCGAAATCGCCGGCTGCCAGCTCGGCACGGTGAAATCGCGCCTGAGCCGCGCCCGCGTACAGTTGCGGGCGCTGCTGGACGGGATGCTGTGATGGACTGCCAAACCTATCAACGGTGGTTCTCGCCGTACATCGACGGCGCACTCAGCGCCGAGGAGCGCAGCCAGCTTGAGGCGCATCTGGCCACGTGCCCGCGATGTCAGACCGAGTTGGTCTCGCTGCAGCGCATGCTTGGGACGCTCAAGATGATGGAACAGCCGCACGCGCCCGACTTGCTGCCTGGCGTGCGCCGCAAGCTCGCCCGGCAGCCCTGGTGGCGCGGGGTGTTGGAGCGCATGACCGGCCCGTGGCGCTTGCCGTGGCATTCGTTTGCATTGGCTGGCACCGCGGCCGTCGCGCTGGTGGCTGTGGGGGTGTCGGTTTATCTCCAACGCGGCGTCCAAGGCGGGATGAAATCCAATGCGGACTCGATGGGGCAGTCGTTCACAAACAGGGAGGATTGGCAGAGCCGGTCCGACTCACACACCGTCGTAACGAACGACGCCTTCCAAGGGCGTGGGGACGAGTCCGGGTTCCCCGCGGCCGAGGAACCGGCTGGCGCCGGCAAGTCGTTTGGGGGGAATCTTGGACACGCAGAAAAATCCGAGGTCCGGGTAAGCTCACCACCTACAGAAGTTACCATTGCTATTCCCCAGCGCCAGGAGAGCAAAGAAGCTGAACTTGATAGCGATGGATCGGTTCTGGCAAAGGACAAAGAGCGTCAGGTGCCAAATGATTCAGCTTCGTGCAAAGCTCAGGGAGGGGTTTGGGGGACGTTTGGGTTAGCGCAGGTCCAGCTGTGCAACATGCCCACCTCAGACGCCGACAAAGAATGCACCGACGCCGGCCAATGCGAAAGCCGCGCCTGCGTTGCCCCGGCCGAGACCGCTCCCGGCCAGCCCGCCACCGGCCGCTGCCACGGCTGGACCGTTACCGTTGGCACCTGCCTCAACCGCGTGATCGGCGGCCAAGCCACCGGCACGCTCTGCGAAGACTAGCCTCCACTTTTCCTGGAACTTTCCTGTCAGCCGCGTGTCTCATCTTGTAACCAAGGAGGCAGGGATGAGACGACTCGCTGGGTGTATGGTGGCAGGAGTAATGGCGGTTGCGATGCCTGCGGCGGAAGCAAGAGAACGCGTGACCCCATCGACCGCGCCGCCCGCGTGGGCGATCGAATCGGCGGACTATGCCGGGGACGTGCAGGACCAGATCATCAAGCTCGACGTGCGCTACACGATCCGGACGATTCGGGACGGGTGGGTGGAAATTCCTCTCGCCATTCCAGGCGCCACCATCACGGGGATTGAGATTGAAAAGAAAACCGGGGAAGCGTACATCATGCCGCGCGGCGACACATACGTGCTGGCCACATCCAAGAAAGGCACCTTCAAGGTGCGCGTGAAATGCTCCAGCATACTGTCGCAAGACAGCCAATATGAAGGCGTGAGCCTGGGGATTCCTCGCGCGACGTTCTCAACGCTGACGTTGACCGTTCCCCGCAAAGAGGTCGAGCTGCGCCAGGCTGATGCGCTCTACGTTGAGCGGGAGGCTGCGGCTGGGCGCGATGGCACCAAGCTGACCGCGCGCCTGGGCGCTGCCGACCGCATCGATCTGCGGTGGCGCACGAAGCCGGCCACCCCGGTCACGGTCGAACCAGTTGTCTACGGAGAGGTGCATACCCTCGTAACGATTGAGGAGCAGCTCGCCCGGGTGATGTCCATCATGGCCTACCGCATGGCTCAGGGGGAGACGAAGGAGCTGATTGTGCGGCTGCCAGCCGACATGAACATTCTCAATGTGCGCGGTCCAGGCATCGATGATTGGCGCGTGGCTGATGCGGATGGGCACAAGACGCTGACCGTGACGTTGAACTTCGTCTTGAAGGATGCCGGCTACCAGCTGGTGGTCGAAGGCGAGCAACCTATCCAAGAGGGCGGCACAAGCTACGCGTTGCCGGAAATCACCCTCGTTGGCGTGAAACAGGAGCGCGGCTACGTGGCGGTAGCGCGCAGCGGCAGCATCGAAGTCTCAGCCGGCTCCGTTGAAGGGGCCAGCCGCGTGGACGTCAGAGAGCTGCCCGCGACGCTGAGCTCGTTGTCAGGGAGTTTGGCGATCCTGGCGTTCAAGTACCATCAGCATCCGTTCCAGGTCGCGGTGAGTCTCGCGCGACACCAGGACCATGCGGTGCTGTCGGCCATTGCCGAACTGGGCCGCCTGCAGACCGTGGTCTCGCGCCAGGGCGCGCTGCTGACACGGGCGAGTTACCTGATCAAGGCGAATAAGAAGCAGTTCCTTGAGGTGGCGCTTCCCCAAGGAGCCACGCTATGGAGCTGCATCGTCAACGGCAAAGCGGTCAAGCCGGTGGAGGGAAGCGAGCACTTGATGGTGCCGCTGGATGCCTCGACAGAGTCGGCGGCTGCGGTGGCGGTGGAGCTGGTGTACTTCGAGCAGCGCCCGGCGTTTGAGTGGTCAGGCCATATGACGCTGCAAGGCCCGGTGCTGGACGTGCCGACGACGATCTCGAACTGGTCGGTGTACGCCCCGGATGACGTGAAGCTGTTCCGCATCCGCGGCAATCTGGAGCGCGGCGCGGCTGCGGTAGATTTCCTAGATGAGCCGTTCGTGCAGCTCGCAATGAATGCCGATGGATCGTTCTCGAGGACCGTTGATGAGGAGAAGGACGACAAACGGGCCGAGCCGGGGAAGCTCTTGAATCCGAAAAAGTGGCAAAAAGAGAGAACGGCTCGTCTCGCACGCGGAGTTGCCTCAGGAACCGACGGCTACACGGACGCTGTTGCTGAGCGGCAAGCCCCGCAGTCTCCGTCTGAGGTCGGAGCAGGGGTGTATGGCGGGGGGGGAAATGAGCAGGAGAGACCTGAGCGCTCCTACCGGGAGGATATGGACGATTTGATCAGCCGTCTTGCCGGCCGGTCGAAGGAAACCGGCATTTTGCCGCTGAAAATCCAATTGCCGAAATCCGGCAAAGCTTACCACTTCAACCGGCTCATGGCTTCGAGCGAATCCCTGACGCTGGAGGCATCGTTCGTCCACGTGCCGATGCCGGTCGGGTTCCTGGCGTTCCTCGCCATGGTGCTGCTGCCGCTGGGCGGCTTCGGGCTGACGCGCTTCCGGCTGCTTGGCTGAAAACCGGGGACGTTTCTAGTTTTCTGAGCTTGAGAAATTAGAAACGTCCCCATTTTTTATTTTTGCTATAGTGGTGGGCAGGAGGTCAGCGTCATGCTCGCCGAGCTTGAGATCGTCCCGATCGGCACGCAAAGCCCCAGCCTCAGCAGCCTCTTGGCCGAAGTGGCCAAAATCATCGACCGCAGCGGATTGGACTACAGAGTTGGTCCGATGGGCACGGTGCTGGAGGGTGACTGGGACCGGATCATGACGGTCGTGAAGCAATGCCACCTGGCCATGCTGCAGTCCACCAGCCGCGTCATGACGACGATCCGCATCGATGACCGCAAAGATAAGCCTGGCACCGGGCGCATCATCCAGAAAGTCCAGTCGCTTGAAACCAAAGTCGGCAAGCCGCTGAAGCGGTAGGCCGTTCCCCCTGCTCCACGTGTCACGCCGCGCGTTTCGCCTCATCCTCGCAACCGCCGCGCTCCTGGCCTGCGGCGTCCCGCGCACGTTCGGCGACGACCCCCGCGTTCGCGTCCAGCGAATCATCGACGGCGATACGATCACGCTTGAGGACCGCCGGGCCGTCCGCTATATCGGCATCGATACGCCTGAGGCGCGCCGCAAGGTCGATGGCCGCTGGGTTGACGACCCTGAGCCGTTCGCTAAGGCCGCGACCGCCGCGAATCGCCGCCTAGTAGACGGACAACTCGTGCGGCTTGAGCCGGACGTGCAGAGCCACGACCGCTACGGACGGCTCTTGGCGTACGTCTACGTGCAGGATGCGCAGGGCCAGGAGCTGATGGTCAACGCCGAGCTGCTGCGGCAGGGTATGGCGCAACTCCTCACGATCCCACCCAACGTGAAGTATGTGGAGTATTTCAAGGACGCGCAGCGGGAAGCGCGGGAGGCCAAGCGGGGATTATGGAGCGACGGGAAGGTCGGGAGATGACGGCGAAACCGGCGGCCGTTGCACCGCCGCAAACGATTCCAGCACGTCCCGGTAGCGGGACGACTGGCGCAGGTTGGCCAGGTCAGGGTCTTTTTGCAGGTAAGCGATGTCCCGGTAGCCGATCGCGATCGCGCGCTGCAGCGCCGAGACCGCTTCATCGATCCGCTTGAGCAGCGTGTAGCTGCACCCAAGGTTATACCACGTCAACGGATCGTCTTCCCGCAGTTGCGACAGGCGCAGGTCTACCTGCAACCCCTTGTCGAGGAGGCCGCGACGGGTGTAGGCTTCGCCGAGAGGGATGAGGACGTCCACGAAGTCCGGGTAGGCGCCGAGGAGTTTTTCGTAGAAGCGGATTTCGAATTCGAGGAGTTCTTGCGTTTTTGAGCGGCGCGCCATCAGAGGATGATTAACACTGCGTAAGAATAACTCTATTGTGGACAGACGCCGTTCTCTTGTCAAGCGTGCAGTATAATACGCTCACATCACCATTGAGGCCATTCATGATCCCTCAAGAACTTATTCATCTCCTTGAGCGCGTGCAACGCGAGGCGCTCACCCGCCGGATGCCCTGTTATATCGTGGGCGGGCTCCTGCGCGACCAGTTCCTCGGCCGCGTCGCCGCCCGGCCGAACGTCGATCTGGCGGTGGCGCGTGG
>PCVX01000049.1 GCA_002796105.1 Candidatus Omnitrophica bacterium CG11_big_fil_rev_8_21_14_0_20_63_9 | reverse complement strand
CCGGTCTGGAGCCGCCTCGACAAAGTACTCGTCCGTTGGGGACTGTAAGCGCCATGTACGAGTCCTTCTTTGGTCTCAAAGAGAAGCCCTTCAGCATGACGCCGGACCCCCGGTATTTCTACCCTTCCGCGAAGCACACGGATGCGTTGAACCATATGGTCTACGCGATCGAGGAGCGCCGGGGGTTCGTGGTCATCACGGGCGAGATCGGCTCCGGCAAGACCACGCTTTCGCGCGTGCTGTTCCAGAAGCTCGACCGCCGCACCAAGACCGCGGTGATCCGCAACACGCAGCTGAGCGCCAAGGACCTAGTTGCCCAGACGCTCGATGAGCTCGAGATCCCCTACAAGCCCAGCAGCACCAAGGCCGGGCTGATCAATGCGCTCAACGAATTCCTCGTCGAGCAGCTGGGCACCGACAGCAACGTCGTGCTGCTGATCGATGAGGCGCAGAACCTGAAGCCGAACGTGCTCGAGGAGGTCCGGATGCTCTCCAACCTCGAAACCGAGCGGGAGAAGCTCATCCAGATCATCCTCATGGGCCAGCCGGAGCTCAAGTCGAAGCTATGGCTGAAAGAGCTGACCCAGCTGCGCCAGCGCGTGACGCTGCACTACCACCTGGCGCCGCTCGATGAGCCGGAGAGCGCGGCCTACATCACGCACCGGCTGCACGTCGCCGGGGCGAACGGCACGCCGCTTTTCTCCTCCTCCGCGCTGCCGAAGATCTTCCAGTACACCCAGGGCGTGCCGCGCCTCATCAACGGGCTGTGCGACCGCGCGCTGCTGACCGGCTACGTGAATGAATCCAAAACGATCGATGCCGGCATCATCGCCGAAGTCGCCGGCGAGCTTCCGTCATTGACTGACGAACCTATTTCCGCATGAGCGTGACAAGTGACACGTTACAAGTGACAAGTGGTCGACCGGGTGATAAGTCGGCGGTGCATGGTTATAAGAAGCTTCGTGTCTGGCAACTGGCAGATCAGTTGGCCCATGAGGTCTACAAAGCGACTAGGAACTTTCCAAATGAGGAACAGTTTGGGTTGGTCTCCCAACTACGTCGATCAGCCGTGTCCGTTCCAACGAATCTGGTCGAGGGGCAGGCTCGAAAGAGTCGCAAGGAGTTTCGCCAATTCATCTCCATGTCCTTGAGTTCTCTTGCTGAAGTTGAGTACCTATTGGAGTTTTCCTATGCCGAACAGTATGTCGCAGATGGAGTCTACCAATCACTCAGCACCCTTCGCCAGGAGACAGGTCGTCTGCTGTGGAGGCTCTACGAATCGCTCTAACATGTCACCTGTTACCTGTCACTTGTCACGCAGTGGGCGATTAGCTTAAGGAGCAGTAACGATGAGCAAGATCACGAAGGCGCTCGAAAAGGCCGCGCGCGAACGGCTGCATAAGCTGCAAGAGCACGCCAACGTCAGGTCCGAGGCGGTGGAGATCCCCATCGAGACCCCCTCGCGCATCAGCGAGGCGATGGCGGCGGGCCGGGTGCACATCGATCCGCACATCGTGGCGGCCACGGATTCCTCCTCGCCGATCGCGGAGCAGTACCGGATCCTGCGCACCAATTTGCAGTCGCTGCGCCTGCGGCCTGGCCCGAAGACGATCGTCGTCACGAGCTCGGTGCACAGCGAGGGCAAGTCGGTGACCTCCATCAACCTGGCGCTGACGCTGGCGCGCCAGGAGAACCTGCGCGTGGTGCTGGTCGATGCGGACTTGCGCAAGGGATCCATCAACAAGTGGATGGGGCTCGGCGAGCGCGCCGAAGGGTTGTCCACGGCGCTGCTGCGGGGCGGGGAACTGAACGGCTCGCTGCTGAAGCTCAAAGACCCGGCGCTGGCGGTGCTGCCCTGCGGCGACTACCCGGAGCATCCGGCCGAGCTGCTGGAATCATCCAGCATGAAGAAGGTGCTGGCGGGCCTGCGGGAGCAATTCGACGTGATCGTGATCGATGCGCCGCCGGTCCTGCCGGTGGCGGACCCGGGCATTCTCGCCGCGCAGGCCGATGGCGTGCTGCTGGTCGTGAGAGCCGGCAAGACGCAGCGCAAGACGGTGCTGCAGGCGCAAAGCCTGCTCAGGCAGATGAAGGCTAACGTGCTGGGCTGCGTGTTAACCCATGTGGAATACTATCTGCCCGGCTACTACCGCTACTATCACCAATACCGGTACGGCGTCGTGAAGGACAAGGACGGCAACGGCAAGGCGGCTGCAGGCAGCCCCGCCCAGCCGGAGGCTCAGTCGTCGACACCCCAGACGTAAGGAGAGGCGTCTCATGCCGAATCGAGTGACCCCATTCATGCACCAGCCACTGAAAGGCACCGGGATCTTGGTCACCTCCAAAGCACAACGGCCGCGCAGTCGCCGCCAGGCGATGCGGTTTGCGCTGCAAGGCCTCTGGGACGCGTGGACGACCGAGCCGAACTTCCGGCTGCACATCTACTTCGCCGCCGCGGTCGTCATGCTGGGCGTGTGGGTGAGGCTGTCCATGGCGGAGTGGCTGTGGATCAGTTTCGCGATCGGCCTGGTGATCTTCGCCGAGCTCATGAACACCGCGATCGAGCAGACGGTGGATCTGGTGGTCGGGCTGCGTCCGGACCCGATGGCCCGGCGCGTCAAGGACGTCTCCGCCGGCTGCGTGCTCGTCGCGGCGGTGCTGGCGGTTGTCATCGGCTCGCTGACGTTCTTTCCGCACCTGGTGCACGGCTGAGTCGATGTTGACGCACCTTCGCGAGCTGTACCGATATCGAGATCTGCTATTCAGCTTGGCTCTCCGAGATATCAAAGTCCGCTACCGCCAGACGTTCCTCGGCTTCGCCTGGGCTATCACTCAGCCGCTGGCGTATATGCTGATCTTTACGGTGGTCTTCGCGAACTTCGGCCAGGTGAGCTCCGACGGCGCGCCGTACCCGCTCTTCTCCTACACCGGCCTTGTGCCCTGGACGTTTTTCGCCACCGCCCTGGGGTTGGCGGTCAATTCGGTCGCGGCCAACATGAACCTCGTGAAGAAAATCTACTTCCCGCGCGAAGTGTTTCCGATCGGGGCGATCCTGGGCTGCTTGATGGATTTTCTCGTCGCCTCCGTGCTCATTGCCGGTCTGATGGTGTTCTACCGCGTGCCGGTCAGCGCGCAACTCATGTGGTTGCCCTGGCTCGTAGGCTTGGAGATCGCCTTCCTCATCAGCATCAGCCTGCTGGTGTCCGCGCTGAACGTGTTTTACCGGGACATCAAGTACATCGTGCCGCTGTGCGTGCAGCTGGGGCTGTTCGTGACCCCGGTGATCTATCCCACCTCCAAAGTGCCTCCCCATCTCCACAATTGGTACATGCTCAACCCGATGGCGGTCGTTATCGACGGCGTGCGCCGCGTGGTGCTCCATAGCCAGCCGCCCGAGCTGCAGCCGCTGCTGGTGAGCACCGCCATCGTCGGGACGCTGGGCTTGGGCGCCTATCTGTTCTTCAAGCGCGTTGAAGTCAAGTTCGCCGATCTCATCTAACTCTGATAACTCTAATCTAACGCCAAAGGAGCGGTTCGCCTGATGGGCCAGACGCTGCATCCGATCGAATTCTCTCACGTATGGAAACAATACCGGCTTGGCTCCAAGCAGGACAGCCTGCGCGACGCCATTCCAGCACTGCTCAAACGCCTCTCCGGCCGCAACGGACAGGCCGAGGGCCGGGCCGACGGCTTGTTCTGGGCGCTCTCTGATGTGTCCTTCCATGTGAAAAAGGGCGAGACCGTTGGTATCATCGGGCCCAACGGGGCGGGCAAGAGCACCATCCTCAAGATGCTCTCGCGCATCTGCCAGCAGACCAGGGGGCAGATTCACGTGAAGGGCCGTCTGGCCGCGCTCATCGAGGTGGGCGCCGGCTTCCATCCGGACCTGACCGGCCAGGAGAACATCTACCTCAACGGCACGATCATGGGCCTGAAGCGCAAGGAGATCGACCGGCTCTACGATTCGATCGTGGAGTTCTCGGAGATCGGCAAGTTCCTCGACATGCCGGTCAAGCGGTACTCCTCCGGGATGTCGGTGCGGCTGGGCTTCTCCGTGGCCGCGCATGTGGACCCCGAGGTGATGCTGATCGACGAGGTGCTGGCGGTGGGCGACCTGTCGTTTCAGCAGAAGTGCTTTCAGCGCATCCTGGATTTGAAGTCGAAGGGCACGACGATCATCTTCATCTCGCACAACCTCGAGGCGGTGCAGCGTATTTGCGACCGCGTCATCCTGCTCGATGAAGGCCGCGTGCTGCGCGACGGCGTCCCGCACGAGACGATCGCCCACTACCGGCAGGAAGCCATGCGCAAGCAGCGGTACGTGAAAGTATGGGACCCAACAGGCAACTTCCGCGTTGAGGATGTGTCGAAAGATTTGGAAATCGCCAGTATCCAAGCGCTCGATGCCGCCGGGCAGACCTGCGAAGAGTTTGAAACCGGGCGTCCCTTGAAAATCCGCGTGGCGTACCGGGCCAAGCGGATGATCCGCCAGCCGGCGGTCACCGTGACCATTGAGCGTGTGGATGGGCTGATCTGCCATGAAGCGTCCAGCACCCGCTCGGGGCGCACCTGGCCATCGTGGGAAGGCTCGGGGACCGTAACGCTGGACTATCCGGCGCTCAACCTCTCGCCCAACACGTATCAAATCCACGCGACGGTTTACGAGGGCCAGAATCCAGCGCCGGTGGCCCAGCTGGGCGAGCCGGTGTATCTGCAGGTCACGTCATCGCAGCTCAGCCGCGGCGCGTTCCATTTGGAACACGGCTGGAGCTCGGAGGCGAACTAACGCACCCGCCATGCCCTCGCGCATCCTCTATCTCAGCCGATACGAAGCGTGCTTTGGCGGCGGCCGGTGCCTGATCAACCTGGTCCGGTGCCTGGACCGGCAGCACTATGAGCCGTTTGTGATGCTGCCGCCGGGCGCGGTGTTTGCGCAGGAGCTGCGGGATCTGGGCGCCCGCGTCGAAGAGCTGCAGACGAGCATCCCGTCGACCTGGCGGCATCTCCGGCATATCGCATCGTTGAACGTTGCGCTGATCCGTTTCGTGCGCCGGGAGCGGATTGATATTGTGCACATCAACGAAGAATCCTGTCTCATTACCTCGCTCATCCCGTTCCTGCTCTACTGCAAGCTCGCCCGCATTCCCTACATCGTGCACCACCGCAGCGCGGGCATTGTCTTCGACGCGCTGACCCGGTTCCTCTTACTCCGGGGCCATGTCATCTGCATCTCCAAGGCGGTCCACCGGGAGTTCACCGCGCCCAGGCGCAGCGACGTGTTGGCACGGCCCTCGCAGCGCAACGTCAGCCTGATCTATGACGGCATCGATACCGCCGCCTTCGCCGCCGTGTCGGGCGGGGAAGCGGTCCGCAAGGAATTTGGGTTGAACGGCGATGTGGTCGTTGGCTATGTCAGCGCGATCGATCCGCGCAAGCGCCAAGAGCTCTTCTTGCAGGCGGCCAAACGCGTGGCAGCGAAGCATGCCAACGTCCGCTTCCTTGTGGTGGGAGACACCTATGACGGCGGCGAGCGGCTCACGCGCTACAAGCAGCAGATGCTCGCGCTGCGCGATGAGCTGGGGCTGCGCGAGCAGGTCATTTTCACCGGCTACCGCACGGACGTGCCGCGCATCATGCAGGCGATGGACATTTGCGTGCTGACGAGCAAAACCGAGGGGCTGGGCGACGTCGTGATTGAGGCGATGGCGGCCGGCAAGCCGGTGGTCAGCACCGCCGACGGCGGCCCGGCCGAGCTGGTCGAAGACGGCGCGACCGGCTACCTCGTGCGGCAGCACGGCGACGCCTCGGCGTATGCCGAGCGGATTGCCGAGCTGGTAGCGGATGGGCCGGCGCGCCGCCGCATGGGGCGCGAAGGGGCACGGCAGGCGATGGAGCGGTTCGACGTGCGATCCCACGCGCGCGCAATTGAAGCGCTCTACGAGCGCCTGCTGACGGACGCAGGCCGGAGCCGGTAACCATGTGCGGCATCGTCGGCTATTGGAATCGTGACGGTCGGGCAGCCAGCGAGGGCACGATGCGCCGGATGCTGGAGCGCATCCGCTACCGCGGCCCGGATGACCAGGGCACGTGGGCCAAAGGTTCCGGGGGGCTTGGCCACTGCCGCCTGAGCATCCTGGACCTGAGTCCCCGCGGCCATCAGCCCTTCGTCACCGCCGATGGGCAGGGCGTGCTCACCTACAACGGCGAGGTGTACAACTTCCCCGAGCTGCGCAAGGAGCTTGAGGCCGAAGGCGTCACATTTCTCAGCACGACCGACACCGAGGTCGTGCTCTACGCGCTGCACCGCTGGGGCCCGGAAAAGGCGGTGCCGCGCTTTAACGGCATGTTCGCGCTTGGCTACTACGACCGTCGCAGCGATACGTTGTGGTTGGCACGCGACCGGGTGGGCATCAAGCCGCTCTACCTGGCCCGCTACGGCCAGAACATCGCGTTTGCTTCGGAAATCAAAGCTCTGCTGGCCCACCCGGACATCCCGGTGCGCCCGGACGTGCACAGCCTCGCCTCCTACATCACCTATCAGCGGTTTGAAGGCGCGTGGACGCCGTTTGAAGACATCGAGGACGTGTGCGCTGGTTCGATCGTCAAGATCACCCGCAAGTCCATCGAGCCGTCGGTGTACTTCGACGTCGTGCGCGACGTCGATATCGATCGCCTACTGGAGATCAGCTACCGCGATCCGCAGCAGCTGACCGCGGAGTTCGAGTCGGCGTTTGCGGACAGCGTGAGGAGCCACCTGGTCAGCGACGCGCCGCTGGCCGCCATGTGCAGCGGTGGGATCGACTCCAGCCTCACCACCGCCCTGGCAAAGGAGTTCCAGCCGGATGTAGTAGCTTACGTCGCCAATCTGCCCGGCGTGAAGGTGTCCGAAGGCGCGAAAGCGCAACTGGTCGGCCGCCACCTGGGCATCCGCGTGCGCCAAATCGACGTCGAGCAGGACGACCTGCTGCGGCTGTGGCCCACGGCGATCTGGCATGGCGACCAGCCCAACTGCCACGCCAACGACATGCCGTATATCCGCGTCGTGCAAGCCTGTCACCGCGACGGCATCAAGGTCGTCATCACCGGCGAAGGCTCGGATGAGCTCTTCGGCGGCTACTCCTGGCAGGTGAAAGCCTACGAGCTCTGGCGCAAGCGACGGCTGCACAGCCGGTTGGTCCCGAACCACCCGGTGTTCCACGCCGCTGGACGGCTGCACCCGCAGTTCGCGCCGCTGGACCTGCCGCGCCTGGCGCGCGACCCGTTCTTCCGCCGCGAGCAGCTCGACTACTCGCAGGACCTGCTGCGGCAGGCGTGCGTGACCGACGGCGGGCGCCGGCTGCTGCGGCACGAGGAGCTCTTCCGGAAGCTCTCGCGGGTGGAGCCGGTCGAGGACCGCGCCTTCCTGGCCAGAGCCTTCGAGGATTGGTACGGCAACTTGCAGGCGATTTTGCACCGCAACGACCGCATCAGCATGGCGGCGTCGGTCGAGGCGCGCGTGCCGTTCCTTGAGAACCGGATGATGGACCTGGGAATGCATTTCTCGCGCCGGATGAAGTACCACGAGGGCAAGACCAAGTGGGTCGTCAAAGCCATCGGCGACAAGAAACTGCCATCGGAGATCGTACACGCCAAGAAGATCCACTTTGCGGTCCCCATGGCCACGTGGCGCCACGGAGCGTTGCTGCTGCGCGGGGGCGTCAGCGCCGAGCTGTTCAAGTGGGGAGCCGAGGAAACCGAGGCGATCCTGGCGCGAGCGCTCAAGACCGAAACGGTGATTCAAAATCTCGTCGCGGTCGAGCTCTGGGGCCGGATGTTCTTGCGCGGCGAATCCGCTGAGACGCTCGGTGAGACGCTGCTCCGGCTTGCGGCCAAGGGCGGCAACGGACATGTCGCCAAGACGTCCAAATCGGTTGGGGTGAGCGCATGAGCGCGCAGCCGTCCATCACCGCCGCGGTGTGCACCTACAACCGCTGCGGGAGCCTCAAGGACACGCTCCGGTCGCTGGCTGCGCAAGCGCTGCCATCCGGACAGACGATCGAGATCCTGGTGGTCGACAACAACAGCACCGATGACACGCGCCAGGTGGTGCAAGAAGAGGCCGCCCGCAGCGCGCAGTGGCCCATCCGCTCTGTGCTCGAACCGCATCAGGGCATCGCGTTTGCCCGCAACCGGGCGTTGCTTGGCGCTCGCGGCGAGTACGTCGCGTACGTGGATGATGATGCGGTAGCTGATGCCGGCTGGGCCGCGGCGATCCTGCGCTGTGCTCAGGAGACCGGGGCCGATATGGTCGGCGGGCGCATCCTGCCGCTATGGCTGGCCGACCGCCCGCGCTGGCTGGCGGACGATCTGATGGGCCCGATCACCGCGTTCAATTTAGGGCTGGCGCGCGTGCGCTGTAGCGCACCCGCCCAGGCGTTCCTGACGACCAACTGCGCGCTGCGCCGCTCGCGCGCGGACCGGTTGGGCCTGTTTGACGTCACGCTGGGACGGCGCGGGACCCGCTGGGTCGGCGGGGAAGATTTTGAGCTGTTCATCCGCTGGCTGCGGCAGGGCGCGGCCATCTATTACGAGCCCACTGCGGTTGTCCACCACAAGGTCGAGCCGGAGCGGGTCACCCCGCAGTTCTACCGCCGCTGGTACGAAGATGTCGGCTACACGCAGGCCCATCAGCTGGAGCCGAAGTGGCATTACCGGCTGAGCATCGTGCCGGCCTGGCGGTGGAAGAAGCTGTTGGCCGCCGGCGCGCGCTACGCCACGACCCGCCTCGGCCGGGCCGGCGAGGATGCCCGGCTGCAGACGGAACTGTGGTGGAAGTTCGAGCGCTCGTTCCTGAAGGAGCGCGTGGACCATTGGATCGGCAAGCCGGATTGTCACTTCGCCAAAGCGTAAACACGAGGAGGTTGTGATGTCGCAGCCAAGAGTCACGGTCGTGGTGGTGCCGCGGGAAAGCTTCAACATGTTTCCGGAAGTCATCGAGCGCGCCTACCGCCTGACGAAAACGCCGTTCAAGATGCTCATCATGGAGGGCAAGGCGCCGGAAGCCATGCGCGAGCGCTTCCGCGAGTTTGAACGCACGTTGCCCGACTGCAAGGTGGTCTGGTCGAACCGGTGGCAGTTCCCGCATGAGTTGGTGAACCAGGCCATCCCCATGATTGAGACGGAGTACGTTGTGTTCATCGACAACGACGTGGAAATCATGGAAGGCTGTGTGGAAGCGCTGGTCGAGGCCGCGGATGAGGAAAAGGTCAACTGCGTGCATCCGATCTACCTGACGACGACGCTGAAGACCAACGAGCACAAGATCCACGTGGCCGAAGGCAAGCTGGTCAAGCAGAAGCGCAACGGCAGCTACTTCCTGGACAGCATCATGCCGTACTCCGGCAAGAAGCTGGAGGACTACCCGGACAAGCGCCGCAAACCGAGCGATTTCTTCGAGTGGCACGCGGTGCTGTTCCGCACGAGCCTGCTGCACAAGATCGGCCCGCTCGATGATCTGACGATCGCCGAGCACGTGGACTACTCGCTGCGGCTGACGGCGGCGGGGGAGAAGATCCTGCTCGAGCCGAAGGCCGTGGGCGCGTACGACTACGAGCGGATCTTCGAGCTGCGCGGGGAAGACCGCGATTACATGCTCTACCGCTGGAACGTCAAGCGGGCGGCCGACTCGCTGGAGAAGTTCCGGGCCAAGTGGAACCTCCACCCGGACTCGACCGTGCGCCGGCTGTACTGGGTGAAGGAACACTCCGGACGCGTGCGGCAGACGTTCCTGATGCCGCGCCTCATCAACCGGCTGCGCCGAACCGTGGGGATGCCGAACATGCCGTTCGTCAACGAACCGCGGCCTGTCGTCCAGGGCATCGACAAAAACTAAAATGCACCACGCGCCACTGGTCAGCGTGATTATTCCGACGTTCAACCGCGCGGCGATGCTGCGCGAGGCGCTCGAGAGCGCCCTTCGCCAGACGGTGAAGAACATCGAAGTCATCGTCATCGACGATGGCTCGACGGATGACACGTTCCAGGTGGCGCAGGCGGCCGGCGACAAGGTGCGGTACTTCCTGCAGCCGAATCAGGGCGTGGCGGCGGCGCGCAATCGGGGCATTCGGGAGGCCCGCGGGCGCTACGTCGCCTTCCTGGACTCCGACGATCTGTGGCTGCCGAACAAATTGGAGCGCCAGATCGATTACTTCCGCGCGCACCGCGAGGTGGGGCTGCTCTATACCCGCATGTGGTCGTATGACGTGGCCGACCCCGAGAAGCGCCAGCTGGAGCCCAAGACGGTGGCCAAGACGTTCGATGCGCTGCTCAACGGGCCGAACACGGTCACGTCGTCCACCGTGATGGTGCGCCGCGAGTGCTTCGACCTGGTGGGCGTGTTCAACCCGTTGCTGCGCGCCTCGGAGGACCACGAGCTGTGGCTGCGCATCGCCCGGCGCTTTCCCATCGCGTTCCTCGATGAGGCGCTGGCAATCTACCGTCGCCACAAGAAGAGCATCAACGCGGACCATGCGACGCTGTATGAGGGCTACCGCGGCTTCTACGAGATCCTGGTGAACGAATACAGCACGCGGCTGCACAACCCAAAATTGGCCGAGCAGCGTCTGGCGAAGTTCGAGTATCTCTGCGGCACCTCGGCCCTGAAGCGCGGCGAACGCCGCAAGGCGCTGAAGCTGATCCGCAGCGCCTTGGCGCGCGATGCAGCACTCGGCCAGCAGTTCGTGAAGAAGGACACCCCGTGGCACGCCAAGCTGTGGCTGCCGATCAAGCCCTACGCCGCGCTGACCGTTTCAGCGCTCAAATCGGTTGCGAGCAACTAAGCCATGAGCCAGCCAGCCGCCACGCTCATCGGGTCCTACAACAAGTTCAATATCGGCGATGTGGTTCTGTGCGAGATCTTCGCGCAAGCCCTTCGCCAGCGCGGCTATAGCCGGCTGTATCTGCCCAGCGCTTCCGAGGACATCCGCCAGCGGTTAGGCGCGCAAGAAGATGTCGGCACGCGCCGCTCGATTGATCAGAGCGATGTGGTCGTGCTCGGCGGCGGGGGCGGCCTCGGCCATGGCATGGTGCAGCCGCCCGGATGGGAAGACCCGAAGTTTGCGTATTACGCGCGTGTGGCGTGGTATTGCGCGCTGCGCCGCAAGCCGCTGTACGTGCTGGGTGTGAGCGCCGGGCCGATTCTCAGCACGGCGGCCAGGCGGCGGATTCTTTCCATCGCGCAGCTCGCCACGCGGCTGATCGTGCGTGATGAGCTTTCCAAGCAGGTGTTGGTGGAGCTGGATCCCCGGCTGGCGGAGAAAGTCGACGTCGCCGCAGACGCAGCGCTGACCTTGAATTACGAAAGCCTCCGCGACCGTGTAGCGAGCTGGGAGCTGCCACAACCGTGTCTGGGGGTCAACTTGTGCGATGTGCGCTGTTTCCAGCGCGGCATGTCCGCGACCGAAGCGGCCGAGGAGATTGTCACAGCGGTGGCAGGGCTCGTTCAGGAAGGCCGGGTGCGGTCGGTGATCTGGTTCAGCACGACCCGCGACGGCCAGGAGCTGGTATGGGCGTGCCGCGGCGCCCAAACGCTGCCGCAGGTCAGCCGCACCGTGTTCTACGACGGCGACCCCTGGAGCTGGATTGCGCGCTTGGGGGAGTGCGATGCGTTCATCAGCATGAAGCTCCACAGCGCGATCTTTGCCGCTGGGATGGGCGTGCCGATCCTCGGCATCGGCTTCCACGAGAAGGTGGGCCGATTCTACAGGCAGTTCGATGCCGGCCGGTACTGCCGGACGGTCGAGGAGCTTCGCAAAGGCGAGGTCAGCTCCTTGATCCATGCCACGTACCCTGGAGCGGTGAACCTGCGCGCGACGTCAGCGTGGCAGCGCGGCCGCGCACAAGCGCTGCACGTCCTTGAAACGATCCCTCCGGCGGCAACTGTGGAAGAGCTGGTTGGCGAACCTCTGAACGTCACAACAAGGAGAGCGTGATGGAACGCGTGACGATCATCGTGGATGCGCGTGACCGGTTTTCTACGACCACGAAGTGCCTGGAGACGCTCTTTGCCAATACGCCGCAAGCTATCGACGTCATCGTGGTGATCGGCGGCGCGCCGGAGCATTTGAAGCGCGAGTGGCAGACCGCGTTCGGCAATCGCGCGCGCTTCATCTTCAAAGACCAGTTCATCAATCAGCCGCAGGCCCGCAACATCGGGTTGCGCGAAGCCAAGACGCGCCTGGCCGTACAAATCGACAACGACAACTTCGTGCGCCCAGGCTGGCTTGAGGCATTAGTGCGCTGCCAGCAGGAGACGAACGCGGTGCTGGTGGTGCCGGTGATCCTTGAGCGGCCCGATCGCATCCACACCGCCGGCAACGACCTCTACATCACGAAGGATCAAGGCAAGACGCACGCGTACAAGCATTTACGCTACTTCGGCATGCCGTACGGCGAGGGCGCGAACATGAAGCGGCAGCGCACCGACTACTCTGAGCTGCACTGCCAGCTTGTCGTCGTAGAGCCAACGCTGCGCCTGGGCGCCAACGACGAAGCCATCATCGAGGTCGGCGAGGTAGACCAGGGCCTGACGTTTGCCAAGGCCGGGTATGAGATGTGGTTTGAGCCGGCGTCGGTGGTGCACTACGCGCTGCGCTGCCCGGTAGAAGCTGACGATATCCGGTTCTTCGCCTGGCGCTGGGATCTGCGCCGTGTGGATGAGGGGTACCGGTATTTTGAGCGCAAGTGGGGCATGGACGTGAGCGAGCACGGCACCTTCCGTGATTGGCTGGTGCGCTACAACGCGCAAATCGGGCTGCTGCCGCGCCTGTGGCCCACCGCGGCCGCCATCAAGCTGGATCAGAAGCTTGGCGAACTGCGCGAGCGCGTCACCGACCTCATGCTCTTTCCCAAATATCGGTTCCAGCGGCTGCGCAAACGGCAGCTCGGCTACTACGACTGGACCGCCGGCGTCTCGAAATCATGAGCGCGCTCAAGGTCCTTGGCACCGCCGCGCGGGTAGGAGGCACGTTCGCCTCGTATCTGACGTTCCGGGCGGTGCGCAACCCGCGGGCTAGCCGGGAGTTTTTCAAGACCGTGGCCAACACGATCGTGGATTTCCGTCCGGAGCCGAACGCGCACTTGAAGACGGTGTCGCTTGAGGAGTTCTTTCCAGGCATCACTCACGCGGCGACGCAGCCCTTGGATGTGACGCAGGGCGTGTGGGAAGCGCCGCCGGCGGAGTACGAATGCCTGGCGAAGCTGGCTACGCATCTGAAGCCGCGCACAGTCTTTGAATTTGGCACGTACCGCGGCCGGACGACCCGATTGCTCGCAGAGCATGCCGTAGAGCAGGCCAGGATTTATACGTTGGAGCTTGACCCTGAGGAGACGCGCCGACGCTGGGGCAAACCCTCAGAGCTGGTGGGGCAGGCCTTCCGGCAGACGCCGCTTGAGCGCAAGATCGTGCAGCTCTACACCGATGACCGCACGTTTGATTTTCAACCCTACTACGGGGCAATGGACCTGATCTTCATCGATGCCAACCATCGCTACGAGGCGGTAAAGCGCGACACCGCCGAGGCGCTGCGGATGATCAAGCCAGGTGGGGTCGTGGTCTGGGACGATTACCGGCCCCAGCAGCCCGGCGTCATGCATTGCGTTAATGAGTTGGCGCGTCGCGTTTCTGGTTTGGCCCAGGTTCAGGGCACGCGATTTGCCTGCTACAAGGCTCCGCGTACATGACGCTGAGTGTTCTGGTTTCTGAGTACAACCGAGCTGAGAGCCTGCGGCAGGCGCTGCAGGCACTTTAGCTGTCTCGATCTTTCGGAGATGAAAACAAATCTAATGTCAGCGACCACTAACGCGGTTCGAAAATACAAGCTGAAGGCAGCGATATTGCCTCGGCTTAACCAGTTATTTGATCGTCTGTCACCGGGATGGGGTTTCCGTAGACGTTTTGGATTTGTGGATCAATGGATTAGGAAGATAGAGCAGTCTGGTCGCAAACGACTCGAACATCAGTTCGTCACATCTCTCGAACGGAGCACTACGGAGGAGGGCCATAAACCCCTCTTAGGGCACGTTCGATACGGCCCAGTTCGTTTTCAGCTCGCACTCTCTTCAAGAGAAGCGATTACAACCTCATGGCTGACCAGGGCCATACTGCTGGATAACGTTTGGGAGCCGGTTACCACGAGACTATTTTGTGAGTTGCTCAATCCCGGAGATGTCGTACTGGATGTAGGAGCTAATGTTGGATACTACAGCATCCTGTCGGGAAAGTTGGTGGGGAGCCAAGGAAAGGTGGTTGCGTTCGAGCCAGATGCTTATAGCTATCGGTTGTTGTGCGAAAACATTCGGTCAAATGGCTTAACCAATGTGGTCCTGCCCATGAACAGAGCGGTTGGGGAGCGCGCGGGGGGCGCGAAGCTCTTTCTATCAGGAAAGGACTCTGGTGACCACCGGCTATTCGATCCCGGTGACGGACGGGTTGAGTCAGTAGAGGTGGAGTGCATCAGGATAGATGAGTTTCTCCTACAGAGCGCACAGGACCTTATGGAGCGTATTAAGCTGATCAAAATGGACGTCCAGGGTTTTGAGGTAGCTGCCTACAAGGGAATGTCTCGATTCCTAAGTCAGTCCAAAGCCCAACTGATTACCGAGTATGAACCGTGCACACTTGCTCAGGCAGGTACCTCTGCGGAAGAGTATCTCACCCTACTGGATAGGTATGGTTATCGGGAATTCTCATTCATCTCCTGGAATCCAAAACAGCAAATACCCGAACGGGTGACACGAGAGACACTTTTATCAGACCCATGCACGAAAGACCTTCATCCTAGGCATGGCTACCTCTATTGCGTCAAGCGTTCAACGGATTCGCAGGGATCAAATTAAGATGACGCAAGTCCATTCGTTCGACGTGTTCGATACTGTGCTGACTCGGGCCGTTGGGGCCCCAACGTCACTGTTCCTCTTACTGGGACGATGGGCAGCTCAAGAGGGATTATTGGTGTCATGTAGTGCCGAGGTGTTCGCGCGGGCCAGGATTGAGGCGGAAATCCGCGCGCGCACCCACACAAAAAAAGAAATCAGCTTAGCCAAAATTTATCGCGAGCTGAACGTAACGCTGAGGTTGCCGCAACACGAATTGAGTCGGCTCATGCAGATGGAGTGCGACCTGGAAACGCACTTGATCCGACCCAATCCGGCGATGCGCAGCGAGTTAGAGTATGCGCGGCAGTCTTCGGAACAAGTCATTTTTCTATCGGACATGTACTTGCCTGGGAGTTTCATCGAGGACTTGCTGCGCACGCACGGCATGTTTCGTGAAGGCGATCGATGCTACGTATCATCTGAGCATGGACACGGCAAGTCGAACGGGTTGTTCCGAGCCATGGCTGAGAGAGAAGGCGTCAGATTGGATCAGTTGGTTCATGTCGGAAATAATAAGAAACACGATGTAGAGGCGGCGCACCATCTAGGTGCCAAGACCCGCTGGTATGAAGAAGGAAATCTGCAGCGTCTGGAACGCGTACTAGAGAGCTATGCCTACGAGACCGAGGGACTTTCATCCCTGATGGCAGGAGCGTCACGGCTTGCCCGGATCATGACCCCGGTCAACTCACCTCGTGAGGCATCGATTCGGGATGTGGCCGCAAGTGTGGTGGGACCGACTCTTACCTCCTATGTCATTTGGGTGTTGCGGCGGGCATCAGAGCTCGAATTGAAGCGCCTCTACTTCGTGTCGCGCGATGGCCAGATTCTGCTCGACATTGCACGGCGGCTCAGTCCGAAGCTAGGAACAACGTGCGAGCTACGCTACCTGTATGGTGGACGCCATGCCTGGAATCTTCCTGCGACCAAGAAGGTGACAGAGCAAACTATGATCTGGGCGTTGTCGAGGGGCAATCACGTCTCGGTGGACCTTGCGCTGAGGCGGCTTGGTCTGGTTCCAACGCAAGTTGAGGCCGAGCTTCGGCAACTCGATTTTGATCGCAGCCAATGGCATCGAGGCCTGACCGAAGCTGAGTGTGAACGCTTGGGATCGGGGCTCGTGGGGAATCCTAGGGTCTGTGGGCTGATTGAGGAAGGTGCGCGCAAGAAACGCGAAACGCTTATCGAGTACCTGAAACAGGAAGGGGGATTTGAGCAACAACCCATGGCAATCGTGGATGTCGGTTGGGTCGGGCGAGCCTTGCAGGCCCTGGTGACGGCAGCCGATATTGATGCAGTCGGATTCTATATCGGCCTGGATGAACGACCTTCGCCGACAAATGGACGAAAACTGCGGCAGGAATGCTATCTGTACGATCGGACCGGCGCCCAAGGATACATCTTGGGGATTCCTGAACTGCCTAGTCTCATCGAGAGTTTTTGCCAGGCGGACCACGGCCTCGTCTTGGGGTACCGGAATGAACATGGGCGAGTTGTTCCTGAACTTAAGGTTGATGGCAACCAAGCTGTAAAAGAATGGGGTCTCCAGGTGGTCCAGGAGACAGTTCGAAATTTTGTCGGCCAGCTCGTCCTGAAACACGCCTGGACGAACATCTGGGCTGACACCAGGCCAGCCATTGTCGATCTGCTGAAACATTTCTCGCGTTCGCCGAGCCCAACTGAAGCATCCGGCTGGGGGTCATTTCCATCTGAGGATGACCAGCTAGGGAGCTACTTCAGACCTCTTGCGAGGCCATACGGATGGAGGAAAGTGTGTGAAGCGCTGCTCACCGGCAGGGTGGGGCGTCGATACCCGTGGGAGTGGCGGGCAGGTTCGTTCTCGATCAGTTCCAGGTTCATCCGGATGAGCACGACGCTAGCGCTTCGAACCCATCATCCGGGTCCTGCGACTCGGAACTCTCAAAGACACGATTGTCCAGGCGCTGGGGAAGCGGAGGACACAACCGGTATCAACCCATGACGCTCGTTAGTATCATTCTGCCGACGCACAACCGGGCTGGGCTGCTTCCCAAGGCCATTGAGAGTGTTCTTGCCCAGACTTATCAGTTATGGGAACTCATTGTCATGGACGATGGTTCAACCGACCACACCCGAGCCGTCGTGGAGCGATACCAGCAACAGGATCAGCGCGTGCGGTACCACTATCAAACGAATGTTGGATTGTCCACCACGCGAGCGCGATCGGTTGCGTTGGCCCAGGGAGCGTATCTGGCATTGCTCGATGACGACGACCTCTATCTACCCAACAAGCTGGAATGGCAAACGGTTTTTCTAGACAACCATCCTGATGTGGCGCTGGTCTACTCCTTTGTTGAGATGGTTGAGATGTCGTCCGGTCGAGTGCTCAAAACGCTGCCACCGGCGGGACAAGAACCGGCGCTTGTTTTCAGAGACCTTATTGATAGAAATCCGATCCAAGCGCATGGAGTGCTAGTGCGAAAAGCCATCATCCAGGAACTTGGAGGGTTTCGAAGTGGTTTGAAGGGTTGCGATGACTACGACATGTGGTTGCGGGTGAGTCGTGCTCATCGCATCGCGTTTCTACCAAAGCGCGTTGGTATCTACCATTGGCATCAGCAGAACATGAGTCTTGATACTACACAACGATACGAAAATCACGTAGTTATTTATCGAGACCTTTTAAGATCAGGCACGTTGTCAAAAAGTGAGCGTGCTGCGATACGTCGTCGGTGCGCCAGGCTTAGCTATGACCAAGCTGAGGCTCATATGGATCGAAAACTCTATTCCAGAGCAGCATCCTATTATGGTAGGTGTATTCGCTTTGACCCATTCGTCGGACTAACCGTGTCCTGGAATAAGCTTCAGCATCCTCTCTATCGATTTCTCCGGCCCTATTTGGCTACAGCGTACTGTGGGCTTCAAGCACTGCGGCACAGTGCCGTTCAGGAGTCCTCGTCGTCATGAACTCTATGCAGGTTGTGGTCTGTACGTATAACCGGTGTGAAAGTCTTCGGGATACCTTACGCGCGCTCAAAGCCCAGACGGTGAATGAGGATATAGAGCTGGAAGTCATTGTGGTGGATAACAACAGCGCCGACAGCACGAAGATGGTTGTGGAGGAAGCTGGACGCGGCAGTCGTATCCCTATCCGCTATCTGTTTGAGCCGCGCCAGGGGAAAAGCTACGCTTGTAATACGGCCATCGAGCAGGCTCAAGGTGAATTTGTTGCGTTTGTTGATGACGATGTTGTTCCTGAGTCGGGCTGGGCGCAGGCGTTGTGTGACGCTTTTCTCTCGTTCCGGGCGGACTGCGTAGGTGGCAAGGTACTACCACTGTGGGCACAGACACCGCCTTCCTGGCTGATGAGCGAGACAGTCCGAAAGCCGATTTGGGATCTCTTAGCGTTATTGGATCACGGAAACGGTGTGATTACGGCAAACGCTAGCGATAACAATTTTCTCTATGGAGCAAACTTTGCGTTTCGAAAGAAAGCTTTGAAAGATATAGGACCATTTCGGGTCGACCTCGGGCCGGCTGGATCACGTCCATTGCGAGGAGAGGATGCTGATATCGTCAGTCGTTTTCTAAAGGCGGGAAAGAAAGTCATCTATACGCCTCACGCCATTGTGCATCACAAAGTCTCCCAACAACGCATGCAAATGACCTATATCCGTCAATGGAAGTATCTCTGGGGTAAAACAACCTCCCTCATGCATCCCATACATGCGCGATTGCCAGGCTGGTTAGTAAAAGAATGTATTGGCCATGGAATGCGCGCGCTCACAGCCTACGGGCAGCGCAAACGTGAAAATGGGATTCAGCATGAACTGCAATTCTGGACACAGTTAGGCCAAATTGTAGGAATGGTTGAGAGACGATGGCGCCGGTACCCGCAGTCAGCGTAATCATCGCCACGCGCAACCGGGCCGAGATGCTCAAGGACGCTGTTACCAGCGTCCAAGCGCAGAGCTTTCAGGGCTGGGAGCTCATCATTGTGGATGACGCGTCAACTGACCAGACCAAGCGGGTGGCCCAGCAGGCGGCGCGGGATGACGTCCGCATCCGCTACGTCCGCCAGGAGCATCGGGGCGGAGTCTCCAAAGCGCGCAACGCCGGCATCAACCAGGCTGCCGGCCGTTACGTGGCGTTCCTTGATGACGATGACCAGTACGTACCGGATAAGCTGGCCGCTCAGGTCGTGCACCTGGACCGCTGCCCACAGGTCGGCTTCATCTACGGCCAAAACGAGTGGGTGGACCGGCAGGGCAAGTCGCTTGGCGTGCAGCCGCAGCAGGGCATTACCACGCTGCGGGAGCTCGTCGAGCACTGCGCGATCCCGCTACAGACGGTGATGGTGCGCCGGGAGCTGTTGGGTCAGGTCGGCGGCTTCGATGAGCGGCTCTCGATTGGTGAGGATTATGACTTGTGGCTGCGCCTGGCGCGCGTGACCGCGTTTGAGTTTACCCCGCGCGTGCTGGTGCGCTACCGGGTGCATGGCGCCAACACGTGCAACGACAGCATCAAGCTCTACACGCAGCGGGGCGTCGTCCTGCAGCGGGTGCCGGTCGATACGGCCAAGGGCGTGACGTGGTGGTTTAAGCGCCAGCGCCTGGCCATCAACGAGTATCGGCTGGCCCGCTTGTACCGCGAGCAGCCGAATCTTGGCCAAGCCGCGGCGCATTTTGCGCGCGCGGTAGGCTATGACCCGCTGGTGGGGCTGCGCATGGCCGAACCGAAGCCGGCAGGCTGGCAGCGCCTTGTCGTGACCCTCAAACCCTACGCCGCGGCCATCGCGCTTGGCTTGCGCTCCTTGCGGACATCCGAAAAATTGGGGACGTTTCTCATTTTCTGAGACTGGACTAAATGAGTCGCTTACGCTTGAGGATGGTCAACAACTTCTTGTGGGAGATCATAGTGCGGGTAGAGCGAATGGCTCGCCTAAGCGCTCTCGCGTCTGCGGCACGTTCTTTTGGGCGTGCTGGGTGCGCCTTCTTCGCTCGACGGTATGCGGATACTTCGGCAGCAATTTCGCGCAATGACAGAGCACGGTCTTTGACGCGTCCAGCAGTATCGGACAATAGCATCGGAGGTGATTTTTGCGCCGAGTCTCTTCTAGAGCCAGCGCCTCAAGTCAGCCGGTGTCATTCCAATTCCCTTAAGGATGGCGCGCAATGTTCCCGGTTTTACCGGCTTCGAGCCGTGAACAGGCACAACTGCGCGCAGCAACACATTCGTGGGATGGCCGAGAATGACGTGAGATCCGTGCTGGCGCTTGATGATAAAACCGGCTTTTTGGAGCGCGTGGACCAGGCGGGCGCCGGAAACTTGTGGCAGAACGCTCAAGCGGTGACCTCAATCTCAGTCAAAGTAACCCGTGTGACGGGTATGGACAACCCTTCATCTCGCAGACTGAGCAAATATCCTTCAATCGCCTCGCGGATATTGGCCAACGCTTCTTCCTTGGTTTCGCCTTGGCTGGCGCACCCAGGCAGACTGGGGACGAACACCGAATATCCACCTTCGGGTTCAGATTCAAGAACAACAGTAAATTTTCTCATGGTCATCACCTTTCTAAGTTTACTCGACGGTGAGCAGTCCGTCAAGGCAGCTCAATAATGAAGATTGCTGTTGTAGCCCCAGAGGTGTTCCCGGTACCGCCGGTGCGCGGTGGCGCGGTGGAGACCGTCATTGAAGAAGTCTCCGCCCACTTCGTCGGCCACGACGTGCACGTGTTCAGCATCGCCGACCCCATGCTGCCGCCGCAGGAGACCAAGGCGCACCGCACGTATCACCGCTGGCAGCAAACGTGGCTGGACCGGCTGATGCTGTGCAGCTGGAAGCTGCCGTTCAAGCAGAGCGGCTCGCGGCTCTACTACCGGCCCTACGCGCAGTGGGTTGCATGCCACGTGAAGCGATTGAACCCGGATGTGATCTGGGTGCACAGCCGGGTGCAGTTCGTGCCGGCGCTGCGCCAGGCTGCGCCCAAAGCACGCCTTATCCTCTCGTTGCACAACGAGAGCAACTTTGCCGGCGATGCGGTGTGGAGTGAGCGCGCCATCGCCGCGGTGGATGTGTTCACCGGCTGCAGCGGCTATCTGACCGAGGCGCTCAAACAGGCGCGCCCGACATGCAGCGCCAACGCCAAGGTATTGTACAACGGCGTTGATCCGGACACGTTTGCGCCGCGCTGGGCGAAGCACGATGAGCGCCAGCGGTTGCGCCAGTCCCATGGTCTGGACGGCCCGGTCGTGCTGTATGTCGGCCGGCTGGTCGAGGCCAAAGGAGTGCACGTGCTGATTGAGGCGTTTGCGGCCACACAAGCCGCCATTCCTGATGCCACGCTGGTCATCGTGGGCAGCCACACGTTCTCGGACCCCACCAAGACCGCGTATATCGAGCGGCTGCGGGCGCTTGCCGCGCCCTTGGGTGAGCGCATCCGGTTTGTCGGACATATCGGCCGCGAAGCAATTCATCAGTACTTCCTCATGGCGGATGTGCTGGCGTTTCCATCGATTTGGCAGGAGCCGTTCGGCATGGTGATCCTGGAAGCACAGGCGGCCGGGCTGCCGGTGGTCGCGTTTGATCATGGCGGACCGTCGGAAATCATCCGCCATGGCCGCAACGGACTGCTCGTTGACCGCACGCAGGAGGCCGCAGGCTTTGCCGAAGCGCTCACCCGCTGTCTTGGCGATTCGACGATGCGCGAAGTGATCGGCCGCGAAGCCCGCTGGACAGTAGAAGAGCGCTTCACCTGGCGCGGCGTGGCCGAGGAGCTACTGCGCATCGCCGGCGGGGCAGCCCGGGCTCGGGTGCTGATCGCCGAGTCCAGCACCGGGTACGGTGGCAGCGCGAAGTATCTCCATGAGCTGCTGACGGTCTTGGATCGCCGGCGCTTTGACGTGCACGTCTCGTCCGCGCAGGATGGGCCGTTTATCCGCAAGATCCGCGAGCAGGGCGTGCCGGTTACGCTGGTGCCGGCGTGGCGCTTTCCGCGCAACGAGCGGTGGGGACGAGCGTTCTTGTTGCTTGGCGGCGGCGCGCAGTTGTTTTCGACGGTGCCGGCCATCGCGCGATGGCTCAACAACCACCAAGTTCAACTCGTGCATCTGAACAATGAAATCCTCACCCATGTGCCGCTTCTCCTGGCCGCCAAGCTTACCGGCTGCCGCGTCGTGTGCCATTTGCACGGCTGGCGGCCTTCCACCTTGCTGGAGCGTTTTGTGGCTCCGCTGGTGGATGAATTTGTGTGCATCTCGCATGCCGGGGCGCGCTATTACGCGCAACAGCTGAAGCGTCAGGTGGTGGCGATTCCTAATGGGATCGCGCTCAACGGCCACGCCAGCGGGCTGGATGCCAAGCGCGCGCAGATGCGCGCTCAGTTGCATCTGACGGACAATGACCGGGTGGTGACGATCCTGGGCCGTCTGGTCTCATGGAAAGGGCAGGATATCGTGCTCAAAGCGCTCGCCCAACTGGCGCCCCGCTATCCGAACCTTCGCGGCCTGGTGGTTGGCCAAGACCCGCATGAGGATCAGAGAGATCTCAAGCGCCTTCACCATCTCGCGCAGGAGTTGGGGCTCGGCTCGCGCGTGCACTTCACCGGCTGGCAGGCAGATGTTTGGGCCATGTACGCCGCCGCCGATATTGTCGTGCACGCCTCCACCAAGCCTGAGCCCTTCGGCCTCGTGCTGCTGGAAGCCATGGCCGCCGGCCGGCCGGTGATCGCGACCCGGGCAGGGGGCGTGACCGATATCGTTTCCGATGGGCGGACCGGCCTGCTGGTTGATCCGGGTGATGCGGATGCGCTCGCTCGCGCGATCAGCCGGCTGCTGGATGACGAGGTGTTGTCCGCCGCGCTGGTACAGCGCGCCCGTGTGCGCGTGAGTGATGAGTTCGTCATCATCCGCAACGCCGCGCAGATCACCGCGCTCTACGACCACTTGGTGGCGCGCCGATGATCCGCGCCCGCGCGCTCACGAAAGCCCAAGCGATCACCGCCGTCGATAAGCGGATCTGGTGGATGATCATGGGCATCGGCTTTTTCGGCGTGATCATCATGAAGGAAATCGCGCTGCCGCAGCCGATCATCCTGGCCATGGGTGGGTTCGGGTTGCTCGGCCTGCTCATGGTGGGGCTGCAGTACCCTGAAATCCCGCTCTACGTGCTGGTGGCGTACATCCCCTTCAGCCGTCTGCTCGTCGGCAACTTCGGCACCCAGGCCACCGCGTTCAACATGACGAATATTCTCATGGGCTGGGTGTTTATGGCGCACGCGCTGCGCCAAATGTCTCGCGGCCAGCCGCTCTTTCAAGGCACGCCGCTTAACCGCGTCATCCTGCTGTTCTGCCTGATGGGCGCGGCCTCGCTGATGCGCGCAAGCTGGTCCTACGGCTCCTGGTACGCAGGGGCCTATATCATCGAACTGAAGCGCTGGCTCACCCCGATGGGATTCTACTTCCTGACGCTGTGGGTGGTGCGGGACCGCAAGGTGCTCAAGACCGTGGCGGTCGTGGTCATGATCGCGGTCGCGATGGTCTCCGTCATGGCCATCCGGGACTACATGTACATTGGCGATGACAGTTTCGATGAAGCGCGTGTGGGCGGCATCGTGGAACATTCGAACACGCTGGGGGCGTTCTTCGTCTACTACATGTTCCTGTTCCTCGGGTTCTTCCTGGTCTATCCGAAGAAAAAGCTGAAAATCTGGATGTTGCTGATCCCGTTTCTGATGTGTTTCCGAGGCATCATGGTCACGTTCTCGCGGGGGGCGTATCTGGCGTGTGCCTTCGGAGGGATTGCCGCCTGTTTCTTCCGCAGTAAGTTGCTGTTCCTCGGGGTGGTCATGATGGGCGTGTTTGCGTTGGCCAACCCATGGATGCTGCCGTCCGGGATCCGCTTCCGATTGGGGCAAACCGTGACGAACCGGGCGGCGTTTGGTGAAGCGGACCTGACGCAAACACTTGAAATGAGCTCAGCGCTGCGCATCCATATTTGGCGTGGTGCGGCCCAGATCATCAAGGATCACCCATGGTGGGGAGTCGGTTACGGTGCGTTTCCGCGCTTCATCGGGCAGTACACCCAGGGTGTCATCGGCTATATGGATGCGCACAACAGTTACTTGCTGATCGGCGCGGAAATGGGCGTCCCGACGCTGGCGATCTTCTTGCTGCTGCTGTTCATGGCGATGTGGTACACCTACTGGCTCTACCGGCACGCGTCGGATCTCTCCATCAAGGCGATCGCGCTGGGGTTCTTGGCAGGGTTGTGCGGGCTATTGGTCGCGAACATGTTCGGCTCGCGCATGGATTCGCAGGAAGCCGCAGGCTATTTCTGGGTGCTCTCCGGCCTCATCATGCGCGGCGTGCTGATCGAGCGGCAGCGCATCCGCGAAGAGCGAACACAGCGCGCATGAGCCGCCCCGTCCTTGGCTGCATTCTCAGCCAATTCCCGCGCTACGATGAGGCGTTCATCCTGCGCGAGCTGGTGGCGCTTTCCCAGGGCGAGCAGGACCTGGTGATTTTTTCGCTGCGCCCCTGCCGCGACCGCGTCATTCATGCGCAGGCCAAGCCGCTGCTGCCGCGGACGGTGTACTCTCCTTTCGTCTGGTCCTGGGCCGTGTGGCGCAGCCAGGTACATTTCATCCGGCGCGCGCCGTCGGCATATCTCGCCGCGTTGGGGTGGGTCGTGAGCCGTCACTGGCGGCATCCGGTCATTCTGGCCAAAACGCTCGTGGCGTTCCCCAAGACCGCGCATTTTGCCCGGCTCGCCCAGGAGCGCGGGGTGACGCACCTGCACGCTTTTTGGGCGACGTACCCGGCGGCCGCGGCCGTGATCATCAACCGGCTGACCGGCATGCCGTATAGCCTGTCCGGCCACGCGCACGACTTGTACACGACCAACCCGACGCTCGTTGAGAAGGTGCACGGCGCGCGCTTTGTTCTGACCTGCACCGAGGAGAACAAGCGGTACCTCGAGCAGCTGAGCCGCAACGGGACGTCCGTCATCGTCGGCTATCATGGGGTGGACCTGTCGAAGTTTGCCCCTGCCGCCAAACCGGATGGCTCGGTGTGCTACCTGCTGGCGGTGGGGAGCCTGTTGCCATGCAAGGGCTATGAAACGCTCATCGAAGCCTGTCACCGGCTCGACGCGCAAGGCGTGCCGTTTCGCTGCACGATCGCCGGCGGCGGTCCCCTTGAGGGCGCGCTGCGCCGGCAAATCGCGCGCTACCACCTGGAAACACACGTCGAGATCACCGGCTACGTCAGCCAAGAGCGCGTGGCGGCGCTGTACCAGCAAGCGCACATGCTGGTGCTGCCGCTGGTGTCCAAGATCCACTGGGGGATCCCGAACGTGTTGATCGAAGCCTTGGCCACCAAAACGCCGGTCATCTGCTGCGACCTGCCATCGCTGAAGGAGCTCGTGGAGCACGGCCGGACCGGTTGGGTGATTCCGGAGCAGGACGCGGCCGCGCTCATCGAGGCGGTCACGGCGCTATGGAGCGATGCGCCCCTGCGCGCGCGGCTGGCCGACGAGGGGCATGCGCGCGTCATCGAGCGGTTTTCGCTTGAGCGCACCGGCGCGCAACTGCGCCGGCTGTTTACGGAGGCCGCATGAAACAGCTCCTACGCTCGACGCTCAGCGATCTCACGTATCGCGCGATGCAGCTCAGCCGAAAAAATCCGCGCGGGCTGCGCATCTTGATGTACCACCGCGTGACCGATGCCCATCCAGGCAAGCGCCTCTGCGTGCCGGTCGCCCGGTTCGCCGAGCAGATGCGGTGGTTGCATGAGCACGGCTACCGCACGATCACGTTCGCCCAGGCCGTCCGTGCGGCGTCCAACACCGACCACTCGAAACTCGTTGTCCTCACGTTCGATGACGGCTATGAGGACAACTTCATTCATGCCGCGCACATCATGCAGCGCTACGGGTTCGTCGGCACGTTTTTTGTGCCCAGCGCGTTCATCGCCGCCGGGCCCAACGGGCATCCGGCTGAGGACCGGCCGATGACGTGGCAGCAGCTCAAGGAGCTGGCTGCGCGCGGCCACGAGATTGGCGCGCACTCGGTCAGCCACGCCAAGCTCTCCCGGATCCCCCAAGATCACGTGGTCTATGAGGTGCGCCGCTGCAAAGAAGATCTCGAAACCGGGCTGGAGCAGCCGGTGCACACGTTCTGCTACCCCTCAGGGGATTACAACCGGCGGGTCCGCAACATCGTGCAAGCCAACGGCTACGCGGGCGCGTGCACGGTGGAGCCGGGGGCGAACCGTCCCGGCGCTGACCCGTTCGTGCTGACCCGGACGGAAATCAGCGC
>PCVX01000033.1:27851-29865 GCA_002796105.1 Candidatus Omnitrophica bacterium CG11_big_fil_rev_8_21_14_0_20_63_9 | reverse complement strand
GGCACTCTCCCGTGGACGTATCGGTCACCGTCAACAGGACTTTGTAATCGCCGGCTTTCTCATACGTGTGCTGCGTGCGGATTTGGTCGCTCGTGGTCCCATCGCCCAGGTTCCACTGATAGGTCAATTTCTGGTTATCCGGGTCGAAGGATTTCGAGGCATCGAACTCAAAGGTGTTGCAGGCTTGAACTGGAGCTTCCGCCACCTGGATCGGCTCGCCCTGCGTGAAATAAATCCGCACGGGTTTACTGTGCTGGTCTTCAATGCGCATACTCATGTTCGCCGACGATTGGGTCTTCTTTGTAATCTGATAGATCCATCGGCCCCCGCCCTTCCACTCCTGCGGGACGGTCACGTCGGTTTTAGCCCATGCCGCGCTTTCGGAATTTTCGATCCAGAAGGCTTTCTGGAGCCCCCGCACGCTCCCGATCGGTCCAGGAGGAGTCAGCAGGACGCTATTGCCTCCCGTGGGGTCCAAATCGTAGTTCCAGACTCGAATGCCCGTCGCCCCTGAAGGGATCTGTGGGAAGAAGCGCATCCGATCCCCTTCCTTGGACATCAACCGAATAGCCGGATTAAAGGTGAAGAGCTGTGCCTGGGAGGGCGAGACCTCAAAGGCAAAGAGGTTGCTGTCATTCCCCTCCAGACCCTCCGCTTCGATGCGGAAGATGACGTAGTCACCCTGCGCGTCACCTTGATTGAGGGAAAACGGCCCTAACTCCAGGGTCGTGCCATCAGGTTCCCTGGCCGTAATGGTGCGCGAGGTCAGGAGTTTCGACCCGACGAACACATCGAATTTGGTCGAGGTATTCCACTTGCCATCTTGCTCATCGTGCTGGCCTTGGATATCCGCGTCCAACACCCGAATGGTGACGGATTCTCCAAGATCTTTCGGGACCTCCACGTAGAACACCTGCTTCGCGAGTCCCTCCGCCGCTCCATAGGCACGGTTCCCCTGGCGGCCAAAGACATAGAACCACTCGATCCCATTTATCCGACGATCCGGAACTCGTGCCGCTTCTGCCATTGGCGCCGACGTAGCCAATAGGGCGATTGCGACCGCCGTGCCTGAGAACCAATGCTGCCTCATCGTAGAACCCTCCCCTTACCTCCGTTACTTACGCATTCCACATTGCGTCCGTATCAGTCGAGCCTACTCCTCTCCACGGTCTCGCCTATACGACCAGACCTCCGCACTCTACTGAGTTAGGGGCGAGGCGACAATCAGCCGAACGCTTGATTGAGCCTCGTGGTGGGAACGGCGCTGGGGTCGTCGGCACGCTGACGCGGCCATCACAGTTTGTACGACCTGCGCCCGTGGGGAGATTTCAAGGGCAAAAACCGGGAAATCTACGGGACGAGGGGGGCGATGACGTTGGACGTGCTCAGGAACGGGGTCGATCGTGCCTCGTGCATCTTTCGTGCAGACGGAGCTCGTCGCGTTGGCGATTGCGCGAACGCATTGCGCAGCGCAGCAGTGGCCTGTGCGATGGCGGCCCTCGGGGCCGGCGTGTCAGTGATCGCGTTGAGCATAACGAAGTCATGGATAGTGCCAAGATAGCGAGTTGCTGTGACCGGGACGCCGGCCTCGATGAGCTTGTGCGCGTAGGCCTCACCTTCGTCACGCAGCACGTCGTACTCGCCGGTAATCACCAGTGCTGGTGGCAGCCCCCGAAGCTGGTCCACCGAGGCTCGCAAGGGTGACGCGGTCGGCTGAGCGCGTACGGTGCTCTGCGGCGCGTAGTGGTTCCAGAACCATTTCATTGCCTCGCGGGTCAGGAAATATCCCGTTGCGAACTGCGCGTACGACGCGGTGTCGAAGTCGACATCCGTCACCGGATAAAACAGCACTTGGAACACGATCCTCGGACCGCCGCGCTGCTTGGCAAGCAGCGTAACGGCCGCGGCCATGTTACTACCCACGCTGTCTCCGGCAATTGCCACGCGAGACGGGTCGACCCCAATCGCCTTGCCGTGTTCGGCGACCCACACGGTGGCAGCGTAGGCTTCCTCG
>PCVX01000033.1:1290-27807 GCA_002796105.1 Candidatus Omnitrophica bacterium CG11_big_fil_rev_8_21_14_0_20_63_9 | reverse complement strand
TGCGTCTTCGCGTCGCCAAGCATCCAGCCGCCGCCGTGAAAGTACATCACCGCCGGGAGGACTCCCCGGCGGCGCTTCGGGCGAACGATACGGATTGCGACGTAATCCCGTGGGCCGATAGGAATTGTGCGGTCCTCGATGTCGACCGGCAACTTCGCGATTGTGCCGGCTTGGGCACCCGAGAGCACACCGCGCGCATCCGCCACAGAGAGTGTGTACAGAGGCGGCCCGCCTTTGGCAGCCAGCGCATCGAGAAAGGCTTGAGTGGTGGGTTCCACCGTGGAGTGACGTGCGGTCGATCTGTGCGGATGCACCTTTCCTATTCTAGACATTGGTGCTGAGTCGATAACGCTAGACGCGTCCCAGAAGCATCAGGACGAGCAACACCATGAGCACCAGTCCCAACCCCCCGCTCGGGTAGTACCCCCATCCTTTACTATGCGGCCAGCTCGGAATCGCTCCGATCAGCAGCAGCACGAGCACAATCATGAGTATGGACATCCTTGCGTCCCTCCGCGTTGCTTCCTCTAACAATCACCGTGATTTACGCGACAGCCCAAACCCACCGGCAATGGCTAGGATCGCGCCGCCAACCAGCAGCCAGATCGTTCTGTCGGTCGGCGAACCAGTGAAGAGCCGAGACATGTCAGAACTGAATGACTCTGAGGCGCTGATGCCGAAAATGATCAGCAGAATCCCACCGACCAGCAGGGCAAGCGAAATAGGTTTATTCATCTGTTTTTCCTCAATTGATTGTTCATGGAAACACGCTGTAACGCCTTAGAACTTAGAACAGGGCGCGGACCAGAGCGCCGACCAACCGAAATGGCCAACTGATGACTTCGCCTAGGAAATGGACCGTGGTGGAGAGGACTCCTCGCGACTCCTGAGGGGTATGGGCAACCGTGGTCGTTGTTTTCGTGCCCACTCCGACCCCTTCCGTGCCCACCATCACCCCTGGACGCTGGACTCGTTCCTCCGTCTTGATGGTCGTGGCGTGACGGCTCGCACACCCTAGCGGGCCGCTCATGAGCAGCATACCGGCCATCACAAGGTACAGAACTTGGCGCATCTCTACCTCCGTCGCTTCTCGCTTCGTAGACGTATCTTTCAGATCACCCTATTGACTCGTGGTCGTAGTGCTGGTCGTCGTGGTGGTCGTGGTCGTCGATCCCGGCACAGCGGAATACCGCATCATCGAGCGCGCGTGGCGCCGGCCATTGCTCACCACGTACTCCACCTTCACGAAATCCCCCGGCTGCACGGCCAATCGGACCGGCTGCAGGCTTGGGCTCTCCATGACGACGATGTCCCGTGGGTTAAAGACGAACACGGACACCACGCCCGCCGCACCGAGGCTCGCGGTCTCCTTGAGGGTGAACGTGCCTGGGGTAACGTCAATCGATTCGATCGTGCCTTCGGCGCGTTGAAACAGGGGTGCTGAGCTTGGCTCAACGGTGATCTTAGTCGCGAGTTGCTCTTCTCCGTTGTCTTTGGATTCAATCGTGACCTGTTGCCCTGCTCGTAAGTCCGTGATGGCGAGAAACTGCTGATCCCGCCGGACCGTCACCCGGGTTTCATGCTCAGTAATGCTGTACTCTGCCGTGGCTCGCGTGCCTCGAGAGCGATCCGCGTACAGTTGCAGTTTGCCGAGCTGGGTATCCAGCCACACGATCTCTCCCACCGCTTGGTGCACAGGCGCAGCTTGCTCTACTGCTGAAACCGCGCCTGGGAGAACCCCACTACACAACCAAACACCCAGCACTCCGACCATAAGTGATTTGTGTCGCAACATCGATGTCCTCCTTCACGTGAATCATTCCCCACAGATCATCACTACGACTCTCCGTCCTTAGGCCGATCCGGCCACTCGCTTGATGAAGCCCGTGAGAGCGACCAAGAGCACCGCACCGATGAGTGCGACGAGGAACGCGCCGATCGAGCTCGAGGTGTACAGCCCCATGGCGCCGGCCACCCACCCGCCCAACGCGGCCCCAACGATTCCGACCACGATGTTGCCGAAGATCCCAAACCCGCGACCCTTCATGATGAGCCCGGCCAACCACCCAATGATCGCGCCCATCAGAAGAAACCATACCCAGTATTCTGCGTTGTGTTCCATCATCGCCTCCTTGTTCGCACTGATGAGCGCTCGCGCGCTCACGGTGCGTGCACCACTCTTACCACCCGCTTCTCTCGCGTTTTCGACCGCGATTCAGACCGCGTCCGTATTAGTCGGGCGTACTCCTCTCCACGATCTCGCCTATGCGACCATACGCGCATACTCTACTGAGGTGGGGGCAGGGCCACAATCAGCCGAACGCTTGATTGAGCCTCATGGCGGGGACGGCGACGGGATCGTCGGCAAGCTGACGCGGCCATCACAGTTTGTATGATGGGTCGCGCGAGGGAAGAAGAGCGGCCGGCTTACTCGACGAGCTGACGAACCGTCCTACTCTTGAAACTTCTCCGGGAATTGCTTGACGACACCCTCCGCCAAGATGTCTGCAAGCAACAGCACGTGCTGGAGCCCGTCATCGTAGGCGCGGGTTTCCGAGGCCCAATCCTGCTTGAGCCGATAGTCAACCTGCATGGCGTCCAGGTGACCTGATACTGCCAGAGTGCCCGCAAGTTGAGTCTCAACGTAATCGCCGATTGCGAGCTCGGCAACACGCGCACCTTCGCCGCATAATCCGCAGGCGCGGCGGACGCACTGCCTCCCACCGTTACAGCCGCTGCGCTGGGCAACATCAGGAAGTAAATGAGGAGAAAGGAGAGTAACTGCGCGCGTCTTAGGCGCGAAACCGGCGTGCTGTTTCCATGCTCTCGAGGAGGCCATTGTGAACCTCGCCCGTATGACGACCCCTCATTATGATGCCGGGGCTCTCGATGAAGAGCAGGGTTCCTGCCCTTCATCGAGTGGCGCCTTCGCCCCCTTACACGTGGGCATGCTCAAGCTGCTCCCGGTAGGTCTTGGCCCCTTCGGCCACGGCGCCCTTGACCGCCTCCGCCTGCTTGCGCGCCGTGCTGGCGGCTGTTTTCACCGCCTCGGCCGTCGCCCCTCGGATCTTGCCCGCGAGCATTTCTGTACGCTTGGCCAGCTGGGTCGCACCCTCCTTTAACCGCTTCCGGGTCACCTCGCCCTTCTCCGGCGCAAACAGCAGTGCGACCGCGCCCCCGGCCACCACGCCCAGCGCAAAAGCGGCCGTCAGTTCCTTGGCCTTGTTCATTTGACTCCTCCGCGCACCGCCACGGCCCCATTGCCGTGACGGAAGGTTCCATGCCGCAACACCTCAAATCCCGCCTTCGCTCCAGCCGCCAGCGCTCCCAGCCGCCACGAGAACGGCATGAACAGCTGCCGGATGAGCGTCGTGCCCTGCTCGACCGTTTCGACAATGCGATCGATCCGCGCGCCGGTCTTGCGCACATCGAGCAGCGCCGTTTCTGCGCTGCGCGCCAACTGACGCACCTCATCGATCGTTTCTCCGAGCTTCTCCAGCTTTCCGACCGCCTCCGAAACCTGCTGCACCAACCTGATCAGCTGGCTGGTCATGACCAGCAGCGTCGCCGCAATCACGAGCAGCAACCCATCCCCAAGCGTGACGGCCATCGATCCTGCCCCCTTCCTCACTCTTGCCGATCAGGCCCGTTTGACGAGGCCGATGAGGCCTACCAACACCACGGCACCGGCGAGCGCGACAAGGAACGCACCAATCGAGCTCGAGGTGTACAGCCCAATCATCCCCGCCAGCCATCCGCCCAGCAGGGCGCCCACCACCCCCACGGCGATGTCGCCGAAAACCCCAAACCCGCGCCCCTTCATGATGAGCCCGGCCAGCCACCCCACGACCAGACCGATCAAGAGAAACCACACCCAGTATCCTGCAGTGTGTTCCATTATTGTCTCCTGCGTTGGCGCTGGTGAGCGCTCAGACGTTCACGGGACGTACCTCCCTCACCTATTCCCCTTGCCTCTTCCGCACGCGTGAACGCCATGGCCCCACCTCCTTCTTCCATAAGCCATCTATCTGGGTCCAGCATATGAATTGGTCGGTTGGATGACCATGACACAAATCATAGAGTGACGAGACGGCCTCGTCCCGTCCGCGAATGACCTTCGGAAGCTCGATGGAGTATGGTGTGCTTGAGGGAAATGCGGCTTACTCGACGAGCTGACGCTGGAGGGCGTAATGCGTCAGTTGCGCGTTGTTCTCCAGACCCATCTTCTCAAGGATATGGGCCCGGTAGGTGCTGATGGTCTGAACGCTGAGCGAAAGCTCCTTGGCGATCTCTGACACGGTTTTTCCTGAGCCGATGAGACGAAACACCTGGAATTCTCGATCCGACAATCTCTTATGCGGAGGTTGCTCCGAGTCGACGCCAAGATCGATCGCCAAAGCATCCGCCGTCTCAGGAGTCAGGTATTTGCCTCCGCTGACCACCTTCCGGATCGCCTCCACCAATTGCGCGGACACGTGGGCTTTGTGGAGATAGCCGGAAGCGCCCGCCTTTAACACGCGAACGGCGTACTGGTCCTCAGCATGCATCGTAAGGACTAGCACCGGAAGTTTGGGATGTTCGGCTTTGAGCACTTTCAGCGTCTCCAATCCGCCACGCCCCGACATGGTCAGATCAAGGATCACCACCTCGCAGGGTTTGTCCCGCACTTTTGCCAGCAGCTCCTGGCCGTCCGCCGCCTCTGCGACCACGCGGATGTCCGGTGTGTCGGCCAGGATCCGTTTGACCCCCTCCCGGATCACGTCATGGTCATCGGCAATGATGACTTTGATCATGCCGCCGTCTCCGTGGTTGGCTCGGGATAAGGCATCTCAACCCGGACCATCGTCCCACGGCCCGCCGCGCCCGTCATGATCACCCGGCCCTTCAAGAGTAAAGCGCGCTCCCGCATCCCGATCAATCCCAGCGAGGTGGCATCGTTGATCCGTGCTGTGGCAATGCCCTTCCCGTTGTCGACGATCTCCAAGACCAACTGGCCGTTGGAGGCGGTGAGCTTGACCGTCACCTCTGTGGCGTGTGCATGGCGCGCCACATTCGTCAGCGCTTCCTGGAGAATCCGAAACAGCGAGGTCACATGATCGGGATCCAGTTCAAGCTGCTCCAGCTCGATCTGCGTCCGGCAGACGATGCTCGTTCGCTCCTGAAACTCTCTGCCTTGCCAGCGCATCGCCTCCAGCAGGCCGAAATCATCGAGGATGCCCGGACGCAGCGTGGAGGAAACCTGCTGCACCGTCTCCACCATGCGATCCACCAGCGTGACCATCGCGGTAATTCGTTCTGGCAACAGCCCTTGCTCAGCCGGAAGCTTGCCCGAGGCCCACACGAGGTCCATTTTCAGCGCGGTGAGTGCCTGACCGAGCTCATCATGCAGCTCTCGGGCGATCCCGGAGCGCTCGTCCTCCCGAATAGACTGCAGGCGCAGCGCCAGACGGCGGACCTGCTCGTAGGAGGCCTGCAGATGCTCGTTCGCATTGGAGAGCTCTCCGGTGCGGTCCTGCACTTTCTGCTCCAGCTCGGCGTGCGCAAGCTGCAGCGCCTCTTCGGCTCGCTTGCGCGCGGTAATATCGCGAATGTTGCATTGGATCACGCGCTTGCTATCGACGCGGTAGACATTGCTGACGAACTCGACGTCGATGGACTGCCCGATTTTTGTCTGCAGGGGGAGATCTTCATACCGGACGTATTCCTTCGTCTGCAAGTGGCCAAACGCCATCTTGGATCGCGCGATGTCCTTGAACGGCCCAATCTCCCAAAGGTGCTTGCCCAGAATCTCCTTGGGGGCATAGCCCAACATCTCCACCAAGAAGGGGTTGACGTCGATGATCAGCCCGGTGTCCCCGTCGAGAATCAGGATCCCGTCTTTGGCGGTCTCAAAGAGCCGCCGGTACCGAAGTTCGGAAATGGTCAGCGCCGCCTCGACCCGCTGACGTTCGGCGACCTCCGCGGTGAGTTCTTCGGTGCGTCGCGCCACCTGGCGTTCCACCTGCGCGCTACGGCGCAGGGCATTGAACAGGATGTTGATCAGCAAGACGGTCAGGAGCAGCCCGGCGCTCAGCACCCCCCAAGGCAGCCAGGTGCGGTGCATCGCAAAGAACCGGCGCGTGGGAGACGCATGGAATGACCAGAGCCGACCGGCGACATCGAACGTCGTCGTCCACGTGAAGGGGGTGCGAGTGGGCGGTTCGCGGTCTGACGGCTTGCGCTGAGGACCCGGACGCGATTGCTGCTGATAGAGCACGCGCTCATCCGGGGCGGCGGACTCATCAGCGAGCCATACATCCATTAGGGCGGGCTTGAGCCCGACGAGCGAGAGCTCCACCAGATCGCGCACCCTGAACACTGTCACGACAAACCCTTGCAAACTGTTACGGCGTGCCGAAAGGGTATGGCGGGCTGTGTCGCCGCGATAAATCGGGACAAACGCCTGAACACCGAACTGGCCGGAAGGCTCTTGCAGCAGCCGCAGGCGGCTCGTCATGACGAGCTCGCCGGTATCCCGCGCACGCTCCATCGCCGCCCATCGTGTGGCGTCAGACGACACATCAAACCCAATGACCGACTCATTGCCAGCCACCGGCTCGGCATAGGAGATGAGGAAATGCTCGGGCCGCAGGTGGGCCTGAACTGAGGAATCGACCGTGCGGGGAGCCCACTCGATGGCCTGAATCTCCGGATGCTGGGCCAGGATCCGGCTTGCGAAGATGCGAAATGCCTGCTGGTCAACCTGCGGATTGACGGCGTAGAACGCCCCGAATCCGCCCAGAACTTCCAGCGATGTAATGATGCGCTGGCGAATGGCGGTCGCGCGGATTTCAGCCTGCTGGTCGAATATGGCTTTCAAGCGGGTCTGTTCCCATCCGCCGATGGCGAAAAAGAGCGTGGCCGACAGCGCCGCGCCAAGGCCTCCTGAGATCAGAATCGGGAGGTACTGGCGAACGAATGACGCTATTCGTGATCGCGCAGGCGCAGAGCCAGGGATGCTGGTGGGGGTGTTCATGACAATGAGAACAACCGCATTAACTTGCTCATTTTAACATACAACACATGCTTTCAGGCACCGATCGCGGCAATTGTTGAAAACGATCGGCTCGAACCTGACAAGGAGAGAAATTGGGGTCCCTTATCAGACCCGGCCTCCAACAAGGCCCGCTGGTCTGGGATCCTGACCTTGAGGAAGCTGGAGAACTCCCTCACTCTATCCTCTTGATAGACAACTACTTCACAATTTACCGGAGACGCCGCCGGGCGCTCATCAGCGGAGTGGCCCCTCCTGGCCTTGGCGGCAACCGTCCGCCCCAGGCCCGCGCCTGGCGGGCCTACCAGAACCGGATGAACGAGGAGCCTATGTGGAAGTGTGCCGAACGCTACCGCCAGATGATGCATGAGAAAGGTTACCACAGCATCCGGGCTCTCGCCAGGGCCACCGGAGCGGACCATTCCCGACTTGCCCGGATCTTGAAGGTCCTTGAGCTTCCGGAAGGTGTGCTGGCCGAGCTTCGGAACCATGCAAGTCATTCACACGTCCGGGCCCACTTCACCGAAAAGCGCCTCCGCCAGTTAGTGCGAGAAAACAGAAGTGAGCGGGCAATCCTGCGTGAGATTACGCAGATCGTCCAAGGCAGCACTTGTCTGTCCCGCTTCGCTCAGAAGAAACAGTATTGTGGCGCTGGCACAACCTTGGCGGAATAGTTTCACTTGCCGCGGCGAGCCTGGCGGCGCACAAACCGCATGAGCCGGTCCAAGAACGCCTGGCCTTCCTCGCCGAGCTCCATGCGCTCGATCTCCCCAACGATCTCCTGCACAGGGGGTTTGAGCGCCTCGGTCTTTCGGATCGCCAACCGCTGGCTGGCATAGACGCTGCGGTGTCCGCTGGTTAAAAACGCCGTGATGCACACGATGCAGGCGAACGGACCAATCTGGGGCCCGAAGAACTCAATCGCCATGATGGAAGCCGCGATCGGCGTATTGGCGGCCCCGGCCAACAGCGCGACCATCCCCAACGACGCCAAGGTCGCAGCGTCCATGCGCAACAGCGGAGCCAGGGCATTCCCGAGCGTGGCGCCGATGAAGAAGATCGGCGTGATAATCCCTCCGCTGCCCCCGGAGCCCAGCGTCACGCTGGTGAAGAGAATTTTCCACAGGAACGCGCCGCCCGGCACGGCGCCGCCAGTGATCGCGCGCTCGATGTCGGGCATGCCAAGGCCCAGGTACCTCGGCGACGCCGGCAGCGTCAGCAGGAGCAAGACGAGCCCACCGAGCGCCGGCTTCGCGATCCGGTGTACGCGAATCCGCTTGAACAGCGCCTGCGCAAACCGAAGGCTTTCGATCAGCAGCAGCGAGCCAAGGCCGAACAAAATTCCCACACCAATCATCTTCAGGAAGCGCGTCTCCGTAAACGGCGGAACCACCGTCAGCGTGTGATGAAAATACGTAATGCCCATCACCTGGGAGGTTTGGTAGCTGACGATTCCCGCCACGAACGACGGGTAGAGGACATCGTACAGCAACTGTCCAAGGAACAGGACTTCGACGCCGAACAGCGCCCCGGCAATCGGCGTGCCGAAGACCGAGGCAAAGCCGGCGCTGATGCCGCAGATCACCAGCTTGCGCCGGTCTTCCGGACGCAGCCGCAGCATTCCCGAAAGACCTGACGCGAGGCTGCCTCCAATCTGGGCGCAGGGGCCTTCCTTGCCGGCCGAGCCGCCGGTCGCAATCGTCGCCAACGTTGCCGCCCACTTCACTGGCATCACCAGCAGCGGAATGTGTCCGTGGCGTTCATGCACGGCCGCGATGACCTGCTCGGTGCCGTGCCCTTCAGCCTCTGGAGCGAATCGGTGGATCAGCCAGCCGCACAGCAACCCGCCCACTGGAAGCAAGAAATACCACCGCGCGAGGTGCTGGATGGCGTCGATGGAAACGGCGAGGGTGTTCAAGAACCACGCCGTCACCGTCCCAACCAGCACACCGGTCAGGGTGGCGAGCGCCGTCCATTTGGCAATGCTAAACATCAGGGCCGCCTGCTCAACGATTCGCTTCTTCATCCAAGTCTCTGCTGAGCGATGTCGATTCTCCGCGAGAGAATCAGGCTGGCCGCCATGATGAGATTCGTGAGGATCCTGACCGGCACGGCATAGTCGAGGAATCGTTCGGTGCCTGGGATGTTGCGGGAGGCGGGCAGCATTGCTAACACGGCCGAGACAAGGCCGCGCGGAAGAAATGCGCTCAGGAACCGCATCGGATGGTTGGCGCATACCCTCCTGAGCAGATAGAGGCTGCTTTCCCTTCCCAACACGATGACGCCGCACAGGATGAGCGATGACCACACGATGACCGGCGTCAACCGCTCCGCCTCAAACAGCAGCCCGAGGTAGACAAAAAAGAAGGTGCACACCAGAAAGGTCATCTCCTGGTGAAACCACTGGAGGGTCTCATGCGCTTGCTCACGTCCAATGGCAGGAGGTGGCTTGCCGAAGACAAACAGCCACCGAGGCAGTCGCCGGGATTCCGTCACGAGAATGCCAAACAGCAAGACCGCGATGGCTCCGCTGCCGTGTCATCACTCCAAGGCGTAGAGCAGGATAACGACCTCTCATCGCTTCTGATAAACCTCCTCTCTCGTACCTGATTCAAGGCGTCCTAAGAGTCGCAATAAGCCATCAAGGATGGTGAGCGGATGCGGCGGGCAACCGGGAACGTACAGGTCAATCGGCAAGGTGCCTTCAACACCGTTGTGCGCCTGCGGGCTGTCGCGGAACGGCCCGCCGCTGATGGCGCAGGCCCCAACGGCAATCACGAGTTTGGGAGCGGGAACCGCTTCATAGGTTTTCTGCAGCGCCAATCGCATATTGTCGGTCACGGGACCTGTAATGATGAGACCGTCGGCATGGCGCGGAGAGGCCACGAACTGGATGCCAAACCGTCCCAAATCGAATACGACGTTGTTCAATGCTTGGAGCTCCGCCGCGCAACCGCTGCAATCGCCGGCGGCCACTTGCCGAAGCTTGAGGGATCGTCCGAACAGCTCGCGGCTTTTTTTATCCAAAGCGGCTGTCAGCTTCATCTCAGTGGACGAAACAACTAGGTCCTCTCGCGTCCGCGCCGCCATCTGGTGATCGCGTGTGTAGGCAATGGCCTTGGACGGGCATGCCGCCACGCATTCCTGGCAAAAAAGGCATTTGCCGAGGTCGAGCTTTGGAGGCGTGCCGAGTTGGATAGCGCCTGTTGGACAAGCGTCTGCGCAGGCTTGACAGCCATCGGTGCACTTTGAGGCGTCAACGGTGGGCCGTCCCCGGAATCGTTCCGGAAAATCAACCGGACCTTTGGGATACGCGCTGGTGCGATGCCCTTGCTTAAAATGAGCTTTTAACAGGTCCCACATAGATTTCGCCTTTCCTTATTAGCAAGAGCGTACGAGCTTTTCGATGACGGCATATCCCATCTCACAGGTCCCCGCCGTGCCGCCGAGATCAAACGTCAGCGCTTTTCCTTCTCGAATGACGTCGGCGATGGCCTCTCGCAGTCGCTGCGCCGCATTCCGTTCGTCCAAGTGGTCCAGCATCAAAGCGGCCGACAACAGCAGCGCCGTCGGATTGGCCTTGTTCAGCCCTTTTAGGGAGGGGGCTGATCCGTGCGCCGCTTCGAACACGGCATCAGATTCACCCATGTTTGCGCCAGGGGCCATGCCCAGCCCTCCCACAAGGCCAGCGCACAAATCTGAAAGAATATCGCCGTAGAGATTGGGCAGCAAAATCACGTCGTAGAACTCCGGCTGTTGAACCAGTTGCAGGCACATGCTATCGACCAGGCATTCTTCGTACTCAATCGTCCCCTCGTAGGACGTGGCGACTTTCCTGGCGACTTCCAGGAACAGGCCGTCCGTGAATTTCATAATGTTCGCCTTGGTGACTGCCGTCACTTTCCTACGCTTGTGCGTCAGGGCGAATTCGAACGCATACCGGGCAATGCGCTTGGTCGCCTTGGCAGAAATCGGCTTGATGGAAATGGCTGAGTGTGCCGCGATTTTTCCCGCTCCCATCGCAACGATTTGCTCGGCTTCTCGAGAGCCCGCCGCAAACTCAACCCCCGCGTAGAGATCTTCGGTGTTTTCCCGAATCAGAACCACATCGATAGGACGATATCGGGATCCAAGGCCGACATAAGACCGGCAAGGCCGTACGGAAGCGTACAGATCCAGCTCACGCCGTAACGCCACGTTGACGCTGCGAAACCCTGTCCCGATGGGTGTCGTGATCGGCCCTTTCAGAGCCACATGGGTCCGGCGGATCGAATCCAGCACATGACTGGGAAGCGGGGTTCCGTACTTTTCGACGACCCCTCCTCCTGCCTCCACAGCATCCCACACGATACGAACTCCAGCCGCCCTGAGGACGTCCTTGACGACGCCGCACAGTTCAGGACCTGTTCCATCGCCAGGAATCAGCGTCACACGATGTTGTTTTCGGCCCATGTCGGGGGCGCCTCTTCCTTCGTCGATTGCGAATCTCTTGTGCCGATCGCTCGTTTTACAGATCATGTCCCGCATACGACAAGTTGAAACTCTTATTGATCAGCGGAAAATCAGAGATCTGCTGATCCCGAAGCGCCATGGCGAGCCCCATCCAATTGTGGAAGGAGGGGTCAGTCACTTTGTATCGGCTGATGCGGCCCTCTTCGTCCGTGATCACGGTATGCATGATCTCCCCGCGCCATCCTTCGACCAGCGCGACCGCCAGGCTCTGTTTGCGGAGCGGACCGCACGCGGCGCGCAGATTTCCCTGGGGCAGATTGTCGATTTGCGAGATCACGAACTCCAACGAGCGCTCGATTTCGAGCCTTCGGATACTCGCTCGCGCAAACACGTCCCCTTCGTCGGCGGTCATCGTGGGAATGTGGTGGAAGCGGTACATGCCATACGGGTGGTCTTTCCGAACGTCGTGATCCTGGCCGCAGGCCCGGGCCGCTGGCCCCACCAATCCCAATTCTTGGCAGGCGTTCAAGGACACCGCGCCCACGCCATCCAAACGCTCAAAGACCGACGGCGTATCAAAAAACAGCCGGCTCACGTCCTGCAGTTCCTTTTGCGCGTTCTTCATCCGCTTAAGGAACGACTCCGCCATCGTCTCAGGCAGGTCGAACGTAACACCGCCAGGCCTCACAAAACAACGGCCATAACGGTTCCCCGTCAACTCCATGAGTAGGTTCAAAAATTCCCCGCGCAGCCGGCCAAAGTACGCGGAGCCCGGCACAAATCCAATATCCGCTCCCAGCGCCCCCAGATCGCCAACGTGGTTCGCGAGGCGTTCCAACTCAAGCGCGACGGCTCGCAAGGCGGCGGCGCGCGCCGACACGCGGACATCCGACAAGCTTTCCCATACCATCGCCGAGGCCAGGCCGTGCCCCACAGCGGTGTCTCCCGCGATGGATTCGGCGAGAAAAGGAACCCGTCCCGAGGCGGCGTGCTCCAGCAACGTTTCCACGCCGCGATGCTGATAGCCGAGTTGGATTTCCAGATGAAAGACGTGTTCTCCATGGCACTGAAACCGGAAATGGCCTGGTTCAATGATGCCGGCGTGGACAGGCCCGACCGCCACTTCATGAACTTCTTCGCCATCCATGTGAAAGAAGGAATAGTTCCGTGGGATCGGCGGGGATTGCGGACGAGCGGGAAACCGCACGGGTTTGAGCCACGGGTGGCCCTGGGGCCGGCAGCCAAACTGCTCATAAATCTCTCGTTCGAACAGATGGGCTTGCGGACAGCGCGGGGTGAGGGATGGAAAGCTCGCGCCCGCGGTCGCCGCGCCGATCCAGAGCAGGTTTGCCTTATCATCGCTCATGACGGCATACAGCTTGAGCGGTTGATCGCTGGCGCGGTGGCCAAAGAAGTTCGCCAGTCGCCGGCCCTCTCGGCACTGCTCCGCGACGGAATCCAACAAGGAGGACATCTCCGGCGCCACCGGGATGGAGTGCTCCGCCATGGTTTGCCCATTTCGAAGGGACGCAAACGCGAATCGAGCGGTCATCGAAGCCCTCCCACGAGCTGGGCCGCCGCCAGCAGCGCGCGATCCAGCCAGGACGGGATATAGAGCCCTAAGACCAGCACCGCCGCCAGCAAGACGAGTGGCGTGAACGTGGTCAAGAAGGAATCCTTGGGTCCCGAAGCGGCCGCATCATTCGGCGGCTCTCCAAAGACCATGGGCACCACAATCCGGGCCATGCCGATAAAAATGACCGCTAAGCAGCCCAGGTAGCCGGCCACGATCCCCCAATGGCCATTCCCGATCGCGCCGCGCAGAATGGTGAACTCACTCATGAACAGGCCGAACGGCGGCGACCCGGTGATGGCAATAAACCCCGCCATAAAGAGCGCCCCCGACCACGGCAGCCGATGGAGCACGCCGTGGACCTCAGACGCCGTTTTCGTCCGGTAGTGACGATGGATATTTCCGGCCATCAGAAAGAGGACGCCCTTCGCGAGGCCGTTGTTCACCATATGCAGCCATGCGCCGTACGTCGCCAAGCCGCCAAGCCCAAGCCCCAAGGTCAAAATCCCCATATGCTCAACGCTGGAATAGGCGAGCATGCGCTTGTAGTCGGTTTGGCCCAACATGAAGACGGCGGCCACACCCATGGACAACAACCCCAGGAGGATGAACAGCGGCCGCGCGAAGTCCATCTGTCCTGCTGCCTGACACACCTGGGTCAGTCTGACGAGCGCGAGAAAGGCGCAGCTGGTCAACACCCCCGAGAGCAGGAACCCGACCAAGCCCGGGGCCTCCCCGTACGCATCGGGCTTCCAGGTATGCATCGGCGCCAGCCCCATCTTCGTGCCGTACCCGACGAGCAGAAAGATGAAGGCGGCGTGCAGCCACGGCACGGACAAGGACCCGGCGCGCGGCAACATCGCGGGTAACAGCAACGCACTCTCAACGGGTCCCTGGAAGGTTTCCGCCACAGCCAAGAAAAACGTCCCCAAGAGAGCCAGCGCAATGCCGACCGAGCAAATGAGCAAATACTTCCAGGTCGCCTCCAACGACCGCGAATTATGGTTGAAGTACAACAGGGGCGCGGACGCCAGGGTCGTCGCTTCAAGGGCCACCCACAGCAGGCCAAAATGCTGGCTGAAGGCGACCACGCTTGTCGCGGACAGAAAGAACAGCAGCGAGGTCACGAACGTGCGGTTGGGCCGCTCCAAGCGTCGATGGAGATAGCCGACCGCGTAGACCGAGGCGGCCAGGAAGAGCGCGCTGATCAGGCTGAGGACCACTTTCCCGGCCGGATCCAGCGACAGCCACGTCCCGATGGACGGCCACGCATCTGAAACCCAGAGGTTTGCGACCAGCGAGGCGTGCAGCACGGCGGCGATGACGAGCATCCAAGGACGCCAGACATCGGACCGGATCGCCAACGACACACCTGCCAGAACCACCGGAATGAGGAGCAAGAGTAAAAGAATCGTCACGCTATTCCCTTAAGTTGACAAGCTTATGCGCGCTGATCGACCCGAATTCCCGGTGAATATGTTCAATCACCGTCCCCATGATGAAGATGCCGGCGAAGATATCCAAAAGCACGCCCATTTCAATGAGCCCAGGCAGCCCGGCTGCCAGGATCAAGCCGAAGGTGTAGATGCCGTTTTCCAAGATCAAATAGCCCAGGGCTTGCGAGAGGATTTTAGCCCTGGTCACAATGACCAACAGCCCCATCATGACGGTGGAGAGCGCGACCGGGACCACCATCGAAGACCCCGTGTGAGGCGGCAAAGGCAATTTACCCGCGATCCCGAATCCCAGGCCAACCAGGATGGCTCCCAGGAATAGGCCGGTATTGAACCCGATGAGCGGCTCCTGTTCCTTGCGGATGGCGGCGTCCCGGATCGCGCGAAACAACAGGCCGGGGATCACAAATCCTTTGAGACCAACCATGCCCAGCGCGATGACGAACAAGTGGATCGAGCGTTCTTCGGGATGCAGGGATAACGGCAAGAGACCTAACGCGATACCCTGGAACGCCACAGCGCGAATACAAGCACCCAATGGATGGGAACCCAACACGAACAAGTTGGCCAGGATCACCAAGATCAGCAGCAATTGCGTGACGTGTTCCATACGTTTACCTCAGACTGATAATCATGCCGAAGCATGCGATCATGCAGGCGGCCATGAGCAGACGCGGCACGCGAACCATCCGGAGGCGAGCCATGGCCGATTCCACGATGCCAATGACGATGGTGATCAGCGCCATAAGACTCCCGAAGACAAGCCCTGACTGGACCGGACTGCCGTCCGGCATGGGGAATACCAGATGCGCAAGCATCGCGACCATCACAAAGAGCTTGATCGAGGCTCCATAGAGAATGAACGCCAGATCCGGCCCCCCATGGTCGAGCACCATGACCTCGTGGATCATGGTCAGCTCCAGGTGGGTCGCTGGATCGTCCACCGGGATGCGCGAGTTCTCCGCCAGGCACACGATGAAGAGGCTGAACACGACCAAGGCCAAGAGGCCCGCCATCGAGGGCGTCCCCACAAGCGGGGCTTGGGTCAGCATGGAGCTCAACGACAGGCTGCCGGTTACCCGGGCAAGAATCACAAAGATAATGAAGAGCGTCGGCTCGGCGAACATCGCAAACGTCACTTCCCGGCTCGCGCCCATACCCTCAAAGCTCGATCCCGTATCGAGTGCCGCTAAGACGGTAAAGAAACGCCCTAAGCCCAAGAGATAGGCGAACGCAATGATATCGCCCGAGAAGGACAGCGATGCCGTTCCGGCCACCGGAACAAACAACGCGGCCACGATCACCGATGCCAGGGACACAATAGGCCCGGCGCGAAAGATCCAGGTGGTGACACGGCTGTACACGGCGCCCTTGTTCAATAGCTTCAGCAAATCGAAATACAGCTGAAAGAGCGGCGGTCCCTGGCGGCCGGCAAACGCGGCCTTTGTTTTGTTGATCAGGCCGGGCACAAGGGGCGCCGCCACGAGTGTCACGCCCAGCGGAATGAAGGTCGTCAGCATCGCGGATCCTCTACAGCTTCCAGAACAACAGCGCCACCATGAAGACAAACATATAGAGCAGATACAGCTGGACCTTCCCATGCTGAAGCCGCCGGAAAGTCGACATCCAGGCCAGGCTGCGCTCAACCAGCGGACTGACGACGCGATTGAGGATCAGATCCGGGGCCGAGGATCGGAAACGAGCGCCCGTGGGAAAGTAGCCTTTCGGTCTATCTGACTCGACACGACGGTCGACCAACGAGCGGAACAGAGAGACCGGAAACTGCGCAAACGAGGACGCGGTGTATTGCGCTCGCGCACTGACCAGGCTGTACCCGCATCCCCAGGTGGAGGACTGTGCCACATCCTTGCCGGCCAAGATACCTTGACGCATAAGAAAAAGAAACGTCGCAAGGAAAAGGAAGGCGCCTGACAACAGGCCGATGTTGGACAAGAGCGGACCGCCGTCCCCGATCGCGCCGAGGACATCCATTTGCGAAAGCGGTGCTGCTGCGGCTGCGGCGCGCCCAAGCGCAGGGAAACACCGCCCCGGAACCAGACCGATCATGAGACAGGCGCCGGTCAGTGCTCCCATCGGCAGAAGCATGCGCCAATCAGACTCCTTCGCCGCCGACGCGCGCTCTGTCCGAGCCACACCCAGAAACTGCGCGCCAAACGCGTTGCTGAAGCACGCGACAGCCAACGCCCCGATCAAGGCCAGAACCGGAGCGCCTACGAACAGGTACAGTTCCTGTCGTTGCCCCAAATGAAACGCGCCTGAATAGATCAGCCACTCGCTGATGAATCCGTTGAAGGGCGGCAGGCCGCAGATCGCCATGGATGCCATCAACACACAACAGCCCGTCAAGGGCATGCGTGTGAAGAGCCCGCCCTGTTGGTTCATGTCCCGGGACCCCGTCGCATGGAGGACGGAGCCCGCGCCCAAGAAGAGCGCGCTTTTGAACAGACCGTGGTTGACCACATGCCACAAGGTGCCCGCCAGACCGAATAGCGCGATCAGGGGATTGTGAAAACTCACACCCAGATAGCCGATGCCAATGCCCAACGTGATGATGCCCACATTCTCAATGCTCGAATACGCGAGGAACCGTTTGACATCGGACTGCGCCAGTGCCCAAACAATTCCGAGGATGCCCGAACACATGCCAATCGCGCCGAGCGTCAATCCCCACCAGGCGGGCGGCTGGGCGAACAACCCCAGGACGCGCAACAGACCGTAGATCCCGGTCTTGATCATGACGCCCGACATCAGCGCCGAGACCGGACTGGGCGCGGCGGGATGCGCTTCGGGGAGCCAGATATGCAAGGGCACAAACCCCGCCTTGCTGCCGAATCCGAGCAACGCCAGCACAAAAATCGGCGTGCTCGCCGCCAACAAGGCCGGGTGTCCTGCCATCTGCGCGAACGCGAAAGAGCCGGCGCGCATCCCGAGCACACCAAAGACCACGAAGAGGCACAGCGTGCCGAGATGGGTCGCCACGAAATACAAGAGCGCGGCGCGGCGCACCTGACGTTCATGACCCTCGAAGGCCACCAGAAAGAACCCGGCTAAGGCCATCATCTCCCAAGCAACCAGGAACAGCACAGCGTTCTGGGCCGTGAACACCAAAGCAATCGCAATGATGAATCCGCTCAAGAAAAACCGGACGGACTTCAACGACCGCTCCTCTTCATACGGTTCAAAATATGAGGATCCAAACAGGACCGCCGCCGCCGAGACGACGAAATGCAGCAGTAAAAAGAGCCCCGATAACGCATCGATGCCCAGTTCGATTTGTCCGCCGGGCACAGACCAGGAAACGAGCACGCTCGACAGCGTCTGTCCGGCAAGGGCCTGCCAGGCAGGCACAAGCCCCACCCCACAGCCTGCCAGGACCAAGACCGTATGCGTCAGTGATGCCGCCCTGCGGGAGAGGCCAGGAAGGAAGACGAGCACTCCACCCAGGAAGACCATCAACAACGATAAGCCAAGGAACGTCATCTGCGTAGGCTGTCCGTCATCTCTAAGAGAAAGAGCTTGTTCCACGCCACGGAGACTCCATGAAATTGCCAGATCAACAGCCCAATGAGGAAGATCAGCACATAGGCCAGATACCACTGCACCCGTCCCTGCTGAAGCCGCTGGATTCGACGTAGTCCCCCATGGATGCCTGCATTGATCCACGGCAGGAACCGGTCCAGCACCGTATCCGGTGTGTGGGACTCAAAATGGCCTTGGCTCGGAAAATACCCGGTCGCGTTCTCCACGTGGACCTCCGGGGCGAGAAGATCGCGAACAAGAGACGTGGAAAACTGCGCATAGGACGAGGACGTGTATTGCATCCGCGAAGACACCACGGTATAACCACACCCCCACGTTGCCGACGCGTCAACCGGCTTATTCTTTAAGAGGAGATGCCGAACGAGCGCGAGCAGGCCGATCACCCCGATGATTCCCAGTGAAAGCCAACTCACCACAGAGAGTAGGCCCGCCTGATTCGCGGTCACATCACGAAATTCTTCCGGCGTGGCCGATGAAAACACGCTCGTCACGCGACCCATGACCGGTAAGAAGTATCCGGGAAAGAGGCCGATCCAGAAGCACAACGCGGCAAGCAGGAGCATGGGGATGAGCATGAGCGGTCCGCCTTCCCGCGCTTGAGCCGCGGCCTCCGTGCGGGCCGAACCCAGGAATTGCACGCCGAACGCTTTGGTAAAACAGGCGGCGGCCAACGCGCCGATGAGCGCAAGGGCCGGCACGCCCAGCAGAAAATAAAAACTCCCGTAATGAAGGCCCAGGTTGAATGAAGCGTTGTAAATCAACCATTCGCTCACGAATCCGTTGAGGGGCGGCAGGCCGCAAATCGCCACCGACCCGACGAGGACGCACAACCCCGTCCCAGGCATCTTCTTCCAAAGCCCCCCCATGTGGTCCATGTCCCGTGAACCCGTCGCATGGAACACTGATCCCGCTCCAAGAAATAAGAGACTCTTGAATAATCCGTGATTCAATACATGCCAAAGACCGCCGGCCAGTCCCAGCATGCCGACCACAGGATGGTGGAGGCTCAATCCAAGGCAGCCGAAGCCCAAACCGAGAGCGATAATGCCGATGTTTTCGATGCTGTGATACGCCAGCAGGCGCTTCACATCATGCTGGGCCAATGCCCAGAGAACCCCTAGGATCCCGGAGATTGTCCCGATCATGACGAGCAGCACGCCCCACCAGGCGGGAAATGACGGGAAAAAGCTGATCACTCGCGCAAGGCCATAGATCCCGGCCTTGATGACGACGCCCGACATCAGCGCCGAGACCGGACTGGGGGCTGCGGGATGAGCTTCCTGGAGCCAGATGTGCAGGGGCATGAACCCCGCCTTGATCCCAAAGGCGATGAGCGCCAGCAGAAAAACGGGGGCGCCGACATCAAGCAGCGCCGCATTGCCGGCCATCTGCGAAAAACTGAACGAATCCGCCGCGCGCCCCAGGAGGAGAAACACCACGAAGAGGCACAGCGTTCCCGTGTGCGTCATGATCAAATACAGCAGACCGGCCTTGCGAACCTGCTCGTCATGGTCTTCAAAAATGATGAGGAAAAACGCGCTGAGCGCCATGATCTCCCAAGCAGCCAGAAAGAGCATGGCATTCTGGGCGGTAAACAGCAGGGCCATCGAGAGAATGAGGCTGCTCAGAAACAATTGGACAGACTTCAGAGAATGCTCTTTGGCATACCGTTGAAAATACGGGATGCCGAACGTGACCGCCGACCCCGAGACGATGAAGAGCAGCAACAAAAAGAGCGCCGACAGCGGATCGATCGCTAGTTTCATCTCTCCGCCAGGAACCGCCCAGGGCAAGCTCAGAGAAGGGACCGGGCTTCCTGTAAGGACTTGGATGGCTGGGACGAGGCCTACGATGCAGCCGAGGACGATCAATCCATTGCCGATCACCGATTCCCGCCGCTGTGGGAGTTTCGGCATCAGGGAGCTGAGCCCCCCTAGCGCGATCACGATGAGTGCAACGATAAAGAGGTTCACGGTTTCTTTTTCCCACTCCCGTCCATCACCTGAGATTCCAGACGGCGCAATTGAGTCAACAAATCCTCGCGCGAACCCCTCGCCATTATCAATTGGTGAAACGTCACGTCCTTGAGCGCAAAGGCAAGGCGCGACAGCAGGGTCAAATGGCTCTTGATGGTCGGGCACACCAGGGCGAAGACGGTATGGACAGGTTGGCGATCCACGGCATCAAAATCCACCGGACTTTCCAGAAAGCACAGCGTCAAGAGCGGATGATCAATATGGAAGACGAGCGGATTCCGTGGATGAGGAATGGCAATACCATCTCCGAGGGCCGTTGACCCAAGGTGTTCGCGGGCCAAGAGCATTTGCGCGGCGAATTCGCGGTCCACATCGGTCGGCAACGGGAGTCGATCCACGACCGCTCGTATCACCGCGGCCTTGTCGTGATTCGGAACCTTGTAATGGACGCCTCCTGCTTCGAGCGCCTGAACCAAAGAATTCGACGGTTTGGTGGACGTCCCACCCGCATCCGGCAACTGGGCCAACTCCGCACGGTATGAGACCTTGTTGGTGATCGCCCATTCCAAGATATCCACCGGATTAAAGCGGTATCGCTCCTTGATCCGATAGGCCGGGAATTCGTCTTCCTTAATCCATTTGTAGACGGTCTTCGGAGAGACATCGAATAGATGTGTGACTTCCCTGATCGTAAGTTTCATATCCTCGTCCTGGTGCGTCACTCTGACATAAGAACAGGGAGGGTAGGCTCGCCCTCCCTGCCTGTCTTGCGTTGCAAACTCCGGGTAACCTGCTATTTTTGGCTTGGCTGAACCCCCTGTGGAGCCGGCTTTCCAATCTGTGTTGGTTGTGGAGCTTGTGGTGTTGCACCCTGCGTCGGCTGAGCTTGCGGCGCTGCCTGCGGCGGCGCAATTTGACTCTGCTCTTGCCCAGAGCCAACCGGACTAACTTGCTGGGGCGGCAGCGATTTGGCTGCCTGCGGCGGCGTCGAATTCGAACCACTCAGCCCCGGTGTCAACTGCGGTGGTTTTGGCGTGATTGACGATTTTTTCCGAGCCATGGGCGTTCATCTCCTCGCAAACATTCTACTAAGCCTCTGGTAGATAGCACCCTATTTCACTTCAATGACGGAATTGTCCGTCCCGTACTGATTCGATGCTTTGGCCTGCGCTTTCGGGTCAGTGACCCACTGGCTGTCGTTCACGAGGAACTTATACTGGTACCGGCCCGGCGCCAACTCCACCGTAGCCTCCCAGAGCCCGGACGGATTCTTGCGCATCATGTGGCTCCAGTGGTTCCAGACGTTGAAATCCCCCACGAGCGCGACCCGCTGGGCAGTGGGAGGCGCCTGGAATTCAAAGCGCACCGCTCGCTTCGTCGGAGCGGGACTGACTCGTTGCATCGGTGTGGCCATTGAAACTCCCTCCTTGTCAATAATACAGATCCGGTGGCGTGGATGTTCACTCCGCACCACCGCTCCCACGTGTCGTCCTTCGTGGCATACTCAATCATCACCGAATCGCCAACGCGCACGTCCGCCAGTGTCAGCGGCCGCTGGTCCTTGGAGATCACCGTCTTCGCATTGCAGTACTCAGCACAGCGGCCACGGCGAAGGTCTCCCACAGCCTTGCAGTTGGCTTCATCCCCCTTCACCCCCTTTCGCTCCTTTTGCTTGCGCTCCGGTTCCGATATCACGAGGTGCAGATGCCGGTAGGACTTCAATCGCCCTGGCCAGCCAACGTCCGTCTTGATCCTGCACGCAATCGGCATAAATCCTCTGTCCGGCTTGAAGCTGCTGGATCGGGATCAACCCTCGGTCCGGCGTCGTCACCCGGGTGAGCACATCCCAGGACAACACCAGGAAGATTTCTTTCTCGCCGGAGCCCCCTTGACCGGCTTCGTTGCAACGAAGCAGCACTCGTTTCTTTGTCCAATCAACTGTCCCAACAACACCTTTCCAGAGCTTTGCCATCAGGCTGAATGTTCCTATACGACTGCGTCTGCACTCTTGCCCGGGACACGTTCGACTACCCAGCGACCCGCACGCCAGAGAAGGATCCAGGTTTGCTCATAGGCTCAACAATGGCAATGGTATTAGCAACAGCCTTCCCGCCCGACTCGGTCACGTAGTGCACCAGGACTTTCTGCCCGATCCTGAGCTCGGTCAGTTTGAGGATCCCCCGGCTGCTGGAGGTGACCGTCACATTCGGAGCCAGGCTGAAGACGACACTGAGTGGTTGTCGGTTTCCTTCCTTCTTGATTTCCTGCTTCACTCGAAGCGTCCTGTTCTGCCGGTCAATGAACTCGACAGTCCCTTCCAGGATTCTCTCAAACGACATGACGCCTCTCTGCGTTAGCGCGGGACCGCTCTACCAGCAGCTGCCAGCGCGCCGCGCTCCAGGATGACGGATTTGGCCAGCAGAGTGCCGTCGGGCTGTGGACTGTAGATCACACTGACCCGGTTGCCAACCTGAAACTGTTCAAGCTTCAGCAGCTGGTGATCCTTGGTCGCCACAAGCGCTCCGTCATCCACCCTGAACGTCAACGAGCGAATCTGCCCCTGCGCAACCGTCACAACAAGCCATCGCTGCACCGCATCGAGATGCTCGATGCTGGCGCCCCTGAGGTTAGTCAACGGGCCCATGGGCTAGTCTTGACCGTAATTGCCATCACGAATACTTCTTTTAGGATCCTCTCACGACGTCACCCACAGCAACCTTCAGCTTCGGATGACTTGGGGTGCGCGTCTGCGCCTCGTGCGCCCGAGACATTTGCGAATGCGCTCCTCGATAGTCTTGCGCGATGTGTGCTGGGCATAGGCGAGTTCCTCAATCAACTGGCCCAAGGCCTGCGTGAGCATCGCCTGTTCGCTGCGTCGGTGATTCGTAAACGCCCCGTCCGGCTGGCCGAGCCATCCCTTGACTCCCGCAGCCACCAGATCCCGGATCGTGGCTGCCACCATAAGCGGGTCATGACCACTTAACCGAGCCGATACCTCATCAAGCTCCTCCCTCGAGTGCGGCTCTAACGGAGTGGCGGCCAGTTGGAACACCTGGAGGACTGCCTCAGCCTCAGATCGGCTGATGGGACGCCGCAAGCCTGCCACCTCAGCTTGCGCCACCGGTATCAGCACCTTAATGGGATCTCTGAGCGACCCCATGCGAAACACGTAGCAATCCTCTACACCATCCCGACTATGGGCGCGCTCGATTGCGGCAATCCGGCAAAAGCCATAGGTCGGATGCACGACGAGCTGGCCCTTCTGAAATGGCGTGTGGCATTCATGATTGTTTAACTGTACGGCAGCCATCCCGTGTGCCCCTGATGCGCCTGGCTCTCTGTTGCCGAGCGCCGGCCAGACATAGGTTGTCGGTCAATCTCAGCGAGCGACCTTTTCAGCAACAAGGCAAGTTCTTTCTCAAGAGCTGCGGCCTTAACCAGTGTCAGGGTATCGTTGCGTGTCATTCTTCGGACCCCCCTGACAGCTCGCCAGCGAATCAGCCGCAGCTCCAGTCCCGTGTGGAGTGTTTCTGACTGCTTGGCCCACCAGCGCGTCGTGATGTCAGACCTCGTGAGCGAGTCGGCAGCAAACAGGCGTAACCGCTCTTTCAAGCGGGCGACAGAGGCTTCCATCGCCGTTCGTACCTGCCACAGGATGGCTCTTGACTCGTTTGACATCTTCGCTGCTTTCCCCGCTTGAAACCGAGGGTCGCTTTGCTCTCGGTAAGCTTCTCACTTTCTGGTCTTCGCCTGACCCAACAGCTGCTCAATCTCGTTCAACGCCGCGCCCAAGAGCCGTTCCAACTCCTGTTCGACAGGAGTGGCCTCCCCGTCACTGATCACGTCCCGCAGGCGCATCGTGCTGATGGTGTGGCTGAGTCTCCGGTGGACATCCCGCAACTGCACCCTGGCCTGCCCAGCTGAAAACTCCAGCGTCCACCGTTGCGCCGTCGAGTCCTTGGGATCAGACGGCCGTCTGGACAGCGTCTGGAACCGCTCGCTGAGCTGTTTCAGAATGTCGGCCGTTGACTCCTGCGCCTGCTCTAGGAGTGATGTGAGACTCTTTGCCATGGCTCTGTTCATCGCATACGCTGCACAACCAGCCCCGACTGGGATACCGCTTGATCACCAGCGCCACCCGCCGCAAACACTGCTCGCATTGGTAGAGCAGGCGGGTCATTGTCGTCTGAGCCCGCCGCGGTCTCATCGCTACGACGACCGGCGCAGGTGCATGCGGTAATCATGTCCGTCTCGCTCAAGAATGAGATGGCCTTCTCTCGCCAGCCAGCCAACACTCATCACGATCATGTCCCTCGGCCGATCCAGTCCGGCGGCCAGCTTGGACAACGTCACCGGGTGATTATGATGGTTGTCGAGGTACTGCCAGATGTCGCCCGCGGTAAAACCGATTTTCGTAATCATGGTCAGGTACCATGCGACGTGATTGCCGAAGTCGGTGTGTTCCTAAGTGCCACGTGATCTGCCTTCATGGCCGCCTCCGAGACCGCATGCGCGACGAAGCTGTGCGCCTGCCTGTCTAGCGGGTCAGCGACGAGCCGTCCCTGAGGGGCCGAATCCGCAAGGGCGTCAGCCGCTGCCACGAGCATCCGATCACTGAAACGACGCGCCTTGGCATTCAGCGCCCCCCGGAACAGCCCCGGAAAAGCCAGGAGGTTATTCACGGCTGTGCCATCCAGCGCCACCACGCATCCAGCGGCATCCAGTTCATCGATCGTCAGCGCGGGGCGCGGGTTTGAAATCACAAGCGCAATAGGCCGCTCCGCCATTGTTCTGATGTGCGCAGCCGTGATCCGGCCCTGGCTTGACGTGCTGATCAACACGTCCCGTCCTTTGAGCAGCTCCTCCCACTGTCCACTCCCGCCGTCACGATTCACCAACTCCGCGATGAGCTTCTCCGTGGCGTCATGCAGCGAATTTGAACCAGGCCACCGAGTGCCGTCGGTCTGGCACATGAGAATGTCCCTGACGCCGTCCACGTGGAGCAGCCGGGCCACCGCAAGACCTGACGGTCCGCTGCCATGGATCAGCACGTTGAGTTGACGATAGGGTTTTTGGACGAACACGGCGGCCTTCTTCAGCGCAGCCAGCACCGCGACAGCCGTGGCATGCTGATCGGCATGGAGCACGGGGATCGCGAGGCGTTCCGTCAGCGTCCGTTCGATTTCAAAACACGCCGGAGATTCGATATCCTCCAGCATGACCGCCCCGAATGATGCGGCAATTTGCTCAACAACCTTAATCACCGTCTCCGGCTCGCGCGACTCGATCAGGATCGGCACCCCGTTCAAGCCGACCAGCTCCCTGAATAGAGCGGCCTTCGCCTCCATGACCGGCAGGCTGGCCTGTGTCCCAATGGCTCCGAGGCTCATGACCGCGCTGCCGTTCGTCACAATCGCCATGGTGTTGTCCCGCCACGTGTACTGGCTGGCTTCCTCGGGATGAGCCTGGAGCTGCCGGCAGACCTCCGCCACGCCAGGCGTGTAGAGCCTCTGCAAGTCGCGGGAGGTCTTCAGTCGGAACCGCGACCTGACTTCGATCACCCCGCCGCGATGCGCCCTGAAAATCCGCCGCCTGGCCGCCTCGGTCAGCCGTGAGCCTGCGTTGACAACTTGCGTAGTCATCGTCGCGGCCATCGTTTCCACGTCGGGTTGCGCTTATCTAGTCGATGCCTCGCGCCCTGGATGAAATAGAGCTCAACCAGCAGATGGTGTTTCTCTCCCGCAGTCAGAGGCAATCGCCGCCCATGTTTTGCCTGAATCAGCCGGCAGTCCAGACAATGCCGCGCGAGCCGACTTAGGAGATTATCGTTGCAGAGTTGCTTGGCATCCATGCTGTCACGACTCCTCAACGCTCTTCAGCAGTTCCTGATCCACCTGCAGTTTGCGTTTGAGCAGCTCTGTCAGCTGCTGAAGCAATTGGACGGTTTCCTCGTTCTGCAGCCGGTAGATCACCGACGCGCCATCCTGGCGTGCCGTCACCAGTCCCCCCTGCTTGAGAATGCCCAGATGCCGCGACACTGTGGGCTGGTCCACGGACAACGTCTGCGCAAACTGCCCGACCGACTGCTCACGCTGGCCCAGCACCTCCAGGATCCGCAGTCGTAGGGGGTGCGCGAGAACCTTCAGGAAGGCGGCTTTAATGAGATGAACCTGGTTACCCTCAGCCATCGCTCTAGGTATATACTCCTATATTCACATATTAGCATACAATAAGTGAAACGGCCGTGTCAAGAGCTAAGCAGGAGGTGTCGCAGGGGGAACGAGGGAGAAATTATTCCTTGCCGAGGGTGGCAAGGACGCGCTCGGATTCCTTGAACTTCTTGCGCAGCATCATGGCGATGGGCCGGAGGACTCTGAAGATGTCGTGGTCGCGGATCGCGTAGTAGACGGTAGTGCGTTCCTGGCGGGAGGTAAGAATCCCTGCCTCCCGGAGCGCTAGGAGATGACG
>PCVX01000033.1:0-1232 GCA_002796105.1 Candidatus Omnitrophica bacterium CG11_big_fil_rev_8_21_14_0_20_63_9 | reverse complement strand
GCCCTCAGGAAGTCTGCCTTGACCTTGTAGACCATGTCTTCCATCAGAACCTTGTCCTTCATCGCCCTCCTATCATAGCTAGCTCGGCGCTGAAGTCAATGCGTGCTACCCAAGCCGGTTACGAAACCATAAGAAGCTGGACGAGTCTCGGAACTCCTTAGGGGGCCTCCGGCTGCCTTCGGAGTGCTCCCAAAGCAGCTTGGCAACCTATTCTTGGAGGATTTTCTCTACCGTTGGGTGACCGCGGCCCGAATTCCGCTCACGACCTCATCCACCTTCCAGCCGCTGCCGTGGAACCGCTGCCGCACGGTGCCATCGGGAGCGATCAGCACGGTGTTCATGTTATGGGTGAAGTTGCCCTCGCCCATGTCCTCGTAGATTACGTTGGCATCCTGCGCGGCAGCTTGGATCTCGGCGGCGTCACCGGTCAGGAAACGCCAGTTGGAGAAATCCGCCCCGTAGCGCTGGCCGTATTCCTTCAGCACCTCCGGTGTATCGTAGGCCGGGTCGAAGGAGATGCTCACGAGCACCACCTGGTTCTTGAGGGTCTTGTTGACGGCCGCCTGGACCTGCGCCATCTTCGAGGTCACCAGCGGGCACATCGTAGGCATCGGGCACCGGGTGAAAATATAGCTCACCAGCACCGCCTTGCCGCGGAAGTCGCTCAGGTGCACCGACTGACTGTCCTGATCGACCAGATGAAAATTATAGGCTTGATCCGTTGCGGTCGATTCGACGGCAAACGCCTTGCTCGCGAGCGGAATCAACGCCAGCAGACATGCCGCCAGGAGTGTGCTGCCCCTGCACACGCTTGTCCATCGGGTGTTGCGATTTCTCATCCAGCACCTCCAAAGTGGTCGTGGGGAAGCAGTTGGGCCATGATCTCAAGCAGCTCCTTCGCGCTCACGTAGCCCGCCCTGGACAAGTCCCGGCGTGGGCGGCCCTGTGCGTCGAACACCACGAGCGTCGGCACGCCCAGCACGTCGTACCGCTCAATGAATGCGGCTGCCGCCGGATCGTCAGGGTTGGTCACATCGACCTTGACCATCAGAAACTCGCTCGTATGCGCCACGACGTGGGGATCGCGGAAGGTGGTCAGCTCCATCTCGCGGCAGGGGATGCACCAGTCGGCGTAGACATCCGCCAGGACGGGTTTGCCCTTGGCCTGCTGCACGGCGGCTTCGGTATACGGCACCCAGGCGATGGGCGAGGGTGGCAGGGGTCCTGCAGGC
>PCVX01000011.1 GCA_002796105.1 Candidatus Omnitrophica bacterium CG11_big_fil_rev_8_21_14_0_20_63_9 | reverse complement strand
GGATCTCCTCGCCCTTGAGCCCATCCGGGTAGCCGGAGCCGTCGTAGGCTTCCTGGTGGTAGCGCACGATCTTCGCCATCTCCTTCAGGCCCGCGATCTGCTCTAAAATCTCGGCCCCATCCACCGGATGCTGGCGCATGATCTTCCATTCCTCATCCGACAGCGGCCCGGGCTTGAAGAGGATCTCCTTCGGGGTGAAAATCTTACCCACATCGTGCAGCAGGATGCCCGCCAACAGGACCTCATCCGACATCCCATTGAACAACATGCCCCGCTGGCGCAGCTTGGCGATGATCTTGGCCGCATACTCCACGCTGCGGGAGACGTGCTCGTGCGTGTAGTGCGGGTCGATTTTGGAGATGACCATTGAGAATGCCGACACGAGCCCGCGCGTGACTTGGCGCAGATCGTCCAGTGATCGTTTGAGCTTCTCGTTTGAGGTGCGCAGGTCCTCATACAACGAGGTGCTGACTTTCGCCAGCACCTCTTCTTTCAGATATTCCAGGCTGAAGGGTTTGATGACGTAGTCGGTTGCGCCCAGCAACTTGGCCTTGCGGATGGTCTCTTCATCCTCGATCGCGGTGATGATGATGATCTTGATCGTCTCATCGACCAGGTGCGCCTCTTTGAGGACATCGAGGCCGTTGAGTCCGGGCATGTGCAAGTCGAGGAAGACCAGGTGGGGACGTTCGTTGCGGATGCAGGAAATCGCCTCTTTGCCGTCATGCGCGAGCATCACGTTAAAGCCGCGCTCGACAAAAAACGACTCCAACAGCCGGCAGATTTTCTGCTCGTCGTCAGCTACGAGAAGTTTAACCATTGTTCACAGCCATATCGCTCCACCCTCAACCATACCCGAAAGACAAAGGCCTTTGCAACTCTTACGGCGACCGGCCGTTACCAACCGGCGGCGCTTCGGACGCGGCGGGCGCTCCGTTGGCCGCGACCCCCACCGTCTCCTGCCAGTTTGGCAGGCGGATCGTAAAACAGGTCCCCTTGCCCTCTTCGGAGGCCAGCTCGATGGTGCCGCCATGCGCCTTGATGATCCGTTGGCTGACGAACAACCCCAACCCTGTCCCGGTCGGCTTCGTCGTGTAAAACGGATCGAAGACCTTGCGCTGGATGTGCAGCGGGATCCCTGGCCCGGTATCCGCCACCCGCAGCACGACCCCGCTGTCTTCGGGCACCGCGGAGATCATCAACTTGCCGCCCTCCTGGCCCATCGCCTGGCAGGCATTGAGCACGAGGTTCAGGAACACTTCCTGCAATTGGTTATGGTTGCCGCGCACCTTCGGCAGCGCCGGGGAAATATCGACCTTCCGCTCCACTTTTTCCATCCGGACTTGGTAGCCGGCAAGTGTGAGCGTCTCCTCCATGATCAGCTTCAGATCCACCGCGACCAGCTCGGACGGTGCTGGTTTGGCGAACCGCAGGATCCGGCGCGTGATGTCGGCCGCCCGCTGGCATTCCTCGATGATGCTCTTGAGCACGTGGTCCGCCTCGTCCGACTGGCCCTTGAAGCGCTCGAGGTACAGTTGTGCTTCCCCTGAGATGATCGTCAGCGGGTTGTGGATCTCATGCGCCATCCCGGAGGCCAGCTGGCCCAGGCTTGCGAGCTTTTCCGACTGCACCATGTAGGCTTCGTTCGTGCGCAGCTCCTCGAAGAACATGGCGTTCTCGATGGCCAGCGCGGCCTGGTTTGCCAACCCGGAAAAGAGCGCGATGTCGTCCGTCGTGTAGGGCTCCCCGGAGCGCTTCGCGCCCAGCACCAGGAAGGCGAGCAGCTGGTCATTCGAGAAGCTGGGCAAGATGAGCTTGGCTTCCTGCTTGCCCATCCACGAGGCGACCCAGGCGGCTTTCTTGGCCCGGTCATCCGCGCGCTTCACGTCCATCTCCGCTTGCAGTTCTTCGACGACCAGGAGATCTTTGTCTGCTCGCAACAGCTCGACCAGCGGGTCGGTCTGCTCGATGGCCATGCCTGTCTGTGCGTGAGAGCGGTGGCGCGTGGCCTTCAGCACGTAGCGCTGGTCTTTGGGCTCAAAGAGAAAGAGGCTGGCATTCGTCAGGCCGACGGTCTTGTTGACCATATGCACGATCAGCCGGCACAGCCGCTGGATCTCCTTGATGCGGGTCATGCCGCTGGAAGCGGTGATCAGCGTCTTGTGGTAGCGGCGCTGGTCTTTCATGAAGCGGCCTTCCAGCCGCCGCAGGATCCCCAGGTATAGGATGGGGGCCGCGATCGTCAGCACGGCAAAGAGAATGAGCGGGAAGAACCACCAAAACGCCGCAAAATTGCGCTGCAGCCATTCGGAGCCGAAGAGCACGAGGGTTGTCGGCACGATCAGGACGACCGCGTACAAGCCAAGAAACAATACGACCTTGCTGATCCGCAGCCGCGTCATATTCAGGGGGTCGGAAAAGACCGTGGTCATGGCTGCGGCTGGCTCGTGGATGGCTGGGCGAGCGCGCGCTTGACCGCCTCGGCCAAGTCGCGCAGCGAGGACACCGGCTTATCGAAGTGGGCGAACGCCCCAAGCGCAAGGAGCCGGTCCCGGGTCTTGCCCCCATCGTTATAGGCGGTAATCACGATGACTTTGATCTCGGGGTGGTGTTTGCGGATTTGCTGCAGGATCTGGTCGCCGTCCATGCCGGGCAGCTTGAGATCGACCAGCACCACATCCGGCTTATGGTACTCGATCAGCTCCAACCCGGAAATGCCGGTCAGCGCGACGTGCACCTCATAGCCTCTGTTGCCAAAGAAGCTATCGATGGTCTTGGTAAACTCGACCTCATCGTCGATCGCCACCATCTTGGGCTGCGCCATCGGCTCAACGCGCCGCCGCGACTTGGGGTGACGCCTTCACCGCGGGGAATTCCAGCGAAAAGGTCGTCCCTTTGCCGACGATGCTCTCCACCCCGATCCGCCCCTTGTTCCGTTCCACAATTTGGCGGACGATGAACAGACCAAGGCCGGTTCCCTTGCCAGGCTCTTTCGTCGTGAAGAACGGGTTATAGATCTTCTTGAGGTTCTCCTCGGAAATCCCGCTGCCGGTATCGGTGATCTCAACGCGCACCAGGCCGCTTGACGTCCGGGCGCGCACCCAAATGGTCCCTGGCGGCTTGATCGCCTGGCCGGCATTGCGCACCAGGTTGAAGAGCACTTCTTGCAACTGCCGGCGGTCCGCCACGATCTGCGGCAATCCTGGTTCGATTTCTTTCACCACCTCGATCTTTTCCAGCTTCAGATCATGCCCGACCAAGATGAGCACCTCATCGATTTCCTGCTCGATCGAGACGGTCTGCGCCGTGGGATCCTTGATCGGCTTGGCGAAGTTGGAGAGCTTCTGGGTGATGGCCGTGGCCCGGTCGATCTGCTTGAGCGCCACGCGCATGATGTTGGAGGTCCGCTCCAGCAAATCTTGCGACGACTTGCCGATCAGAATGCCGTCTTCCGAATCCAGCAGGAACGCCTCGCACTGGGCCTTCACGATGCCCAGCGGGTTGCAAATTTCGTGGTTGATCCCGGCTGAGAGCGTACCGATGACCGCCAGCTTCTCTTTCTGAGCGGCTTCCGCCTGCGTCTTGGCCAGCTCTTCGAAGAGTTGCGCGTTCGTCACGGCAATGGCGAGCGTGCGCGCCAGCGGGGTCAGGATATCCAGGTCATCTTTCCCAAATGCTTCATCAGATTTCTTCTTCCCTAAAAGCAGAACGCCAATCAGATCCTCATGGACATGCAGCGGCAGCGCCAATCGTGACTTGAGCTGCAGCGTCATCTGCCCTTTGATCGTTTGCGGGTAGTCGACTTTGCCGTCGAGCCAAACCGGCTCGTGCGTTTCCCGTAGAAATGTGACGAGCTGCTCTTGTTCTCCCAGGGAAACTTGCTGTCCATTCGCTCCCCTGGTTGCCACCAACTCATACGTCCGCTTATCCTTATCAAACAGTAGGAGGCTCGACCCGTCCAGTTTCACCGTCTCTGTCAGCGTGTTAACTGTCGTTTCCAGCAGCTGCTTCAGATCAACCTTCAACATGACCTCATCCGTAAACTTCTTCAGCAACTCTTTGTAATCGTACTTCTTCTGAAAGAGATATCGATCCGTCACATTCACAAGCGACTCCCGTACCTTCCCAAATGACGCGGCAACAATCACCGCTCCAAGAATATCCGCTACGGCCCGAGGAATTCCGAAGAATTGCAGCAAGTACTTCGGCACGATCGCCATTAGCAGAACCGCAAACCCCACCAACCCCGCAAACTGCAGGGTTCTCTTAACTAGGACTTCAATATCCATGAGTTGGTGCTTGACCACGGCGTATGCTATGGCAGTTGTATAAAAAGAAACAATGGGGTTGGCAATTGGTGCGGCGAGTCTATACCAAGCTAAATAGTTAGTGATTCCAGAGGAGAATCCGATAAGCGTTCCCCAGAATACGATCGAAACTTGTTTTTTTAACCCTGGTAAGTTAGTTGTCTTGATTACATTAAACATGATGCTGTGAGATATGATTACAATCCCAACAAAGTGAGCAACATGGAGTGGGAATATTGGCCCGGGTCGTAACCAATACGGAAATACAAGAAATGGCTTATCTGCACTAGTCGCGAAGAGAGGTCCGTAGATCGTCGACATTATCAAGAAACCAAGCCCATAATTTATAAAATGAATACTTCTGCTGACTTTTCGCTTAACTAATTCGAGCATAAAGTGAAAGAAGGATGCTGGCATCATGACTACTGGGACCATACAGGTTCGCAGGAAAAACTCTGCAAGTTTCCTATCGTCGCTTGCCAACCAAGCAAAATAAAAGAGCGCCCATATGGCCATTTCCCCAGTAAAAATTGAAAACAGTCTGACGAGCCGAGAGCCTCTTTTCTGGGCTAGGACTAAAAAAGTAATGGTTGCGCATGAAACGAAATTCAGTACGCCAGAATAGATGTAGTACTCAAGGGACAGTCGCATTGGTATCGAATTCCACAAATCCTATTATGATGGAACTTTGAATTATTTCGCCCTTGTTACTATAAAGAACATAAACTCCCCGGTTTCATCTCGCTCAACGCGATATGAAATTTTACCTCCTATTTGACTGATCGCAGTATCAAGCACTTGAGTAAAGTGATCTTGATCTCTCCTATAGAAAGTCCAGTCACAAAACCAATCCAGAGCTGAAAAACAAAACGATTTCTCGTCCTTATGCGCTATGATTAGTTGGCCATTGTTTTCCAACAGACTGACAGCTCTTGCTAGTATTTCGCCCAAGATGCTGTCTGGAAAATAGTCAGCAATTCCAATAGCATATATCAAATCATAAGAATATTTCTTATCATCCCAATCCTCAGATCTTGCAAAATTTAACACACTCTCGCAGCATAATCTGAGAGAACCTATAAGCCGATTATTCTTCAAACGTTTTTCAGAAAATGTGACAGCTTCAGCATCATAGTCAAGGTACGTGAGCTCCGTCCTTCCGTTTAACGACATGTCGTCCATTTCACTTTCCAGTTCAAGCCATTCTCTAGATGGTCCGCCACCCAGTGTTAGGATCTTTATATGTCCAGGATTATCCGCCCTCTTGGCAAGACTAATTCGCAGGCA
>PCVX01000101.1 GCA_002796105.1 Candidatus Omnitrophica bacterium CG11_big_fil_rev_8_21_14_0_20_63_9 | reverse complement strand
GGGTTTTCCGGGCTCGTGCGCCAGCAGACCGGCGAAGATTGGAGGGACGTCCGCTTAACGCTCTCGACCGCCCGCCCGGCGCTTGCCGGGTCGATGCCGCAGCTCGAGCCATGGTTTCTGCAGCCGTGGGAGCCGGTGCCGCAGCGGACGAGGCGGATGGATGCCATGTATGAGGCCGCCGACGAGAAAGCCAAGAACGCGGCCGAACGCCTCGAGGGTCTGATGGCGCCGTCGGTTGCGCCGGTCCAAGAAGCGCAAGTCGCCACCGCCCTGGTTGAAACGCAAGGCCCCTCGGTGACCTTCACGCTGCCAAAGCCCGCCTCGATTCCGTCCGATTGGCAGCCGCAGAAGATCCCCATCGGCGCGCAGGATTTTTCAACTAGCTTCGCGTATGAGTTGACCCCGCGCGCGGTGCCGTTCGCGTTTTTGCGCGCGAAGGTGACCAATACGACTGACACACTGTACCTGCCCGGACCGGTCGCGGTGTTCCTGGACGGCGCGTTTGTCGCGACCGCAGCACTGGAACAAGTGGCGCCGGGCGAGGAGTTTGATCTCTACCTGGGGGTTGATGAGCGCGTGCGGGTGGAGCGGCGTCCGCTCAAGGAGCGCGTGGAAGTGGCGCTGCTGCCTGGGTTGCGTGGGAAAATGAAAGCGACGGACTACGAATGGCTGACGACGGTGGAGAACTTCACCGGGCGCACCGTCACGGTGGCGGTCTTCGACCAGGTCCCGGTGTCGCAGCGGGAGGAAATCACCGTCGAAGCGGTGAAGTACACGCCAGGCGACGTGGAAAAAGACGCCGAGAAGCCCGGCGTGTTTTCCTGGAAGCTGGAGCTGGCTCCCAGCCAGAAGCAGGAGCTGCGGTTGGCCTACCGGGTGCGCCACCCGATCGAGATGCAGGTCCAGTGATGCTCCAGCCCTTGGTGGAGACGCTTCGAACCAAAGTCCCGATGCTGGTGCGCTCAGCCCCCTCTACGGGGGATTATTTGGAAGGCGTGTTTTCCCGCAACGACTTGCAGCAGTGCTACGCGCTTCTCACCGAAACATTCGGCGGGCCGGTGAAGGAGTTCGGACGGGCCGCGAAATTCGAACCGGCGATCCAGCAGGCGATCCATCGCTTCGGGGGGATTTGGGTGGACCAGTGCCTCTTCTTGAAGCAAGGCGAGGCCGGGCAAATGGCGTACGCGGCGCTGTGGCCGTGGGCGTCCGACCCGAGCCGGCTGACGCTTAAGGTGGGCCTGATCGCCGCCGCGAAGTAGATGGCGCAGGACCACAGCTTCGATATCGTCTCCAAGGTCAATCTCCAGGAGCTGCGCAACGCGGTGCAGCAGGCGCAAAAGGAGATCCTGACGCGGTTTGATTTCCGCGGCACCAGCGCCAGCCTGGAATTCGAGGAAACCTCCGGCCTTCTCAAGCTGACCGGCGACCACCACGCCCAGCTCAGCAGCGTAGCCGACGTCATCAAAGGCAAGCTCGCCAAGCGCGGCGTGTCGCTGAAGGCGTTTGACTGGAAGACGCCTGAGCAGCTTCCCAGCGGCGGCATGAAGCAGCAGGCTACGCTTCAGCAAGGGCTTTCGACCGAGAAGGGTAAAGACATCGCGAAAGTGATCAAGGACCTGGGCTTGAAGGTCCAGCCCCGTATTGACGGCGATGCGGTCCGGGTGGCTGGCAAGCAGCTCGATGATTTGCAGGCGGTGATGCAGGCCCTGCGCCAGCGGGACTTCGGCGTGCCGCTCCAATTTGAAAACTACCGCTAGGTGTGTGATCATACCGAAGAACGGCTCTGGCCGGCGGTCCGGTCAGGGGTGAGGGTTCCTGCCCACAAAAGGGGGATCAGGATGAGTGGTGGAAAAGGGTGCTGCGGGATCTGCAAGATCGTCGGGCTGCTCGTCGGCATCGGCGCGCTCAACTGGGGGCTGGTGGCTATCTTCCAGCTGGATCTTGTGGCCAAACTGCTCGGTGACATGACGACCGCGGCGAAGGTAGTCTACACGCTCATCGGCATCGCCGGACTCATCAAGCTGGTCTCTCTCGTCAAAGCCTGCCCGTGTTGCAGCGGCAAAAGTTGTGAGACGAAGTCATAAGCGATCACGTTCCTGATGCGGCGCCTCGCCCTCACATGGGCGAGGTGCTCAAACTTCACGCCTGGTGTCCCGGCGAGCTCCTGATCCAGGTCGATCCGCGCCAAAGCGGAGCGGCTTTTGCCGCCGCGGTGCACACGCTGCCGGCGGGCAGCGCGGTGCCGATCCACCGGCTCTCGAACGCCGATATCTGGCTGGTCTTCCTCAAAGGCCAGGGCCGGCTGACGGTCCAGGGACACCACTCGATGGTGGTGCCCGGGACGACCGCGTTTGTCCCCCGCCAGTCGTGGCAAGGATTGCGCAATACCGGCAATGGCGTCCTGCAGTTTGCGTGGGTCAGCGCTCCGGCGGGCGTGGAAGAGTTTTTCCGCGATCTGAGCCGCTTCAGCAGTGCGCCGGAGTCTTCAGCGCTCCGGGAGATCGCCGCGCGCCGCGGCGTCGAGCTCCAGCCTGAGGGAGAGGCGGTTCCCGCGGCCGCGCCTGGTCCGCGTCCTGGCCGGCGCCGGCGGCATCGCGGCGGCCGTGGACGGGGTGCCCGCAGCCAGACACCTGGCCAGAGCGCATCGCCCGCAGCATCCGCGCCTCCTGCGCCATCTCCAGTACCTTCAGTTCCTCAAGCGGCGCCAGCCGCTGCAATGCCAGCACCTTCAGCGGCGCCTCAACCTGGCGGCGGGCGACGCCGCAGGCATCGCGGCCGTGGCCGAGGGCAAGGCCCCCATCCTCCGCAAGCTCACGTGCCGCCGAGCGCTGCCGGCGCACCATCTTCGCCTGCTCCTGCTGCCAAAGTACGTCCTTCATCCAAGCCCTCATCTAAGCCGCCGCGCTCAGGGGGACGGCCGTATCGGCGCAGCCGCTTCAAGGAAGTCTATATGGGCGGCCGCTGGGTGCGCGTCTCAGGTGAAGGGCCGGTGATTTCCTCGGAGCATGGCGAGGCGGAGAAGGGGAGTGACGAGTAATCCGCCGCCCGTGCACGTCACGCCACAGCGTGGCGTGAGTTTTCTCCCTCCTGACTGATGGCCACCGATAATCTGCGCGAATTGCGCCTGCTGCTGCGCGGGCACTATCCGATCGTGTATGTGACCACGCATGAAGAGACGCGCCTAGAGCGCATCGTGGAAGACGTGGCCAGCGATCTGGGCCGCCCGTTATTCCATTGGACGGCGACTGACGGGCTGCGCCTGTGGGGCAAGAAAGATGCCGTGCCCGGCACGAAAGACCCCACGCATGCGCTCGAGTTCGCGGCGAACGCGCCGGCCGCGCCGGTCTTTCTTTTTAAAGACCTGCACACCTCACTGGACAATGCGCTCGTCGTGCGCAAGCTGCGCGATGTGGCGAAGGTGTCGACCGCGCGGCAGCGCGCGCTGGTTATTTCGGCCCCCGACTTAGTCCTGCCGAAGGAGTTGCAGACGATGGTGGCGCACTATCAGCTGCAGCTGCCCACGAACGATGAGCTCAAGGCACTGATCGACGAGACGTGCGTGCGGCTCAGCCGCCCCACAGGCGTGTTCCAGGCCGGCCGTCCGACCGGCGTGCTGCGAGATCTCACGCCGCAGCAGTTCGAACAATTCGTGCGCAGCCTGAGCGGGATGACGCTGGAGGAGTCGGAGCGGGCGATCGCCGACGCGGTGATCCACGACCTGCGCCTGGATCCGACGGACATCGAACTGGTGTTGAAGCGCAAGCAGGAGGTCCTCAAGCGCGACCATGTGCTGGAGCTGTCGTTTCACAGCGACGGGTTCCATGAGATCGGGGGCCTGGAGCGGCTGAAAGAGTGGCTGGCCAAGCGGACGAAAGGGTTCACCGAGGAAGCCAAAGCGTTCGGCCTGCCCGCGCCCAAAGGCATCATTCTCCTCGGCGTTCAAGGGTGCGGCAAGTCGCTATGCGCCAAGGCCGTGGCCAAGGAGTGGGGGCTTCCGCTGCTGTGCTTCGACCCTTCGCGCTTATACGACAAATTCATTGGAGAAAGCGAACGCAGCTTGCGCCGCGTCTTTGAAACAGCGAAATATCTTTCCCCTGTCGTGTTGTGGATTGACGAGATCGAGAAGGGATTCGCGTTCTCCACCTCGTCAGAGGCGGATGCCGGGCTCTCGCGAAGAATCTTCGGCACGTTTGTGACATGGCTACAGGAGAAAACCGAGCCCGTTTTCGTTATCGCCACCTGCAATGACGTAAGCGCGCTACCTCCGGAGCTGCTGCGCAAGGGCCGCTTTGACGAGCTCTTCTTCGTGGACTTGCCGTCCCAGGCTGTGCGCAAGCAGGTCCTGTCGATCCATCTGCGCAAGCGCAAGAAGGACCCGGTGCAGTTCGATCTTGATGCGCTGGCGCGGGCCACGGAGCGGTTCTCCGGCGCCGAGATCGAGCAAGTCATCGTCAACGCGCTCTATGCGGCGTTCTCCGGATCGGGCGTCTTGACGACCGAATTATTGGTGGAAGAAATCTCTCGCACCGTTCCGCTGGCTGTGACCATGGAAGAGCAGGTGGAAGGGCTCAGGGCATGGGCCCAGGGGCGCGCTGTGCCGGCAGGAAACCCCGAAGCATCATGAGGCGCATCAGCACCCTGCTGTTGGCGCTGTGGTATAGCCTGCTCGCCACGCAGACGGCGGCCGCCCTTGAGCAGCTGCCGCGCATGCGAGCTGCTTCCCACGCCTCTCCAGGATCATCATGCATGCGAAAGGCCTGCGGGTGCCCGCTCGATGAGCAGCGCGCGCGCCGGTGCTGCTGCGCGCAGCGGCACCATCATGGCGGTTCGGTCAAGGCGTCGCACGTTGACGCATGGCAAGCCGCGCAGTGCCAGGGGCACGCGCAGCGACAAGCGGTCCATCCAGGAAAAATCGATCCGCACCTGCCGCTGTTGAGCGTCTCTTCGCTGCTCCCGCGGCCTACGATGTCCCCCTGCGATGGCCGCGCCTGTCGCGTCCTGAGCGCGTTTCTCGATCCGCCAGACAAGATCCCCGTGTAAGCTTCCCGTTTCTTCCACGCATTTCCAACGGACTTCATCACATCCATAGGCTGTCTCACGACGGTTTGGAGGCCATCATTCTATGCTGCAACTTCGGGTCGCATTTCTTGGATTGCTTCTTGGCATCGCGTACGCGCCGCAGGTATCGGCGTGCGACGCGTGCAGTTGTCCCTTCAACGCCAAGCGCCAGCATGGCCGCTCGGCGGGCGCCACGGTCCTCACGCCCAGCGCGAACATGCTCGGCAAAGGGCATGGCACCGTGGGGTTCTTGTTCGAACAACAGCGCTACAATGCGATCCCGGCGCGCGATGCGCATACCCTGCACCATGACGGGCGCGACGTGCACGGGAAAAATCACGAAGAGCTGTATCACGTCAGCGCCGGCTACGGGGTGACTGACCGGTTCGACGTTTTCGTGGTCGCTCCGGTCGTCTCACGCACGTCCATTCAGATCGATAGCCACAGCGCTCTGGGGCGAGGCGAACGGTCGGATGGTCTGGGCGACCTGCGGGTTGTGGGCAAGTACCGGTTCTGGGAGGATGGCGTAGACGCCGCCGCGCTGCTGGGTGTCAAAACGCCCACGGGCGAGACATCCGACCGGGATCAGGCCGGGGCGAAATTCGAGGCGGAGCAGCAGCCCGGCTCAGGCAGCTGGGATGTGACCGCGGGGGTGGCGGCTTCACGCAGCTTCTGGCGGCAAGTGACGCTCGCCTCGGCGTTCCAGTACACCTATCGAGGTGAAGGAGCCCAGGACCACAAAGCCGGCGACGTGTTCCGCTGGGACCTTGGAACGTCCTATGCGCTGCGGCCGATCGGCTCCCATCCGAACCTCAGCGTGGTCTTGGAACTGCACTCGCAATGGGCGCAACAGGATCGCAGCCGCGGGCAGCGGAAGGTGTTCGACAGCGGCGGCACGACGGTGCTGCTCAGCCCTGGGGTGGCCGCCGATCTCACCGAGTCGGTCTCGGCGTTCCTGGCCGTGCCGGTGCCAGTCTACCAGAACCTTGGCGGGGAGCACGAGGAGCTAAAATACGAGCTGCTCGCAGGCGTCTCCTGGCACTTCTAGTCCGGAGAATATGTTAGAATCTACCAGGCGGCTATGCACGACAGCGCCCATCGATTGAGCGCTAAGGAGGCATGCATGAAACGAGCGGCTTTACGCCACGTGTGTCGTGTCATCGTGACAGTCGGGTTGCTCTCAGTTGGGCTGGCCGGCAGCGGCTGCGCGGTGTTGCTCGTGGGTGCCGGCGCGGTCGGGGGCTATGCGCTGAGCAAAGAT
>PCVX01000071.1 GCA_002796105.1 Candidatus Omnitrophica bacterium CG11_big_fil_rev_8_21_14_0_20_63_9 | reverse complement strand
GCCGCCTATGAGCGGGCGCTGATCCGCCGCTGCCAGGCGCATCGCGTTCGGCTCGTGTGCCTCGCCGGATTCATGCGCATCCTCTCGCCGGTGTTTGTCCGCCGCTTCCGCAACCGCATTCTCAACATCCACCCCGCGCTGCTGCCCGCTTTTCCCGGAGCGCACGCGGTGCGGGACGCGCTGGCATGGGGCGCGAAGGTGACCGGGGTGACGGTGCACGTGGTCGACGAGCACATCGATCACGGGCCGATCGTGCTGCAGGAGGCGGTGCCGGTCCGTCCCAACGAACGCGAAGCCCACCTGTTGGCGCGCATCCACGCAGTGGAGCACCGCCTGTATCCTCGCGCGATCGCGCTGGTGCTGGGACGCCGCGTGCGGGTGAGCGGACGGAACGTTATTGGAAGGACTTGAGCGAGGCTTTGTGGAAGACGATGTTGCGGCCGCTGATGGGATGGATCAGCCGCACCGTGTCGAACGATTCAAAGCGGTAGCCTGAGAGCACTTTCGCGACGACGCCGGTCGCGGTATCGAACACCTCCCGCATCATCGCCTCATCCAGCGGACGGTCGCTTTTCGCCGGCGTGACGTCCAGGACCAGCGCGAACTCCCCGTTCTGGTACGTCCCCACGAATTTGCCCACGTTCGCCGCCCCGTCGGTCTGGAGCCGCTCCGCCAGCGTCTGTTGCAGCCGCTTAGCCAGTTGCAGGCTCAGGAACTCCTCTAGCCGGATGCCGCGCGGAATGTACTGCTCCAGTGACAGCGATGAGGTGCCGATGTAGTTCCATTCGAACACCGTGCGGGCCAGCATTTCCGGTACGTCGATCATGTTGACGTTGGCGCGCTTGATGTCGTCGACGTAGCGGATGATCGTCAGGTACAACCCCGGGGCGTTCGGATCGGACATCAGCAGGAGGTAGAAGCGGATGTCCGCGTCGGTGCTGAGCAGTACGCGGTGCAGGATGTCGCCGATCACCGTGCGCGCCACCTCATCGAACGCCGGTCCCAGCTCGGCTTGCGTGCCCGACTGGATGAGCAGGTCCGGATGGTGGATGTGCACGGCGAGCGTTTGGTCCACGAGCCGGACCGAGGCGTTCAGCTGCTGCTCGATAAGCAGCCCTTGGATGGATTCGACGAGGTGTTCTTTGGGATAGGTGGGCTTGCTCCCGCAGCCGGCGCCTGCCAGCGCTGCCGTCAGCAGAATGCCGAAACCGATCGTCTGGCGTATTCGCATGCTTGCTCCGTGAAGCGGAGGGCCTGAGTTACGCAGCGGAGGACGCGGGAGGCGGCAGCGGCACGGTGCGCTGCTTGCCGTACTGGGCGAAAATGGATTCAATCTCGTCGTACTCGAGCTCGTCTTTCTTCAAGAGCTCCGCGGTGAACCGCTCCAGCAGGGCGTCTTCGCGCCGCAACAGCGCATCCACATCGTGCATGCACTCTTTCAGGATGCGGTGCATCTCGTCGTTGAGCTGCTCCTTCACTTTCTCGGAGATATAGTCGCCGGACCCGCCGCGACGGAATGCCCACCGCTCGGTCAGGGCGTCATAGTTGCCGACGAATCCGTTCGAGCCCATCCCGTAGTTCCACACCATGCGGCGCACGATCATCATCGCGTTGTTGAAGTCGCTGCCCACCCCGTCGGAGGTGGAGTTGAACTTGATCTTCTCGGCCACGTAGCCGGCGAGCATCGTCTTGATCGTCGCCAGCATGCGGTCGCGGTGGTTCAGCTTCAGCTCTTCGCGGGGCACCGGCCAGACCACGCCGTGCGTGCCGCCGCGGCGGGAAATGATGGACGCCTTGAACACGTCGTCCGTCGGATGCAGCAGGTACGTGGTGATCAAGTGGCCGGCCTCATGATACGCGACCCGCTTGCGCTCTTCGGGCACCAGCTTCTGGTGTATCTTGAAGCCTAAGTCGATGCGCTCCAGCGCCTCCGAGAGATCCTTATAGGTGACGCTGGTCCGCTTGTTGCGCGCGGCGATCAGCGCACCCTCTTTGACAAGGTTCTCGATGTCCGCCGGCGAATGTCCCACCGCCCGGCGCGCCAGCCGCGGCACATCGACCTCGGTGTCGGTCTTCACCTTGCCCAGATAAAAGCTCAGGAGCTTCTCGCGGTCCTGCAGCCCGGGCAAATCGACGTGGATCTTGCGGTCAAGGCGCCCGGGGCGCAGCAGCGCTTGATCCAAGACCGTCTCATCGGCATTGGTCGCGCCGATGACGACGATGTTGTACCGCAGGCTCTCAAGCCCGTCCATCTGGACGAGCAGTTCGTTGACGGTATTGTTGTGCTCGCTTTGCGCCCCGAAGCCAAGATCGGTGGCCCGGGAGGAGCCGACGGCGTCCAATTCATCGATGAAGATGATGCAGCCGCCGTGGATTTTAGCGTAGACCTGCGCTCTCTTAAAGAGCTGGCGCACGCGCGACGGCCCGACCCCCACGAAGATTTCGGTGAACTCTGAGCCGGACATCGCCAGGAAGGGCAGGCCGGACTCGGTGGCAATCGCTTTGGCGAGGTAGGTTTTTCCGCACCCTGGCGGGCCGACGAGCAGCACGCCGCGCAGCACCTTGCCGCCGATGCGCGTGACTTTCACGTGGTCGCGCAGGAGCTCCACGACTTCCCATGCCTCCTGCTTCGCCTCTTCCATGCCGATCACGTCGGTCCACTTGATGCTGACCTGCTCGCCGCGCACCCGGTTTTTATTGACCTTGCCGAAGCTGCCGCCGCCGTAGTGGAGCCACCAGAGCATGGCGACGAAGAGTCCGCCGTAAATGATCGACTGGAGGGGGGTTAGCGAGAGCAGGGCAATGAGGTAGGTGCGTTGGTACGAATCCAGCCCTAAGAGGATGATGACCGGCCAGATGATGGAGGCCAGCAAGACGAGGACCACCGCGATGGCCATCCAGTACATTTCCCAAAACAACTGCAATTTCATGCGAAAACTGCGCTTGGGTTTCATAGCAATCTGACTATATCACGCACGCTGAAACGTGTCAACGTAATGGGCGACTTTTTAATAGAATTAATTATTTAATAAATGTTTGATAATGACAGATGTAACTAGATGGCTAAAAAGCAGTTGCTACGAATTCCCCTCTCTTGTTATAATCAGCCTTCAATGGCTTCCTCATCGACCACAATCAAGTCGCTGACCGCCCGGGAAGTACTGGATTCGCGCGGCCAGCCTACCATTGAAGTGGACCTTGTCCTTGCCGGGGGCGGGTGCGGTCGCGCCGCGGTGCCTTCCGGTGCCTCCACCGGCAGCCACGAAGCGCTGGAATTGCGCGACACCAAGGATCCGCGCTTCGGAGGCAAAGGGGTGCTCAAGGCGGTGGCGAACGTGCGCGGCCCCATCGCCAAGGCGCTCAAAGGCTTCGATGCCAGCAAGCAAGCGCAGCTCGATCAGCGCTTGTGCGAGTTGGACAATACGCCGAATAAATCCCATCTTGGCGCGAATGCGATCCTTGGCGTCTCGCTGGCCGCGGCCAAGGCGGTGGCCAAAAGCCGCGGCATGCCGCTCTATCGCTCTTTGGGGGGCGCGCCCGCCCGCGTGCTACCGATCCCGCTCATGAACATCGTCAATGGCGGAGCGCACGCCGATAATACGCTCGACATCCAAGAGTTCATGATCATGCCCATCGGAGCCAAGACATTTTCCGAGGCGTTGCGCATGGGCGCGGAAGTGTTCGCGGCGCTCAAGAAGCTACTGAAATCGCAAAAGCAGACGACCGCGGTGGGCGATGAGGGCGGGTTTGCGCCTAACCTGTCGTCGAACGAAGAGGCGATCAAGGTGGTGCTGCAGGCGATCGAGCAAGCCGGCTACACGCCGGGCCGCCAAATCATGCTGGCGCTCGATGTCGCCGGCAATGAATGGGTGCACAACGGCGCCTACCGGCTCTTCAAAAGCGCGCCGGAGAAGTCCATGAGAGCCCAAGAGCTCATTAGCCAATACGAGCGATGGGTGAGCCAATATCCTCTCGTCTCCATCGAGGACGGGCTGGGGGAGGACGATTGGATCGGCTGGCAGCAGCTGACCTCGGCGCTCGGCGACCGGGTCCAGCTGGTGGGCGACGATCTGTTCGTGACCAACACCGAGCGGCTGCGGCGGGGCATCGCGCAGCGCGCCGCCAATGCCATCTTGATCAAAGTGAATCAAATCGGCACGCTGACCGAGACGCTTGAAGCGATGGAGACCGCGCAGCGCGCCGGGTTCGGCACGATCATCTCGCACCGCTCCGGCGAGACCGAGGACGTCACCATCGCGCACCTGGCGGTGGCGACGAACGCGGGCCAGATCAAGACCGGATCGCTCTCGCGCAGCGAACGCGTGGCCAAGTACAACGAGTTGCTGCGCATCGAAGAACAGCTGGGCTTCCGCGCCGTCTATGCCGGCACGATGTGGCCCTTGAGGAAGTCGCAGGCCAAGAAGCTGGCGAAGGCATGAGTGCGCCGCGACCGCTGCCGCCGCACGCCTACCGTTGGCTGAGCTTCACCGTCCTCGCGCTCGTGTTGTTTGGTCCGGGCCTGTACGATTGGGTACGGCTCTCGCTGTGGGAGCGTCGGCTCGACCGGCAGTTGAGCCGGCTGAGCGCCGAGCATGAGCAGCTGACGCAAGAGCACGTGCGGTTGCAGACCGACCCCACGTACGTCGAAGGCCTCATTCGCTCCACCTTCAAGGTGGCGCAGCCAGGCGAAATCGTTATTCCGCTTGAATCCTCCCGCTCCGTCGACAATAGCCGTTGACGTCGACGGGGAACGGACCGTAAAATACCCTTACGCTATTCACTGCGGGGTGGAGCAGTCAGGTAGCTCGTCGGGCTCATAACCCGAAGGTCCCTGGTTCAAATCCAGGCCCCGCTACTTGTTCTCACAACTAAACCGAGTTGAGGTGTGACGCACCTCAACTCGGTTTTTTTCTTCCACCAGGCCCGTCACGTTGACGCGCACGGTCCCCTCCGCTACAATGCCCTTTATACGTTCATGATCTGCAGGTGTCAGTGCATCCGGTGGTTCCCTCCGGCTCAAATTCAAATGTCCCTCTGGGCAGCGGCCCTCTTCGCCGGGCTGCTGACGTGGGGGGTCGCGCCTGCCTGGGCGGAGCGGCCATCGCCTGACGCGGCGGCGGGCAGGGCGGCGTACGACCAGTACTGCGCGCGCTGCCATGGCGCCTCCGGCAAAGGGGACGGGGTGGACGCGAAGCGCTTCTATCCGCGGCCGCGCGATCTGACGATGGGCGTGTACAAAATCCGCAGCACCGCCAGCGGCACGCCGCCGACGGATCAAGACCTCTTTGACATCATCACGAAGGGCTTGCCGGGCAGCAACATGCCGGACTGGCAGCAGCTGGATGAGCCGACCCGGTGGGCGCTGGTGGATTATCTCAAGAGCCTGTCCCCGGCGTTTGAACAGACCCAGCCCGTGCCGATCGAGTTGCCTCAGGATCCCGGCCTGCGACGGGTGGACCTCAAGAAGGGCAAGGCGCTGTATGAGCAGCTGGCGTGCGCGGCGTGCCACGGCGCGGCCGGGCGCGCTAATGGACCCTCGGCTGCCGGGCTCGTCGATGATTGGAACATGCCGATTCGTCCGGCGGATCTGAGCCAGGGATGGTCGTACCGGGGCGGAAACGAGGCAAAAGCGATCCTCACGCGGCTGCTCGCCGGGATCGACGGCGCAGGGATGCCATCCTATATCGATACCATCACGGCGATGGAACACACCACGCTCGAAGACGCCTGGCATCTGGCGTACTACATCGCCTCGCTCCAGGAGCCGGCGCACTGGAACATGATCGCACGGGCTCGCTGGATCAGCGGCGCGCTGCCTTCGACCCCGGACGATCCGGCATGGACCTCGGTCGAATCCACGGATGTGCGCGTGCGCAACGTCGTGACTGCGGTAGGAGAGTGGGCGAACCCCCCGACGGTGCGGGCGATTCGATTTCAAGTGGTGGCCAATCACGAGGCGATGGCGATCCGGCTGACCTGGGATGACCCAACGCAGGATCCGCAGGCGGACGCAGAAGCCTCGTCACCTGCACCGGATGCGGTGGCGCTGGTGCTCAAGCCGGCCGGCAGCCAGGGCGATGTGGTGACACTCCAGGCCTGGCCGTATGCCGAGGCTCCGAAGTTGGATGTCTCCTATTGGGCCTCGGATCTTGAGCGGCCTCGCGAGATGGTCGCCAACGATTTCGAAACCTTCGTCGCCCGGCCGATGGCTGATCGCAACGACGTCGGTGCGCTGAGTAGCGCTGCGAAGTACGAGGACGGCCGCTGGACCGTTGTGGTTCAACGGCCGCTGGCTCCAGTCGAACCGGATGGCGCGGCCGCCATCGATCCGGGAGCATTCACCGCGGTGGCGTTTGCCATCTGGGACGGCGGCAACCCCACCGCGCGCGCGGTTTCTTCGTGGGTGGACCTTGTCTTGCACCAGGCAACGCACGCAGCAGAGTAAGTTGACCCAATAATAGCAAAAGGAGGATTGCCATGGAACGCTCACGCATGTGGTCTCCGCTGTTGATCGCGACCTTGATTGCCATCGGCTGCGGCGGCGGCAAGCCGCAGGAAGCGTCGGCGACACCTGACGCCCCGGAGGGACGGCCGGTCCAAGTAGCGGAAGCGCCGGCCGGCGCGCAGCCTGCTGTTGGCGGCAGCTCGGCGGTCATTCAAGGCACCGTTACGCTCGATGGCCAGGCGCCAAAGCCGGCCACGCTCAAAATGAGCGCCGACCCGGTGTGCCAGCAAGCGCATAGCTCGCCGGTGTACGCCGAGGATGTGGTCGCCAGTGCGCAAGGCCAGCTGAAGAATGTGTTTGTCTACGTGAAGGACGGGGTGAGCGGCACGTACCCTGCGCCGGCGACGCCGGTGATGCTCGACCAGAACGGGTGCGTCTACAAGCCGCACGTGTTCGGCATCCAGGTCAATCAGCCGCTGGAGGTGGCCAACAGCGATCCGACGGCTCACAACGTCAATGCCAAACCCACGGCCAATACGCCGTTCAATACCGCCCAGCCAAGCAACAAAGCGCCGAAGGTCAAAAAGGCGTTCGCCAAGCCCGAGGTAATGGTGAAGTTCAAGTGCAACATCCATCCCTGGATGAGCGCGTACGCGGGCGTCGTCGCGCATCCGTTCTTCGGGGTCAGCGGCGACGATGGGTCATTCACGATCTCCGGGCTCCCGGCGGGTACGTACACCGTGGAAGCCTGGCATGAGAAATACGGCACCCAGACGCAGTCAGTCACGGTGGGCGACGGAGAAAGCGAATCAGTCAATTTCACCTTTAAGGCCCAATAACCGAGTCATAGGTCACAGCGTGGTCATACGACATACCAGCAGGACATCGCGGCCCATGGGGTGGCTGGCCGCGTTAGGGGCATTGTTCGCGCCAGCCAGCGCGTGGGCGCAAGACGGGATGCGCGTGTGGCTCCCACAGGCGGTGACGACGACCGCGCCGGTCATCGACCGGCTGTTCTACGTCGTCCTGGCGATCACCGGCGCGGTCTTCATCGGGGTCCAGCTGACCCTGGTGTACTTCCTGATTCGCTACCGCCGGCGGCCCGGGGTCCGGGCCGGGTATACGCACGGCAACAATCTCGTGGAAGTGGTGTGGACGGCGATCCCCGCCATCATTCTTGTGTGGCTCTCGCTGCGCAGCCAGCAGGTGTGGTCGCAAGTGCGCGGCACCCCACCCCCGCCTGACCTGGAAGTGGCGATCACCGCCCAGCAATTCGCCTGGAACATCCACTATCCCGGCGCGGATCGGCGGTTCGGCCGCACCGACGCGTCGCTCATCGATGAAGCCTCCAATCCGATCGGGCTGGACCGCACCGACCCCACCGCGCAAGATGACCTCGTCAGCGTCAACCAGCTCCATTTGCCGCTCAATCAGACCGTCCTGATTCACCTGAAGGCGAAAGACGTGATCCACAGCTTTTTCGTGCCGCAGTTCCGGCTCAAGCAAGACGCGGTGCCCGGCATTACCAGCCGGATGTGGGTGCAGCCGACGACAGCCGGCAATTTCGACATCGCCTGCGCGGAGCTGTGTGGGCTCGGGCACTACCGCATGCGGGGGTTCCTGACGATTGAAAGCCCGGAGGAGTTTCAGAATTGGCTGACGCAATCTCTCGCGGAGCAAGCGTTATGAGCGGCGCTTCTCACACGACGCACGATGCGGCCGACGGTATGCGCAAGGTGGTCAACAGCCAGCTGATCTTTCTCGGCCTTCTGTTTGTGCCGCTACTCTCCCTGCTGCTGCCGGCGCAGGCGGCATGGATCCGGTGGGGCAGCCTTGCGGTGTTGGCCGCCGCGGTCGTCGTGATGCGCCGCACGTTGTTTTCCAGCGACCACAAGGTCATCGGCGTGCAGTTCCTCATCACGAGCCTCGTGATGCTCTTCGTCGGCGGGCTGCTCGCCGCGCTCATCCGCTTGCAGCTGGGGTGGCCGAACCAGGCCTGGCCGTGGCTGGGAAAGATCCTGCCCGGTGGATTTCCGGAAGGCGGGCCGATGGACCCGACGTTCTACAATATGCTCTTTACGATGCACGGCTCCATCATGATCTTCTTCGCGATCATCCCGCTGCTGGTCGGCGTGTTCGGCAACTACCTCATCCCGCTGAAAATCGGCGCCGGCGACATGGCGTTCCCGAAGCTGAACATGTACTCCTACTGGCTGGTGCCGCCTGCGATCGCGGTCGTGTGCGCGGGCTTCTTCATGGAAAGCGGCGCGGCCGCCGGAGGCTGGACCGCGTATGCGCCGTTGTCCACGACGCTTGGTCCGGGCCAGGTGTGCTGGATCGTGGGGGTGATCATCCTTGGGTCATCCTCTATTATGGGGGCGGCCAACTACCTCACGACCATCATCAACCTGCGCGCACCGGGGATGTCGTTCTTCCGGCTGCCGCTGGCGATCTGGGCGCTCTTCATCACGGCGATCATGGTGCTGCTGGCGACGCCGGTGCTGGCCTCGGCGCTGATCCTGCTACTGCTGGATTCCACCGCCGGCACGAGCTTCTTTCTACCCGCCGGGCTGGTGATCGACGGGGTGGTTCAGGCGCGCGCCGGCGGGCAGGTGCTGTTGTGGCAGCACCTGTTTTGGTTCTACTCCCACCCGGCGGTGTACATCATGATTTTGCCGGCGATGGGGATCGTCTCCGAGATCCTGCCGGTCTTTGCGCGCAAGCCGCTCTTCGGCTATCACTCGATGGTGTACGCGATCATGGGGATCGCGCTGCTGGGCTTCCTCGTGTGGGCGCACCACATGTTCACCAGCGGCATGAACCCGACGCTGGGCACCAGCTTCATGGTGTCCACGATGGTCATCGCGGTGCCCTCAGCCATCAAGACCTTCAACTGGCTCGGGACGCTGTGGCGCGGCTCTATCCAGCTGACAACCCCGATGCTGCACGCGATCGCCTTCGTCTCGATGTTCGTGATCGGCGGGCTCACTGGGATTTTCGCGGCTTCCACCCCGGTGGATCTCTATTTGCACGACACCTATTTCATCGTCGGCCATCTGCACTACGTGCTCTTCGGCGGCAGCCTTTTTGGCATCTTCGCGGGCGTGACGTTCTGGTATCCGAAGATGTTCGGGCGGATGCTGAACGAGCGGCTGGGCAAGATCCACTGCGCCCTGACGTTCATCTGCTTCAATGCGGTGATGTTCCCGATGTTCATCCTCGGCATCGCCGGCATGCCGCGGCGCATCTACGACTACACCGCCTATACCCACCTCGCGCAGGTCGGCGGGCTCAACCGCATGATGAGCGTGGCGGCGTTCGTGCTGGTGGCCGCGCAGGTGCTGTTCATCATCAACTTCTTCCGGAGCCTCGCACATGGCAAGGTGGCCGGCCAGAACCCGTGGCAGGCCAATACGCTCGAGTGGGCGACCGCCTCGCCCCCGCCGCACGGCAACTTCACCACGACCCCGACGGTCTACCACGGCCCCTACGAGTACAGCGTCCCCGGCCGCAAAGAAGACTGGCTTGCCCAGAACGTCAAAGCCTAAGCGTTGGGGGTGTTTCTAACTTTTCCGGGGAGTTTGAAATATTAGAAACGTCCCCTATTTCTTTAGAAGGACAATGACGATGAGGCGCACACCGATCTGGCTTCTCCCCTTTCTCGTCTGGGTCCTGTGCCCAGCCACGGCTTTCGCAAAGCCCCGGCCGGTTCAGTTGCCGGACGAATTGGAACGCGCCAAGGTTGTGACACCCGCCAGGATTCTCCGCTATGACGCTGAGCAGCTCGTGTTTCAGCCATTGCCTGAGCCATCGCAGGAGATGACGGCTCGTTATTTACTGAGTGATCCTGGATGGGATCCGACACGATTCATCCGAGATGACTGGAGCGAAGACTCAGATCCCATCTACACTGCTGCATGGCCTGCCGTGAAAGCCGAGGTCCTCATTGTGGTATCGGCTGATGATCAGATCTCGCTCTTCGCTTGGCGACGTGGGGACGAATACCGGTTTTGGTCGCCATGGATGACTGGAAGTATGGCGCGCTTCTCGTGCTCCCCGCCTGCTCGCGTGCTTCCAGGTAATGAGATCAAAACTGGCAGCGACGTCACACCAGCGAGCTGGGATGGCTGCCTGCTACCGATCTCCGCGGTGGTCACCAAAGGTGTCCGAACGGCTCACTCGATGAAAGGCTGGGAGTTATATAGTTGGCAAAAAGATGGGACATGGTATTTTGCGCTCATGCCCGGGACCAATCGAATCAAGAGTGATGAGGAAATTCGCGCTGCAGGCGTTCAAGGCATGGCGGTAATCCAAGCATCCCTGGGAGATCTTGATCGAGGAGACCAGGTGTTCTGGTTTGGCCCGGTGCCGCCGATCGAAGTTGTTCGGGAGATTCACTCTCGCTGCGAGGAATTAGGATTACAGCTGGTGCTGCATTAGGTCGCCACTATGAGTGTCGGTTCACCGCATCGTCTTCAGCGCTTGCACAATTATGCCATCCTCACCGCATGCAGCACTTTCTTGCTGCTGATCGCGGGAGGGCTGGTCACGTCCACCGCTTCGGGGCTTGCCGTTCCAGATTGGCCGCTTTCCTACGGCACGTGGTTCCCACCGATGGTGGGTGGCATCCTCTTTGAGCACGGCCACCGCATGATCGCCGGCGTTGTGGGGCTGATGATCATCGCCCTGGCCGTGTGGGTGAAGCGCGCTGAGTCCTGCCGGTGGGTCCGCCGGTTGGCTGCCGCGGCGGCGATCGGCGTGTTCGCGCAAGCACTGCTTGGAGGGCTGACCGTGTTGTTGCTGCTGCCACCGGCGATCTCGATCGCACATGCGTGCCTGGGCCAGGCGGTCTTCTGCCTGGTCGCGGCGGTCGCCTGGGTGAGTTCGCCGCGCTGGGCCAACACCGTGGCAATCGCAGATGACGGACGCCGGCCTTCGCTTCGCCTGATGAGCCTGCTGATCGCGCTGCTCGCGGTCGGCCAGCTGATCCTCGGGGCGGTCATCCGCCATACCGGACATGTCGTCTTCATCCATATCAGCGTGGCGTTAGCGCTGGCGGTCGCGGTTATGTGGTGGACGGTGCGTGTGCTTGGATCAGCGTCGTTGCGCGCGGCGCTCGCAGGGCACACGATGCGTCTCCTGTTGCTCCTTGCGATCCAATTGGGGCTTGGGTTCAGCGTCTTTTTCCATCGGGGCCTTGTCTGGCTGCGGACCGCGCATATGGCGACCGGCGCCCTGGTGCTCGTCCAGGCGGTCTTGCTGGCATGGCAAGCCCGGCGGCTGATTGCCGGGAAGCCGAAGACAGGTCAGCGCGCCGCCGATTACCTGCAGCTGACGAAGCCGCGCCTGACGCTACTCGTGCTCGTATCCAGCGCAGCCGGGTGGTGGCTGGGTTTTCGCGCAGCCGAGCCATGGCATACGCTGATCCTACTGCTGTGCGGGATGTGGCTCGTGGTGGGAGGCGCGAATGCGCTCAACCAATGGGCCGAACGCGATCAGGATGCGCTGATGCAGCGCACAGCCTCGCGCCCGCTGCCCGCCCAGCGCTTGACACCGCCATCGGCGTTCCGGTTCGGGCTGGGGCTGTCGGTGGCAGGGGTCGCTGTTCTCATGCTGGGTGTCAATCCGCTGGCGGCCTCATTGGCCGCGCTGAGTTGGGCGAGCTATGTGCTGGTCTATACGCCCTTGAAGCGCCACAGCGCGCTGTGCACGTTGGTCGGAGCGGTTCCTGGGGCGCTGCCGCCCGTGATCGGCTGGGCCGCGGCCCGGCATACGCTGGGCTGGGAAGCGCTCGTGTTGTTTGCCATTCTCTTCGTGTGGCAGCTGCCGCATTTCTTGGCCATCGCGGTGTTGCACCGGGAGGACTATGCGCGGGCGGGTTTCCGGATGCTGCCGGTGCTTGAGAAGGGCGGGCCAGTGACCGCGCGCCAGACCCTCTTGTACGGCCTGGTGCTGGTGCCGCTGAGCCTGGCGCCGACCATGCTGGGACTGACCGGCCCGGTCTACTTTTTCGGCGCGATGATCTTGAGCACGACGTTTCTCCTGCTGAGCGTGCGAGCGGCCCTGGTGCCGTGCGCGCAGACCTGCCGCCAACTGTTCCTCGCCTCGGTCGTCTACCTGCCGCTGCTGCTGGGCTTGTTGGCACTCAACCGCACGCCGCTGTAGTGCTGCGGATGAGCGCGCCTCTGTGGCCGACCTTCAACGCGGCGCTCAATGCCACCAGCGCAATCCTGCTGCTCGGAGGCGTGGTCTCCATTCGGGCGCGTCGGATCGCGGTTCATGCGCGCTACATGGTGGGCGCGTGCTTGGTGTCGCTCGCGTTCTTCGCGTCGTATCTGTGCTACCATGCGCAGGTCGGCTCGGTGCGCTTCACCGGCACCGGGGCGAGCCGGCAGGTGTATTTCGCGATCCTGATTTCGCATACCGTCTTAGCGGTTGCGATCGTGCCGCTGGTCGTGCGAACATTATGGCTAGGGGTGCGCCGGCGCATCGAGCCGCACAAACGGCTGGCTCGTTGGACCTTTCCGCTGTGGTTGTATGTCAGCGTCAGCGGAGTGATCGTGTACCTCATGTTGTATCAACGTGGATGACGCGCCGCATGATCCGTGTCGGATTCCTTCTCCTCTTGGCCCTGGGCTGGGCCGCGTCCGTCCACGCGTGTCCTGGATGCAAAGAGGCCTTGTTTGATCCAGGGCAATTGCAGCAGAAACTGTCGGCGGCCAAAGGCTACGCCTGGACGATCGGGCTGCTGCTGAGCGTGCCGTTTGCGCTCATCGGCGGCGTGACGGCGATGGTGGTTCGCGCCACCCGGCAGAAAGCCCGCCTGAGCCGGCCTGGTTGACAAGGTCCGCAGCTTCACGCTAGACTGCTTTTATCGTCGTGAATGAACCGTGGAGGATCCCGTATGAAGCGAGTCGCAGGCGTGCTCCTGGCTTCGATGCTCTTGGTGAGTCAGCCGGCGTGGGCGGCGCGCACGCGCGCCCATGAGGCGGCCGAATCGCCGCTCTACAAGCGCAAGACGTTCGGCATGATCGGCCGTGGCGCGCTGAACATCGTCACGTGCTTCGTGGATGTGATCGTCAACGTGGTCAATGAATCGAAAGCGGGCCCGCCGCTCGTGGGCACGCTGACCGGTGCGGCCAAGGGTGTGGGCTGCGGCGTCCTGCGGCTCGGCTCAGGCGCGGTCGACTTCGTGACCTTCTGGGTGCCGGGCTTCAATGGATTTCCGGTTTCTGATTCCTACGAGAACTGTTTCGCGTCGAGCGCACCGGCCTCAGGTGAGATGATACCACCTGGCTACAGCGAACCGGCGTCCACTTGGGACGTGCCCACAACGGAGCCGGGAGCCGCGCAGACTCCTCCGCCGGCTGAGCCGAAGAAGACGTGGTCTAAGTGAGCCAGACCTACCTCACCAAAGAAGGCCTGGTCAAGCTCCAGGCCGAGCATAAATCGCTGCTGCAGCAGAAGCGCGAGCTGACGGAAGAGGTCAGCAAGGCGGCTGCGATGGGCGATTTGCGGGAGAACGCCGAGTACCACGCGGCCCGCGAGCGGTTGCAGCACGTGGCCAAACGGCTGGCGGATCTCGACGGGAAATTGACCAACGTCCAGATCATCGACAATCTGGCGGTGAAATCCGGCGAGGCGCGTGTCGGGGTTCAGGTGACGCTGCAAGACGAGCAGACGAAGGAACAATTCGCCTATTTGCTCGTCGGGCCCGACGAGGCCGATCCGCCCAACGGCAAACTATCGATTGCCTCACCGCTGGGCAAGGTGCTGTTGGGGAAGAAAAAAGGCGAACGGTTTACGCTGAATTTGCCCAAAACAATGGTTCCGTATCGCGTGGTGGAGATCGAGCGCCCTACCTAGGGATGCGCTATGAGCGCCCCGTTGGCCAGCCGCAAGTGCAAACCGTGTGAAGGCGGCACTACACCGCTGCCGGCCAGCGCCGCTCAAACGCTCTTGCGCGACCTGCAGGAGTGGGAGCTGGTCGACGGCAAAACAATCCGCAAAACAGTGATCTGCAAAGATTTCCTCGACGCGATCAGCCTGGTCCAGCGCATCGCGCCCATCGCCGAAGCCGAAGACCACCATCCGGATCTGCATCTGACGCGCTATAAGCGGGTGACGATCGAGCTCTCCACGCACGCGATCGGCGGCCTCTCGGAAAACGACTTTATCCTCGCCGCCAAGATCGACCAGCTGCTGAAGTAACCATCCACCAAAGGAGTCTTCCATGGCTGTGACGCCATCCACGATGCTGCCCCTGGGCAGCAAAGCGCCGGAGTTTTCGCTGCCGGACGTCGTGTCGGGAAAGACCATCTCGCTGTCGACGTTTTCCGGAAAGAAGGCGCTGCTGGTGATGTTCATCTGCCGCCACTGCCCCTACGTCGTGCACGTCAAAGAGGTGCTGGCGCGGTTGGGGCGCGACTACGCCTCCAGCGACATCGGCATCGTCGCGATCAGCGCCAATGACGCGGCCGGTTATCCGGACGACGCGCCGCAGCATCTCAAGGCGATGGCGAAAGAGCTGGGGTTCGTCTTCCCATTCTGCTACGACGAGAGCCAGGAAGCCGCCAAAGCGTACACGGCGGCCTGCACCCCGGATTTCTTCCTGTTCGATGCGAACCGCGCGCTCGCGTACCGCGGCCAGCTTGATGACAGCCGGCCGGGCAACGGCAAGCCGGTGACGGGGAAGGATCTGCGCTCGGCGATCGATGCGGTGTTGGTCGGCAAGCCGGTCAACCAGAAACAGATGCCAAGCGCCGGCTGCAATATCAAATGGAAGAAGGGCAATGAGCCGGCGTATTACGGACGGTAGCGGGACCGCTAGAGCAGCAGGAGAGAGGCAAGGCCTGCCGCAGCCATCGCCAGGAGCGCGGCAAAACTGAACAGGCGGAATGCGCCCCGCCCGATGACCAGCGCCAAGACGCTTTTAAACACGCTGTTCGCGATTACACCTACCGTCAGAACCTTCGCCGCGGCCGAAATGCCGGCCGCATCCGCTCCACCCAGCTTGACCATCGAATAAATCAGCGGATCCACATCCGTGAGCCCCACGACGGCCGCCGACGCCAGCGAGCCGTGCGAGCCGAACCGCGTCGTCACCCACTGCATCAGGTACAACACCCCCTGGAAGAGCAGCGCCATTTGCAGTGCCGCCCCGAAGCGCAGCGGGTTGCGCGGCGTCGGCATGTCCACGACCCGGCGATGGTTCAGCAAGAACGTCAAGCCCATCGCCGCCACCGCCACGAGGAACGGTAGGGCCAGATACAAGGCGGTGTTGAGTCCGAGCGTCGGGTTAAAGAGCGTCATCAGCAGTACGACGCGGATGGGCAGGACGGTCGACGCTGCGATGAGCCCAAGGCTCAGCGGGGCTGCCAGGCGCGGGTGCTGACGGCTTTCGCGCGAAAAGTTTAACGTGGCAGCGGTCGAGGAGACCATGCCGCCCAGCAGCCCCATCAAGCCATAGCCGCGATGCGGTCCAATGAGCCGCATCATGATGAAGCTGGCGAAACTGAGGGCTGAGAAGATCAATACGAAGATCCACAGTTCTTGCGGGCGGAAGCCAGGCGGCGGGCCGAACGGACCTTGCGGCAACAGCGGAAAGATGACCAGTGCTAGCACCGCGAAGCGCGCGGCCGCCATCAAGTCCTGCGATTCGATGCGCTCCACGAAGGCGTGGATGAACCCTTTTTCGGCGAGGATCAGCGTGGTGAGCGCGAACAGTCCGCTGGCGAGCGCGAGTTGGTTCATGCCGGCCAGCACCCCACCCGCCAGGACGATGAACGCGGCGACTTCGGTCGTACCGCCCGGATCATCCCGCATCGAGGTGATGACATACGCGGAGACGATCAGCGCCGCGCTGCCCAGGAGCAAGGCAGCGCCGGCCGCGACGAGCCCGACCGCGCACAGATGCGCGCCCAGCGCTCCCAGCAGGCCGAGCAGGAGAAACGTGCGCGCGCCGGCAAAATGGGGCGCGTGCTTCGATTTCTTCACCGACCACTCGCGCTCGATGCCGACTGCCAACCCGCCGAGTGCGGCGATCCCCAGCCGGAAGCTGAGCTCAATCGATTCCTGCCACATTATGCCTCACTCATCGCCCGAGAGCGGTTGAGCGTCAGGACCAGGCATTTCGCCGATCCGCCGGCCTTGAGGAATTCCGATAAATCGACAGCATACACCCGAAACCCCCGGCCCGCCAGCCGACGGCGCAGCGCGTCCGACGCGCCCTGCTGCATGACGATCGACTGGCCGACCACGATGGCGTTGCAGACGAAACGCATCGCATCGGCTTCCGTGACGTCGATCAGGTGATCCGCGAATCGTTCGATAACCCGGCGCCCGTAGCGGTCGAACGCCTTGGGGAACCAGAGCACCGTCCGGCGGTCGAGCGGACAGAAGCACGTGTCGAGGTGGTAAAAACGCCGGTCGGCCAGTTCGACCGGCAGCACCCGGCGCGCGAGAATGTGGGCCAACTCTTCATGGACCGGCGCATCGGAGCGGAAGCGGAACCCCACGATGAGCGTCTCGCCGAGCCACAGCGCATCACCCTCGCCCTCGAAGTCGTAGCGGGCGGCCAGGCGGATGAGCCGCCAGCCGCGCTCGCGCGCGTAGCGCTCGATCACCGGCTCTTCGTGCTGGCGCTGCGGATAGCGGAAGTTGCTGCGGATGAACACGCGCTGCGCCATCAGCCCGGCGTTGGCGGTGAAGACCAGGTCCGGCAGGCCTGGCGTGGGCGGCAGCAGCGACACGCGCGCGCCGAGCTGCCGTGTCAGCGTCTGGTAGAGGCGGGTCCACTGCGCGTTGGCGCGGGCGGTGTGCGCCTGGCGCTTCACGCTCATCCACGGGTTGATCTCATACGCGATCGTGTAGTACGTGGGGCGGCACATCAAAAAGGCGGGGGCGGGGGACGAGGGGCGCGGGGCCACGGTCATCCGCCGTCTAGAGGCGCAGGGCCCGAGTCAATTCGCGCAGGAACGATTCGGTGTCGGAGACGATGCCGATCCCTTGGAACGTGCCACGATCGGAGAGCTTGGTCACGACGGCGGGGTTGATGTCCACGCAGACGGTCTTGACGGTCGCCGGCAGCATATTGCCGGTGGCGATCGAGTGCAGCGTCGAAGCGATCATCAGCGCCATGCCCACGTCGGGGATGTGCTGGCGCATGGCGCTTTGCGCTTCGACCACGTCCGTGATCACATCCGGCAGCGGCCCGTCATCGCGGATCGAGCCGCACAGCACGAAGGGCACGCGGTGCGTGATGCACGCGTGCATGATGCCGCGCTTGAGGATGCCGCGGCGCACCGCTTGCCGGATGCTGCCCGCCGAGCGGATGGTGTTGATCGCCCGCATGTGGTGGTCGTGGCCGTCTTTGACCGGCTCGCCGCGGTCCAGGCGGATGCCCAGCGATGTGCCGTACAGCGCCGATTCGATGTCGTGGGTAGCCAAGCCGTTGCCCGCAAACAGCACGTGCACGTAGCCGCCGCGGATGAGCCGCTCAAGGTACGGGCCGCTGCCGGTGTGGACGACCGCCGGGCCGGCCACGACCAGGATTTTCTGCCCGGCGCGGCGCACCGCACGCATTTCTTGGGCCAGCCGCTGGATGAGCTGCAGCTTCGGTTTTTCCGAGGAGACGGCGCTGCCCATGAATTGAAAGACCTGCGCTTGCCTCGCCCGCTCAAGCGGCGTGACTTTCACTCCTTCAGCGCCGCACACCACCCAGTCGCTTTTGCGCACGGAGGCCACGGGGGTGCAGACCGCCCGTCCGCCGCCGGGATGGACGACGATGCCGCAGTCCATCTCGATGCGTTCCACGCGGCGCCACTTTCCCCGGAAGCGGACATCCGTGGACAGGTTGGTCGTGGAATAAAAATTGGCAGGGAAGACGCCATCGCGGGGAGCGCGCACCAGGTGCACATCCTTCAGGTGCAGCGGGAGCGCGCCAAGGCGGGAAAGCCGCTTGAGGATCAGCGCCAGCTGCCGCTGCGTGCCGGCTTGGATGCGCAGCCGCGCGATCGAAGGGTCGGTCTTGCGCTTGCCGACGGTCATTTCCAGGATCTCAAACGTGCCGTTGAGATCCATGATTTCATCCAGCACCTTGGGCAGGATCAGCGAGTCGATGATGTGTCCGCTGAGTTGGATGACTTCAGACGGCATGGCATGCATAGTATACCATTGTGATTCGCATCTCGCCGGCGGGCGCCTCCCTCTCGGAAACATCCCGCGTCCTGCCGCCGGCGGATTGCGCGAGCGGGCTCCTCTTCAATCAATGTTTGTTATACTACAGGCGAGATGACCGCACGTCCTGCCTCGCAGCCCTCCTGGGACCTGGCCGCGCTGGAAACGCGCACGCAGGCCATCGGCCAGGCGCTCCTTACCTGCGCCCGCCACGAGCACGCGCAGCTCTCCGTCCTCAACCGCTGGACCGCGCAGGTCCTGGCCTGGTGCCTGGCCGATCCCGACGTGAAAAGCCGCATGCTGCGCTTCATCGACGCGCTGCCCAGCCTGCGGCGCCCCGCCGATGTGGCGCGCCACGTCGTCGACTATTTTCCCGCAGAGTCGATGCGGCTGCCCGCTGCGCTGCGCCTTGGCGCGCAGGCGGCGCGGCGCGGGCTCCTCACGCGCGGCGCGCTTTCAAGCCTGGTGCGCCAGCTCAGCGAACAGATTGCCCGGCAGTTTATCGCTGAGTCCTCCGCGCAAGGGGCAGGGCGTGCCGTGCGCCAATTGGCCGCGCGGGGAGCCACGTGCAGCCTCGATGTGCTGGGCGAGCAAGTGCTGACAGAAGCGGAGGCGGACGCGTATGTCGCGCAGTGCCGGACGCTCCTTGAGCGGTGCGCCCAGGCGTATCAAGCGATGCCGGATGCCGCCGCGCCGATCGCGTGCGGTCCCCGCCCGAACCTCTCGATCAAGCCGTCAGCCCTCACACCGCGCTTTGACCCGATCAGCCCGGATCAGAGCGCCCAGCGCGCGATGCGGCGCCTCATACCGCTGCTGGAAGACGCTGCCCGGTATGGTGCGACGATCAACCTCGATATGGAGCAGTACGAGCTGCGGGACCTGACGCTTGCGCTGACCAAGCGGCTGTTGCTGCGCGAGCAGGGCCTTGCCGGCGCCTCGCTCGGCCTGGTGATCCAAGCCTATCTATGCGACGCCGAGCCGGTCGTCGAGGAGCTGCTGGGTTGGCTGGCGCATCATGAGCGGGCAGTGACGGTCCGCCTCGTGAAGGGCGCGTATTGGGACTCGGAAGTGGCGCGCGCACAGCAGTTCGGCTGGTCCGCGCCCGTCCATCTGCGCAAGACCGCGACGGACGCGGCGTTTGAGCGCCTGACGCGCCGGCTGTTGAGCGCCGCCCCCCTGGTCACGGTGGCGGTGGCGTCGCACAACGTGCGCTCGGTGGCTCATGCGATGGCCGCGGCGGAACGGCTGGGGCTGGCCAAAGATCAGCTGGAGTTTCAGTTCCTCTTCGGGATGGGCGATGCGCTGCAAGCCGCCGTCGTCCAGCAGGGCTATCCGGTCCGGGTCTACACGCCGATCGGCGAGCTGATCCCCGGGATGGCGTATCTCGTGCGGCGCATCCTCGAGAACACGTCGAACGAGTCCTTCCTGCGGCAGGAATCGCTGCGCGAGCGCAGCGTCGAGGAGCTGCTGCGCGCGCCGTACACACCGGAGTCGGCGGCGAGCGATGCGCCGGCGGCCGCGCCGGGCGCGTGGCGCGTCGAGCCATTCTTGGATTTTTCCAAGCCCCAGCCGCGCGAAGCGGTCATGGAGGCGCTGCGCCAGGTGCGAAGCCATCTCGGTCAGCGCTACCGGTTGCTGACAGGCGACGGCGCCATCGACACCCCGGAGCTCTGGACCGCGACCAACCCTGCGCGTCCCTCAGAGGCGCTGGGCGATGTCTGCTGCGCAGGGCCAGCAGAGCTCCAGCGCGCTGTGAGCCTGGCGGCCGCGGCCCAGGCTCAGTGGGCGCGCACGCCGGTCCGCGAGCGCACCGCGTGTTTGCGCCGCGCCGCCGATCGGCTGCGCGAGATGCGCCACACGCTCATCGCATGGGAAATTCTTGAGGTCGGCAAGACCTGGCGCGAAGCCGATGCGGATGTGCTGGAAGCCATCGAGTATTTGGACTACTACAGCCAGCAGATGGAGGAGCTGGCCTCGGGGCGGCCGGTGGCGCAAGTCGCCGGCGAGCGTAACGCGTACCGCTATGTCCCGCGTGGGCTGGCGGTGGTGATCGCGCCGTGGAACTTTCCCTGCGCGATTCTGACCGGCATGACCGCGGCTGCCCTTGCGGCCGGCAACGCGGTGCTGATGAAGCCGGCGGAGCGCTCGTCGATCCTGGCCTGGCACGTTGCCCGCGCGCTGATCGCTTCGGGGTTCCCGCCGGGCGTGGTGCAGTGCCTGCCCGGCTCGGGCGAGCGCATCGGGTCTGCGCTGGTGCGCCATCCAGCCACGCGAGTGGTGCTGTTCACCGGATCCAAGGCGGTCGGGTTGTCCATCGCTCAGGCGTGCGCGCAGGTGACGCCGGAGCAGCGGTTCGTCAAACATGTCGTGGCGGAGATGGGCGGCAAGAACGCGATCGTCGTCGATGCGGATGCGGATCTCGATGCCGCGGTGGCCGGCACGCTGCGCTCGGCGTTCGGCTACGGCGGTCAGAAGTGCTCGGCCGCCTCGCGCGTCATCGTGCACCGCGATGTGTATGACCGGTTTGTCCAGCGTTTGGCGGCGGCGACCGACCGGCTCGTGGTGGGCGATCCGGCGGATCCGGATACGGATCTCGGGCCGCTCATCGAGCCATCCGCCCAGCAGCGGTTGCGCCAGGCGGCGGAGCGGGCCGCCCGCGTCGGCACGGTGGCGTATCGCTATCCCAGCGAGCGGCTCCCCGGGGAGGGATGGTTCGTGGGTCCGGCGCTGGTCACCGAGGTGCCGCACAGCGATGCGCTGGCGCAAGAAGAGCTCTTCGGGCCGCTGGTGTGCTTGTTTCGGGTGAACACGTTCGAGGAAGGTTTGGCGTTGGCCAACGATACCGCCTATGCGCTGACGGGTGGGGTGTACACGCGGCTGCCCTCGCATCTGGAACAGGCGATCCGCACCTTCGACGTCGGGAATCTGTACCTGAATCGCCCGATCACCGGGGCGATGGTGGGCCGCCAGCCGTTCGGCGGCCACAAGCTTTCGGGCCTCGGCACGAAAGCTGGCGGGCCGGATTATCTCTTCCAGTTGCTGCTGCCGAAGACGATTTGTACGAATACCACGCGCCATGGCATGCCGCTGGAATAGCGCTTTTGGCGCATTCTCTGGTTGACAGGAATTGAGTTCGTGCTACAGTAACAATTGTTCATTCCTTCGCTGCTCCGTCGATTCGTACCTCAGGGCCCTTGCCCAACCACCACAGGAGGTGCGCGATGGATCCCATCGGTGATCTGCGTCAGGACCACGCCGCGCTGCGCAAGAAGCTCGCCCTGTTAGAATCCGCGCTCGAAATCGCGCCGGAAGCGCGAACCGTGCTGCGCGAAATGTGCTTCTCCATTCAGCGGCTCCTGCAGGCGCATTGCCGGCGGGAGCTGCAGGTGTTTCAGGAGGCTCAGCACGTGCTGGCGTCGTCCATGCGGCTCTCAGAGGTGACGCATCACGCGGCCAGCCTGCAGCTGGTGCGGTCGGTCAACGAGCTGCTGTTGTCCGGCATGAGAGCCTCGGTGCCGATCATCGTGCTGCGGCTGTCGCAATTCATCGAGCAGTTGAACGAGCAGATTGACGCGCAGGAGCGTTCGGTCTACCCACTCATCGCGCCCGCCGGCCAGGAGCCTCAGCAGGTGGCCGAGGGGATTTCGCCGGGGATGAGCGTGAATGAAATTCTGCAGCGGTTTCCGCAGACCGAGCCGATTTTCACGCAGCTGCGGATCAACCGGCTGCGGGAAGGGTATGAGAGCGTGGATGAGCTGGCGTGGCGGCACGGAATCGACGTGTCGCAGGTGCTTGAACAGCTCCGCGAAGCCGTCGGCTCATCCTAACACGCCCATAGCCCGTCGCCGGTCGTCCATAGCGTTTGTGAACCGCCTCCTATGGATCCGGTGCGCGGGCTATGGGCTGCTTTTTTCGAGGGCGTCGATTTGGCGCTGAAGGTTCTGCCAACTCACCGAGCCCTTGGGATAGAGCGTTTGAGTCTGCCGCAACTGGCGCAGCCGGGCGTCGCGTTCGGTGTCGGTCTGGCCACTTTCAACGAGATACCGCTCGATGTATGCCCGGCGCGTTTCGGTGTAGGGGTGCGTGCGTAGAAACGGCCCACCCTGGTCGAAACGCGCAAAATCGTTGAGCATGTTCAACCCGAGCTTCGGGTCGAACCCCGCCCGGACCGCGTAACGCACCCCGAGCTGGTCCGCCTCCAGCTCCTGGTCTTGGCTATACCCGCTGTTCGCCACGTCCTGCAGCATGGCCGCCGCGTTGAGCGCCAGCCGGCCGGCTTGCTGCGCGCCGGCACTGGCGTTTCTCGTCGCTGCCGAGGCTCCGGCGGCCAACACCGCCATCAGCAGCTGCTGTTGCTGCAGCGCGCGGTAGCGTTTCACCAGGTGTTGGGCGACGGTGTGCGCCAGCTCATGGCCCAAGACGAACGCGAGCTCATCAGGCTTGCTGCCGCGCGAGCGAAGGTAGTCCAACATGCCGGTGGACAGGTACGTGCGCCCATCCGCCAGCGCGGCCGCGTTCGGGTCCTTATCCTTATAGAGGTAAGCGCGGTACCCCAGCCCAGGCCGCTCGGTTACGCGGCTGAGCCGGTCGATGATCGACTGGACCGCAAAGCCTTCGACCCGCTCATCCCGGCCGATGAGCCGCGCGCCTTGCCGCTCGAACTCTTTGGCCTGGACCGCGCTGACCGCCCGCTCGATTTCGACCGCCGAGACGGATTCATCCGGCGTCGGGGTGCCGCGCACCGCGTATTGCGGCGTCGCGCACCCGGCGGTCAGGAGCGCGATCGTCAAACGGCAAGCGTTATCCCATGCGCAGTTGCGCTTCAGCATCGATGAGATCCCGGTTGATGCGCCGGAACGCTTTCTCGGCGGTGCCGCGCAGCCGCGGATCGGCCGCGGGCATCTCGGCGAGCTGCCGCAGCAGCTGCACCGACATCCGAAAGTAGCGCACGATTTCTCCTTCATCCACCTCGCACAGCTTCGTGATCTCCTCGAAGGGCTGCTTGGCCATCCACCCTTCCATGGCGCGCGTCAAGTGGAAGGCCGGCGATTTCGTGCGCGGGCTCAAATGCAGCCGCGCTTCCTCTTTATGGATGCGGGACAGCGGCTGGTGGCACAGATGCTCCAGCCGCTTGCTCAGCCGGTGCGACTTCGGCTCCAGCATCCGCGGGCGCGGCTCATATACGATGGCCGCCATCAGCACCGCCAGCGCCGTGGCATCGAGCGTGGCCAGGATGCCATCGGTGTGCAGCTCGGTGAGCAGCAGCTCATACCCGTACACCCACGCCCCGAACTCGCCCTTCGCCGTCAACCCGTCAGCCGTCCAATACCCCAGGGCGTGCAACAGGTCCAGCTTGCGCTCCATGAGGTCCAAACCGGCTTGCCGGCGCTCGCCTGTGGTCTGGAAATAGTAGAGCGTCTTCGGAAAGATCTCCAAGAGCGCGCGGCCATGGCGGCGGTAGAGGTTCAGCAGCGTCGCGTAGCTGGTATTGAAGCGGCTGTGCACCGGCTCAGGCTTGCCGTGGAGCAGCCGCAGCACCTCAGGATACGTGACGTGCGTGGGGTTGATGCGGACATAGATGTAGCCGGCCTCGTCCATTCCGCGCCGGCCGGCGCGGCCCGCCATTTGGAGGAAATCTCGACGGCGCAGAACAGCAAACCCGTTGTCGGAACGCTTTGTGATCGTGTCCAGCACCACGCTGCGCGCCGGCATATTGATGCCCAGCGCAAACGTTTCCGTCGTGACGATCAGCTTCATCAGCCGGCTCGTGAAACAACGCTCCATCACCTCTTTCACCGTCGGCAACATGCCGGCATGGTGGTAGCCGATGCCACGGTCGACCAGCCGGCCCAGCGCTTCGGCGGTGCGGTCGTCCTGCAGTTGGTAGCGGGCGCACAGCTCATCGAAGAGCGCGCGCAGCTCGCGGCGCTCTTCCGCCGTCACCAGCGACTTGCCGGAGATTTCCCAGGCCAGCTCTTCGGCGCGCCGGCGCCCGAACGTGAAAAAGATGCACGGCAGCCGCTCCTGCGTCTGCAGCTCGTCAACCAGCCGTTCCAGACGGTTCGGGTGCAGCGCGGTGCGCCCGGTGTGCCGGTGGTGGCGCAGCACCCGCCAGTCTTCGATACCCCGGTAGCCTTGGTGCTTGAGCTCCTGGGGGTTGTGGAAGATGGCGTTCTGGCACTGGAAGAGCACCGTGAGCGGCACCGGCCGCTGGTGTTCCTCGACCACGGTGACGCTCCGCTGATGCACCGCGCGGATCCACTGCGCGAGTTCTTCAATATTAGGCACCGTCGCGCTCAGGCACAGCAGGTTGATGTATGGTGGCGTGAACAAGATCGCCTCTTCCCACACCGTGCCGCGCTCGGCGTCATCCAGGTAGTGAATTTCATCGAAGATGATCCAGGCGTAGCGCGAGAGGCGCTCGGGATCCTCCAACAGCGTATTGCGGTAGATCTCCGTCGTCATGATGACGAGCGGGGCGGTGGGGTTGATGGTGACATCGCCCGTCATGATGCCGACATCTTCGCCGTGGCGGGCGGTGAAATCCCGGAACTTCTGATTGCTCAGCGCCTTGATCGGCGAGGTATAGATGATCCGCTGGCCGCGCTGGAATGAGCGTTCGATCACGTAGTCGGCGAGCACCGTCTTGCCCGCGCCGGTCGGCGCCGCCACCAACACGGATTGATCGGCCTCGATGGCCTCAATCGCGCGCTGCTGGAACGGGTCGTACGGGAAGGCGTGGAGCGCTGGCATAGGCATGCTTATAATACCATCCATGACCCGATCTCGCGGAGTGTTCTGCGGCCTCCTGGCTGCCTGGGGGCTGCTGGCCGGCTCCATGGCACGCGCGGAAGAGACACGCCCTGCCGTGATCCGCGTTCCTGCCGAGGCCGCGTGGACGCGCACGACGATCGAGCTGGCGGCGGGCGATGCGGTGTCCGTGAAAGCCGTGGGCACCGCCCGCGTAGTCCGCATGGCGCTTCGTGAATGGGTCAGCGGCACCTCAGGCGACCGTTCGGTCGGACCCCACGGCACCTACATATGGCCACGGTGGTATCCCGCTCGCCGCCAGACATCGCACCATGTTTTCCCGCTTCCCACCATGGCGGACGGCCCGTTTCCTGCTTTCGGCCTCATCGGGCGCTTGGGCGCGGATGGGCCGCCATTTTTCCTGGGAGCGCGCAGCGAATTCGTCGCCGACCGCGCCGGCACGCTGTGGCTTGGGCTCAACGACGACGATGTCTCGGATAACCGCGGCCATTTCGACGTGACGGTGCGCGTCCATCCTCAGGCGCCTTCCGTCGAGACTCCGCCGCTGACGCCGGTCGCCGGTCTCTCTGGAGCGCCGATTCCAAACGCCCGGGTCCTCTTCTTCTACATCGACGGATTGCGTCCTGATGTGTTGCAGGCGATGGCCGACGCCGGCTACCTGCCGAACTTCAAGCGGGCGTTCTTGGACCGCGGGTTGATCGTGCGGTCGGCCTTCAGCGTCTTTCCCTCCAATACGCTGATTGCCAACGGCTCCTTATTCACTGGGCTGTTTTCGGATCGCACCGGCATCAAGTCGCAGAATCAGTTCGAGCGCTCTACGCTCAAGCCGACAGGCCAGCTGAGCCGTTGGCTGCCGGACGGTTTTATGCCATCGCCCAAGACGCGGGTCTTGAACTTGCTCGACAAATACGCGCCGGAGAACACGCACACCTTCCTCATGATGCACGGTGTGCCGACGTTGGGCAGCCGGCTGAGCAAGGCGTTTGCCTTCACCACGCTGCCCATCGCGCCGCTGAACCCGCCGCCGCTGTGGTTCCACCGGGCGGTGAACACGATCGGCCCATTCGATATCACCAACCGGCTGGCGCAGCGGCTGGATACGGTGAACGCTTCGTATGCCGTGGAGGATATCATCGGCCATCCGGATGTGCGCGTCATGGCGGTGTGGCTTCCGATGGCGGATAAGACCTCGCACCACAGCGGCCGAGGACAGTTCGGTGCGGCCCGGCGCGACTTGGCGGTGGCCGACGAGCATTTAGGACGCATTCTGCAGCGGCTTGAGGAAGTCCGGTGGATGGACTCCACGTACTTGATTCTCGTCTCGGATCATGGGCATCTCGGTGGCGAGCTCGGAGTGAACCGCCAGTGCAACCTGCCGCGGGATTGGGCGCACCGGCAACTGGGCTGGAATGCCAAGGTCGTGGGACAGGAATGGATACACCCGGGGATCAATGCACAGCAATTCATCTTCTTCGACAACCAAGGCGCCGGGCAGGCGAAGCTCTTCCTGCCGTATGGATCGTATTTCGACG
>PCVX01000083.1:29021-30340 GCA_002796105.1 Candidatus Omnitrophica bacterium CG11_big_fil_rev_8_21_14_0_20_63_9 | reverse complement strand
GGCCTTGATCGGTCTGGTTCATCGGCACCAGCCGCAACTCGGTTTGGATCACGTCAGGCAAGTTGCGGGCGCGGAAGATCTGCCGGACAAAATCTTCCATCGTCGGGAACGTTTCCAGGAATGCCCACAACTGGTAGCGGACGCGCCGCTGAGCGGACATGCGCGCGAAGGCGTCTCGCGCCGCTTCCGCAGCGGCCTTCGCCTCTGCAAACCGGCCTTCCTGCATCAAGATGCGCTCTTGCTCCTGCTGGGCGCGGATACCGGCGAATTCCGCCTGTTCCTCAGCTGTCAGCCCCGTGGCGTCACTCGGCAGCCCGGCTTCCGCGAACAGCGCGTCCAGCGTCTGCGCATATTCGCTCTCCAGCGCGGCACGATTGAGTCGGATGCCCCACTGATCGGCATCGGCATACCCCGGCTCGCCCTCGGGCTGCGGCTGCTCGGCCAGCTGCTCATGGATGGTGCGCTCCCGCATCGCCCAAATCGCCATCTTGGCGTCCACGAGCTCGGGCGCAAACTGGTCTTCCATGTCGACCAGCATCAGGTACTTCGGCAGCCGCTTCAGGAAGCGCGAGAACCGGTACGTGAGCCGGAAGATGGCCTCGGAGTTCATGAACGGCTTTTGGCGCTGCTTGGCCTGGTTTCTGGCCAGGTTGGTGCCGTGGAAGGCGTGCTTGCTGATGATGATATTGTTGGCATAGCGCCGCAGCCGGCCGCTTTCCATGGAGTGGATAATGCCGTCAATTCCCTTCCTCGCTTCCGGCGTGCCGTAGTCGTTATCATCCAGCGTGGGGATCACTTTGATGTTCGGCCACTTTTCTACGGCGCTCTCAAGCAGCGTGAAGAGCCGGTCCTCAAATGTTTCTCCAACGCCGGTCTGCATCAGGATGATTTCCGGCCATAGCTCCTGGTACTCAAGCAGCAAGCGGGTCTCTCCAAGCGTCAGCCCCTCAAGGATATCGTCGTTGCGGAACCGTCCGCTCGACTGCGCGTAGTCAAAGTACACGTTGAACCGGCCATAGAGGTCATCCGCCGGCACCACATCCAGGCGCCCCTGCAATTCGCGATCCTCGGCTTCCAGCGCCGCCACCGCGGACACACCCAGATGGTCGCGCAGCCTGGCCGAGGCTTCGGCGCGGCTAGGATCGGCGCCGTCCAGCTGGCCCAGGATCGCCCGGATCAGCTGGTGCCGCGCCTCACCCTGCATATTGGCCAGAAACACGATCTTGGTCAGGTGATAGCGTGGGTTCTGGCGCAGCCGGAAGATCGGCCACTGCGACGGCCGCTCGCCATGCAGCACCCGCCAGAACTGCCGAGCAATG
>PCVX01000083.1:0-28981 GCA_002796105.1 Candidatus Omnitrophica bacterium CG11_big_fil_rev_8_21_14_0_20_63_9 | reverse complement strand
CATAGCCGGTTCCACCATAGCGGTGGGACAATGCGAGCCAGACGTCGGCCGCGTTCGCCGCGGTAATCGTCGCGCGCGTCACCGGCTCGCCGTTGACCCGAAGGCCTTGCAACTCATCATTGCCGACCCCGCCGTCCGGATCGGTCAGCACCGCAGCCAGAATGTGGGCGGGCACGAACCGGGCGATGTGCGCATCCGACACCCGTTCCCGCCCGCGCACCGACATGACGTAGAGCGTCAGCTTCAGCAGGAACACCACGGTGAGGAAGGCGAAGGCGGCCGCAAACCAGATCATGCCGCCCATCAGGTTCATCCCGAGCGCATCGGCGTTCACGCCGGGGATCGCCTCCACCCAATGGCGGCCGACCAGCGCCTGGCGCCCGAACGCCGCAGCCACCGCGCTGCCGATGAAAATGACAATGAACGTTACCAGGTTCCACTTGTGCTCATAGAGCGACTTGCCGTAGTTCGTGTTCGCCGGGCCTGCGCCTAAGAGGCCCTTGTGCGCCTTGACGCCATTCGTGACCATGATGTGGCGGTCGATCGCTTCCTGCAGCGCTGCGCGCGATGGGGAGAGCGCCCCAAGCTCATTGCTCACCGGGTACACGTTGCCGGCGATGTATTCGGCGATCTCGCGCAACCGGTCGGCCACCATGTTGCCGTAGTATACGGTGTTGAACATGGGCGCAGGGTGCGTGGCGTTGCGGTATGTTGCCGGGCCGTTGTATTGGTTGCGGCTATTTTGTGTGGCAACCAGTAACGATCTCCGCAATCGCTCACTCATTCCTTCCGGGTGAGCGTCCCCGTTAGCGAATTTGCCCAATTCAGCGAGATGGAACTCTCGGTAGAGTTGACTTCCTCCTTTCTGCCCACCTGCCTTACGAATTCCGCTCGTAAACCGTTCCTCTTTTTTGCCTGACGCTCGAGCGATCTCAACGAGCGACAAGATTCCAAGCGCCTCCAATTCTTCATGCGCTTTGGCACGGTCAGACGCCCGGTCAAGCAGTTGTGCCAATTGCTCCTCAACATATGGCAGCTCTGCTGGAGAAAACGGAATTTCACCTGCCCTATACTTCGCAAGCACCTCCTGAATCCTGGTCTGATCATGCGCATCAATCACAAAATCATGCTCATGCTTGAGTCGAAGCGCACGTAGAATATCCCGCAAGAATATGAGCTCGCCGCCAATGATGTGAACTCTTCGCACCAATAAATCTCTCAAGCCTTCCTCATAGCCGTACAAGTTGCCTTCGGCATCAATGGCCATCTGCAGCACACTGGGTCCTGCATTTGAGGAGAATTCGCGTCGTGTTACAGCATCGACCAAGATTCTCCGTTGGGTCGAGACTCGCCCATCCGCCATTTGAACCTTGATTGGACCCGCAAATTGAAGCGGAACCCCTTCGAATGTTACTTCGTCTGAAGCGATTGGAGTAAGAAGCTTCTCCACAGGAACACCCAGCGCATCGGCCAACGCTTTTGCTAAGGCCGCACTTTGATTGAGCGTCCTTTGGTTACCAACCACAGCTCGCTGGTCGAAAAAGTCGCGTTCCTCTGGTGTTAACTCTACGATCACTCCGAGATCTAAATCTGCTGGGTCCTTACCAAGGAACATGTCTCGAACAGCGCCACCAGCGACCGCGATGGAATGTAGGTTTTCCTTCTGAGCTAGGGTTAGAAAGGCTTTCAGCGGACCTTCTGGGATTCGACGACCATCAATCTTTCCCGCGAGAAATGCTTCTGAAATGAGGGGGTTGGCCATTGCGTCCAGGAATCCTTTTACTCGGTTTGGGTCTCCAAGGAAACTGAGGGCTGGCTCTGCGTCAAGACGGCCGATACGTGTGGGCCTGAGAACATCCTGCTCCTCATAAATCGGCTCACTGGTGCTATGCTTCCCACCAATACCCCAGGTGTAAGTATTCCAACCAATCACCACGTTTTCCCTGTGTGGCTGTTCTTCAATTCGACGGCTGTTTACGACAAGACCGAAAATAATATTTGTCAGCGGTTTCCATTGTCCCGGCCCCACACTAGTTGTCATTTGAGAAATGGCTGACAGCAGATCGGCTTTGAGAATCAATTGTTCACTGGAAGGATCCCCTCGCCACCAAGCCACCTGGGAAACAAGAGCATTCCATGTCTCTTCAAAAGCCTCTTGAGCCTCCCTTGGCAATTCCGTCTCTAAGACCTCAGCAGCATGCTCCGCCATTGCGCGAACGAATTCAATGCTTACACGTGGCGCACGAACCGATTGATCGCCTGATTGCCAATTCCGCAATGCCTGCAGAAGAATTCCAGCCACTTGCGAACCACGGTATCGCCTTAGCGTTTCGGTAATTGCCGGAGCTACCAGCCGATTGCCTAAAGGCGACCCGCTTGCTCGCTGTGCGGCCGTCACGAGGATTCTGGTGGCCTGTTGAGAATCGCTAGGCAAGAGCTGTGTGAGCGATGCAAAAGCGGCCTGTTGTTCTTCCCCAGAGAGCTCTCCGAGCGCCTGGAGAAGACCGGGTATAGCTGACTCTCCAAAAGCGACAGCTTCTTCTATCTCACCATTCAAAATGAGGGCGAAGGATCTGGCTCTCGGATCTTGGGACTGCCAATTCCGCTTATGCAGAAGCTTAGCAATGCGACGGCGGATACTCCACGGGACCGCTTCATCTTCAAGTGCTTCGACCAGAGTTTTTACAGCAGTAGGAGTTGCAATCAGTTCAAGGGTTCTAACTACACCGTCATTGCTCTCCTTACCTCTCAACCTCTCAGCCAGAGCGGGGATTGCTGATGGACCAATTTTCGCGAGTGCTACAGTTGTTTTGGCACTATGGGATGCAAAGCCGGTGTCCCCCAAGCGCTCAATCAAGATGGGAATTGCTCGCTCACCAAGCGTGACCAATTTCTCGATAGCCAGTTCTGCGACCATAGGGTTTGGCTGGCTCTGAAGAACCCTCGCAAGAACATCAAAAGCCTCATCCTCTTCTAGATGATTAAATTTCCACCTATACCATTGAGTTTCCAAGACGTTCACCCAAAGGGCGATGAATACCACAGCGGCGATCACCACTCCAAGAGCAATGAATGCAGCGGGAGACCACCATCCCCCCAATAAACCGATTGGGACCACCAAGAAAGCAGAGCCGGGGACGTTGGCGGACTCAGGGGCAGACGGTGCGTGTGGTGGCACATTGTCGGGAAGAGCTTGTATCAGCGCTTCGATCAAATTACCAGGAATGGAAAGTTCGAGAGAATCTACCAACCTTTTTATTTCTCCATGGTTCGTAATCTGTAAAAAGGCACGCGCCTGTTCGATACCTCCATACGAATGGACCTGCGGATCCGTAACATAAGCGATGAGCGCCGGAAGGGCGGAGCGAAGGCCGGCTTCATGGGCGACTCTTAGCACCTTCTCACCGAACTGTTGATCATCGTAATCGTTATCGTCCGCTAGAAGTTGCAGAATCGACTCGCGCGCTTCTGAGCTATAGCTCAGGAAATGCTCAACTTCGAGGAGCGTGACGACGAGCTCTTCGATGACTGGCGGACCACGGTATTGCCCCTTTCGAACTTTGGCGTGTCGAAGCTCATGTTGGAATTCCATCGCCAAGAGCTCATTTGCTCCAGGCAGATCGAGGTCAACAAAACGAGCGATATCGGCATCCAGCACAATCGTGTTCTCACTGGTATTGAAATGAGCAAGTCGGTCATTGCCCTCAACAATACGAATTGTGCAATCATCGCATCTTAAATCGTCCGTCACAGGTAGATAGCCTCGACCACCCATAGCCCCTATGGAGGTGTAATCATCCACGACACCTGGCATAAGAACTGCATGGCCACGGCGACTGTTGTGCAGCATGCTGAAGTCCGGGCCATCCACGTAGAAGACCGGATCATGGTACTGCGGGTCGTAGTAGGGATAGTACGTGCGCGAGTAGAGCCGGTAGTCGCGGCTGTGCTCCTGAAGGAACATGAGCCAGTCGATCGTGTGATCGATCCAGTCATCAAGGTTGACCTCCATTGACTCGCGATAGACATAGTCTTCCGGCCGGCTGAACGGCGCCTGGGTCCACACGGTGATGAGCTGATGCCAGATGTCCTCATCCATCCCTTCGGGACGGGCCTTCGCCAGCGCCGCTTTGGCATTGGAGAACGCCCGAAGCAGATCGCTGATAACCTCCTGCTGCCGGGCGCGATGGTAGCGGCCCCGCAAGATCCACTGGTCGAACCGGTCCGCCATGACGCGCAGCCCGTAGAGCCCATCGATCCACTCGAGCAGCCATCGGACCATGCTGGTGTAATTCTTGCGGTCCTTCCACATCAGTGAAACGGACATGGGCCGCGGGTCCGTTGGCTTCGCACCGGGCCGCTTCTCCCATGCCTCCTGGGCCGCCATGACCTTGGGGCGGTTCAAACGCCAGAAAGCGAAAGGCCCGAGCCATCCCCACAGGAAGATGAACCCGCCAATGACCCAAATCCACGGGCTATAGCCTTGCCATATGCCAGCTTCTGACGCCGCGCTGCCTTGGAGCGCGAGCATGATGCCCCCAACCAGCATCGCGGCGATATTGTTGCCGCGGAAGATGGCAATCGTGACGCGCGTCGGGCCGGTGCCAGGCGTCCGCTGCCCTCGGAACGATTCAAGTTTGAAATGCGCCGCGCGCATAGCGCCAGCGAGCCCATTCATCGCTCCAGCCACGGATTGCGCCGCATCCTGGAGCTCATCGACGATGGATCCGCCGCCCGGCGTCGTCTCTCCGGGGGTCCGCTCCGAAGGCGGTGCCGGCGGCCCATCAGCACCGCCGCCAGCGGGTGCATCATCCGTACGGACATCCGGCACTGAAAGCACCGGCCTGCGCCGCTGGGCCAGCGCCAGCAGGAAGGAGAGGATCCAGCCGATGAGCGGCAGCGCCAACGCCCAAATAAAGATCCGCCGGCCAAGCGCTTGCAGACGGTACAGGTCGGCCTCCTCGCGAATCGCCTCCACGGCTTCCTGAGCCTCTTCGCCGGTGTGCGCTTCGCCCAATGTGACCGTGCCCTTCATGACCGCGCGGATCGAATCGCCTTCGTAGCCGACTTCCTGCTGCCGGTTCGCCCAGAACGTCACGCTCTCGACAAAGCTGCCGAACGTCACCGGATTGCTCAGCTCGGACAACCCCCAGAACTCCTTGAAGCCGGCGATGCGGCTGATCGCCCCGGCGAAGGTCGCCAGGTTCGGGCCGAACACCGCGCGCTTGACCTCGCGCAACGCGAGCGGCACGCCCATCGGATTGGCCTTCTTCTCTTCCATCTCATCCGTGATGGGATGGGTTTCGCCGCCGTAGTACTCAGCCCAGTAGAAGAACTTGCCCAGCGTGTCCCCATCGACCGGAATGGCCACCTCAGCGCCGACATGCGCGCGGAACCCGTCGCGCGTCGCGTGCCAGATCGCGCGGGCCGCGGCGATGATCTGCCGCAGCTCATCCACGCTGGCCGGGGTATCGCGCACGACACTGCGCCCGGTGCGGTCATGGCCGACGAGCGGTAACTCTTCCGACCAGTACAGCACCTGGCCGAGCTGTGCTGCGTCCTGCAGGTCCACCGGGTGGCCCCACATCTCGCCCAGCAGCGCGGCCATCTCATCGAAGACCGCCGCAAAAGCTTCGGCGTTGGGCAGTGCGCGGGCGGTGCGCACATCCAGCGTCTCCAGCTCCCGTCTGACGCGGTCCGGGGTCAGCGGCCGGTCTTCGGTCACGCCCAGCTCGCGGGCGATCAGCCGCGGGATGAGCCCCATGGCGCGCGGCAGCAGCAAGCGGTCTACTTGCTCCGGCGTCAGGCCCCGCCCCAGCAGGACCGGGCGATGGCTTTCGCGCAGCGACGCCCCCAATGCCGTAGCCCACTCCAGCTCCTTGCTCTTCTCGGCGTAATCCAGACCGAACTGGCTCTTCTGGCGCACGCGCTCCAGCGTCATGGTGTGGAGCAGGCTGCGGTCAGCACTTCGGCGCCGGTCCAATGCGCGCCCGGCGACCGCCTCCGCGGCCGGTTGCGTCAGATTCAACTCGGCATCGCTGAAGAGATACCCTTCGCGCTGCCGGCGGCTGCGTTGCGGGCCTTCTTCGCCCTCCGGGAAGCGGAAGCTGTAGATGACCTGGGTGCCCTCCGGCGCCGAGATCTCATCCTCGCCGACTGTGAGGGTGTCAACCGCTTCATATTCATAGCCGATGTGCGGCCCGCGCCCGCGCGTCACATGCCCTTCATCCGCTGGTGCGGCGTCCGCATACCGGGCGCGCACTGCGATCGAGCCGCGGAACCGCTCCCGAGCGTACGGTTCCCGGCCGTACGTGACATACACCAAGCTGGGCTCGTCGTTGGAAGTCGAGTACGACAGCAGAATGCGACCGGTCACATCGAGCCTGGGCAGGAACTGCACGTAGGTAGCGACGGGCGCGGCCGATTCGCCCTGCGCGATCACATCAGCCAGCCGGTACTCCTGGCTCACCAGGCGCACATGATCCGCAGGCACCTCAGGCGTCACCCCGGGAATCCCAGGCACCGAGGGGGCCTGGGTGGCGCGCGTGCGATCCCACCACTTGATGAGAATGCGGTCTTCCGGCAGCGCTTGCTGCCGCTGCGCCGCAATCTGGATCAGGTTGATGCCCCGCACCTCATCCCACACGACGCGCTGCTTCGCATCGGCAGGCGCGGCACCCAGGATGCGCTCCAGCGCGCCCGCGATCTTGGGATCGGTCGCCGCCACAGCCAGCTGAGCCATGAAGGCCTCAAAGACCTTCGCGAAGTCCTGAGTCCCTGGCAGCGAGGAGAGCTGTGCCAGCGCTTCGGTCATCAGCGTTTGCAGCAAGCGCAGGTCATCCGGACGGCTCAAGGAGAGCTGGCGGCCCACCGCCCGCTCAGTGATTATCCGGGCATTCTTCAGCACACCGGCGTTGTCAAAATCAAACCAGAGCCCCAGCTCCTTGCTGATCGGCTCGCCGCTGCGGCTGAACGTATCGACCGCGACCAGCTCGGTCCCGGGCGGTAAGTGCTTGACGACAGTGCCGTCCGGACGCGTCCAGGTGTCGCCGAGCTTGGTGTACTCCACGGACTGCAGCGTCACGCTTCCGGTCAGCGCCGCCGCGAGCTGGTCGGGCGTCATCCCGCGCAAGTCATATCCGCCGCGCTTCGGCTCATGGCGGCTCAGGAAGCGGTTGAGGCGCTTGCCGGTGCGCTTGGACTCGACGTAGATGACGTTCGATTCCACGGTGATCACGAGCCGGTTCGTATCCTCCGGCACCTTCACATCCTGCAGCGACCCGGCCAGGGACGCGACCGGCACGACAAAGGTGCGCTTGATCAGCGTGGCATCCTGCAGGAGCTTGGCGAGATCTTCCTGCGAAGGCATCGATTGGAGCGACAGCGCTGTGCTGATCACAAACTCAGCATACGGCTCTTGGCGCTGCCGGCTCTTCAGATACAGATGGCGGCGCCCTTGCTCATCCGGCCGGTTGTCCAGGCTCAGCACCGCCGCTTCACCCGCCGGCACCCCATACGCTGCGGCAAGCGCCGCATCCACCGGCAGCTCGACCTTGACGACCGGAACACCGGCCAGCAGCCCGGGCACCTGGCGTGCCAGCGCGTCGTGGTCCACCCGCAGGTCCACCGCGTCCGCCGGCAGCTCGAACTCGGCGAAGAAGCGCGTTCTCTTCTTATCGTCGCCTTCAGGCTCCGGCAGGATGATTTCCACGTAGACCCGGATGATCCCATCTTCGTGCTGCAAGCTCACCGCCAGGGGCTGATCGTCGGCCATCGCCGCTCCGAAGCGGTCGCCAAGCGCTGCGTCGCTGGTCAGCAGCACCCGCTTCACCAGGCGCGCGGTGCGCAGCCACGTCTCGATCGTCGTGTGATCCGGCAGCCGCTCAAGCGGCAGCGCTTCATCGCGAACGAACTCAGCCAGAAGCTGCTCGCTCCCATCCGGCGCGCGCGCCATGACATATAACTGGCCCTTGCCGTCATCGCCGTTCTTGTAGCTGACGACGCCGCGCGAGAGCGCCGGCACGCCGTACGCAGCTGCCAACTCACCCGGCAGGGACGCTTCACCATTGGTGATGCGCGCCCGGCGCAGGCGATCCGCAAGCTGGCCGGCCAGTTCGGCATGATCCTCTTGCAGGTCAGGCTGTGCCTCGTTGGGAAGCACGAGTGTCGCCACGAACCGGGTGGGGATATCGGCCTGCCCTTCCACGGCGTCCAATCGCTCTTGAAGGTACACCGCGCCGTTGCTGTTGACCGCCACGGCCACCGGCTGCCCGTCGGCCAAGGCGGCGCCGAACCGGTCGCCCAGCGCCCCATCCGTCGTCACGAACACGCGCTGATTCACGGTGGCCGTCTGCAATTGGCCGGTGACGTGTTCTGCGGTCGGCAGCGTGGTGAAATCGATCGCGCCGGCCGTGGTGAGCTCAGCCAGGAACTGCTCATGGCCGTCGGCCGAGCGGCTCTTGACGTAGAACTTTCCGGCCACCTTTCCGGCTTCGGTCTCGGATTCCTTGTTCTCGAAACTCACGATGCCGGTCTCGCCTGCGGGCACGCCGAAGCGGACGGCGATCTCGGCCGGCAGCGTGCGCTCACCCTTGATGATAGGTGCATCGGCCAGCGCGCGGACTTCGGCCTCGGTCAGCGGACGCTTGAGATCTCGAGGCTCGCTCTGCAGCTCGGCGAGGAACTTCCGCTGGGGCTGGCGCTCGCCCGGCAGTGGCTTCAGCACGCGCTCGACGAAGACGTGGCCGTTCGGCAGTACGGTGAGCGATAGTGGCTCATTGGTCACGCCGAAGCGTTGCTGCATATGCTGCAGCAACTGCGGGCTTGCCGGGTACAGCACCTGCTTGTCGATCACCGCTTGATCCAGCAGCGTGCGCAGCTCTGCCTCGGTCAACGGTTTGCTCATATCGAACGGGCTTGCCGTCAACTCGGCATGGAAGATCTCCATGCCATCGGCGCGCCGGCTCATGACATACACTTTGCCCTCAACGTCCCGGATGGACCCGACATTCTCGTAGGTGACAAACGCGGGCTGACCAGCCGGAATGCCGAAGCGGGCCGCGAGCTCTGCGCTCAGCGGCATCGCCCGCGTGACGACCACGGTGTTCTCCAGCAGCTCGCGCAGCTTCGATTCGTTCAGCGGCTCGGCAAGGTCAGCAGCGGTGGGCGCGCGCTTGAGCGTCGCCCGGAACTCCAGGGCCGTCCGTCCGTCGCTGACCGTCACCTGGCTGACATAGATCGTGCCATCCGATTCGACGATGAACGCCGCGCGTCCGGCCGCTCCATACGCCGCCATGAGCGCCGGGTCGGTCACTTCGATGGCGCGCTTCACCACCCGCGCTTCCCCGAGCCACGCTCCGATCTGAGCGGACACGGCAGCGCCATCCCGCAGGTTGCGGGCAGCACCCCGCAGCTCCGTGACAAACTGCTCCGAGCCATCCGGCCGCAGGCTCATGACATACAGGTCGCCGTCCGCCTCTACGGTGACAAAGGCAGGGCGGCCGGGAATCGCGTAGCGCTCCACCAGCGACGGATCGGTGAGCAAGACGATGCGCTTCACGACCGCCGCATTGACGATGAGCGCACGCGCCGCATCGGGCGTAACCGCCGCGCTCAGGTCAACCGCTTCGGCCTGGAGCGTGGCGACATAGCGCGCCACTACCTGGCCGTCCGCTTCAGTGCGCTCTGCCAGATCGATGGAACCGTCGCGGTTGAAGGTGACGATAACGATCGCGCCCTCCGGCAGCCCGGCGATGCGCAGGATCTCCGGATCGCTCGTTTCGAGCACGCGCTTGATGATCGTGCCCTTGACCAGCAGCACGCGGGCGTCGGCCGCCGAGAGCGGCTTGGACCAGTCGATGACTTGGTCGGCCGGTACCTCGAGCTGCACAATGAATTGGTGGCTGCCGTCCGGCCGCTTCGCCGACACGTTGATCGTGCGGTCGGCATTCACGGTCACGATGACAGGCTGGCCTGCGGGCACGAACCGGCCGGCGGCGTCTGCAACCTCAACGAACTGGCGGGCCGGCTCCTTATCATCCAAGAACGCGGGCGGCGCGTAGCCGATTACCGCACCCTCGGCTTCCGCCTGTTCATCCGTCAACTCAGCCGAGGGCTCAGCACTCTGCGCAGGCTTCCCGGTGCGCTTGCGGATCGGTTGCCAGACTTCCTTCTTGGCGTCCTCGACCGCACCCGGGCGCAGCTTGTACAGCGTGATCGGCTGGCCGATCCGGTCACCGGGCAGCAGCTCGTGCATGTAGGTGTAGCCCACGTCCTCGCCTTCCATCGGCACCACGTACACGCGCCGCTCCGCCAGGTCGTAGGCGAAGAGCTTCACCACTTGGCCTGCGTTCGTCACGCGGCCGCTGGCGTCAATGACCACGCCGCGGCGCTCTTCGCGCGGATGTGTGCGGTCATCGGCCGGCGCCACGAACGTCTTGCCCTGGTCCTCGCCGGTCGCCATGAGCGTGTACACACGGTTGCCGTCATAGCCGAAGCGCGCTTCGGGCTGCGCGCCGTGCCGCGGCTGGGTGCCGCGGTACTTGGCCAGCGCCCGGCCGATCGAGCCGTCTGCGTCGCGCTGATGCAGAAAGTATGAGCCGGCATCGCGCCCTGCAGCCACCACCACGAAGACCTGGCCTTCCGGTGCGCCCTCATCGACAAACCGCTTCGTGACGCGGCCTTCATCGACGACGCGCCCGCGCTCCAGCACCGCCCCATCGCGCTCAGCCAGCGGCCGGGCCGGATTGGCCGCATCCGCCACGAACGTCTGGCCGGTCTTAGCATCACGGCTCCACAGCTCGCCGTCCCGGTACGCAAACTCAGTCTCAAGCGGCGCGGTGCCCTGGCGCACCGCATCCAGCGTGCCGCGGTAGCGCGCGTGCGGACGCGAACGCTCAGCGGCGGGTGCAACGTACACCGCGCCGACTTCATCAGGCTGCGCGTCATCGCGGATGACCGCGGTGTACGCCGTGTCCTCGATGACCACGATCTCTTTCTCCGCCCCGGTGCCATCGGCGCGCGTGGTGGTTTCGCGGGTGCGCTTGTGGCCCTCGACGGTCGTATCGTAGGCGAACTCGGTGCGGGTGCCGTCGCGGTCCACGCTCTGGTCCAGCCGCCAGCTGGTCGTCTCATAGGTCGTGTCTTCGACCTGGGTCTGCGTCTTGACCATGGTGAAGGTATCTTGCCGCTGCCACCGGCCTTCGGTAATGACGTACGAGGTCACCTGGGTCTTGTCGGCGTTGGGCACCGCCACGCGCGCTTCCTGGCCGGCCGATGTCTCGACCAGCGACACCATCGTGCCATCGGCCGCGGTGGCATCGGTGCGCACCAGGCGCGCTTCCTTCTGCCCGCGCTCGTTGGTGACCAGCGCGTACGTCTTGCTGACCACGCCGATGAACTTCGGCGTAGTGCGCTCGCCGCGCACGTGGCGCAGCACGTTGCGCAGCGCCGAATAGTCCTCGCCTGCAAGGTCCTCGACCATTTCAAACGTCATCGCCGCGCGCTCATCCGCAGACACCGCCGAGAGCAAGACCGCCGCCGGCGAACTGTAGCGGATCTGGTTAATGGCGTACAACCGCCAGGCACCCACCGGGTACGAGGCATTGCGCCACTGCGGGCTGAGCAGCAGTTCGGCGCGCAGCTCAGCCGGGGTGCGGCTGCCCTCGGCGAGCCACGTGCGCTCATCCGCGGTGGGCAACCCGCCGAAGACTTCCATGAAGACGGTGTTGTCGTTTTCTTCCCGCTCGGTCGCGTTGACCAGTGATTGGCGCATCCAACGGCCGATCTCACGGTCGATCAGGGTAAAGCCGCTGACACGCGGGTCCGAGGCGATGCCGCGCAGCGGCTCGGTGCCGTGCAGGTCCAGGTCCACCAGCGTGCTGTCGTAGCCCGGCACGCCGTCCAGCTCAGGCTCGCTGAGGCGGTTTACCGCAGAGGTGATGGCATCGCCTCCGGCCGCAACGCCCAAGGATGCGGGAATGCCTACACCTGTCAAAGCTGTGGCCACAGTTCCACCACGGTGAACGATCGGGAACAGCACGTCGTACGCCCCGCGCATCGCGCGCTCAAATGGGCCAAGCCCCTCATCCGGCACCGCAGCGCCCGCCATCGGCATCGCGCGGCGGATCCACATGCTGCGGTTGTCCGCATCGCCGGTGAAGGTGCCCTCGTAGCGGACACTACCGCCCACAAGGCTGCCATCGACTCCGACACTCAGCCGCACATCGACATCGCCGAAACGCACACCAGGGCTGATGACAAACGGGGATTCGGATTCCGAGGTGGTGGAAGGCAGTGGCTCGCCTGTAAAACCATCGGTGCCGCCTGGAATAATGGACGTGGTTCCTGCGCCTTGGAAAACGCTGGGCACCCGCACCCCGAAGAACGGCCGGCCATCGCCCAGCGGTTCACCAACCAGCGTCACCCCTCCCCACGACCTGGCGGTGTTAAAGTCGTCTTTCAGATCGCTCCAATCAAGATTGTTGAGGATCTGGGTAATGCCAAAGAAGCCTTGTACTGTCCCCCAGATGGCCGGAACCGACTCAACGGTCGCACCGCTCGCCACCCCCAGCGCCTCCTCACCCAAGGAACGAATGGCCTGCAGCGCGCCGGACGGCGTTTCATCCACGCGGGCCGGCAGCGGCGCCACATCGCCCAGTGACTCTTCGGTGGCAGCGCCCGTCGTACCCGGCACCGCGGCCGCAGCGCCGAGCAAGCCCATCGCGCGTAGGGTGGCCGAATCGGCGTCACCGGAAATCTTCACATCCTGCTGGCCTGCGCGGCGGCGCTGGTACTGCCACTCGAGCACCGCATCCCACGTCTGATCGCCGAAAATGCCGTCTTGCTGCACCTTGGGCATGCCGGCCGCTTGCTGCAACCGCACCACCGCCGGGCCGCGGTCGCCCTGCTTCAACCCGCCGGATGGGATCTTGGTCAGCTCTTCCACCGCCGCTACGGCAGGCGCCTCGGAGACGGCCGGAGGCGTAGTGATCTGAATCGACGCGGGCGTCGGAGCCGGGGTCGGCGCCGGCAGGTTCGGGTTCAACACCAGCGGCTGATCCGCCTTAATGCGATCGCGGTTGGCGATATCGTTCTGCGCCACGAGCTGGTCCATGATGTCCGCCGTGGACTGCGCCAAGCCATACTCGTTCTTCAGATACTGCGCAATCTTCGTCAGTGTGTCGCCGGGACGCACGGTGTAGTAATGGGATTGGATGGCCGGAGCGCCATTGGTCACGACCGGCGCTTGCGCCACAACGGCTGCAGGAGCGGTGGGCGCTGCAGGCGCTTGCATGGGCATCTCAAGCGGTGGCAAATCTTCTTCGGTGAGGGTGCGCTCAACCGCAACAGAGGGCTCAAGCGGTGCTTCCTGCGCAGGCGCCATGCGAGCAAACGGACCAATGAGTGATCCGAGGAGCACCAGGCCCATGACCAGGCGCCGGACATGAACGATCGGATGGAAGAAGAGCTGGAGCGTATCGTAGAGGCCCAGGAAGAAGTTGCTATAGGTCAGGCCGATGCTGGCCAGGCGGATGCGGAAGGAAGAGACCGGCGTGCGGCGCGCAGCGAACCGCTCTTCCGCCAGCGTGCCCGCCACCTCGCGCATCGCCGCCTGCGCGCCTTCAGAAATCACCGGCATCGCGCGGCCGTAGAGCGAGTGCAACGTGTGCAGCCGCTCACGAATCAGGTAGAGCCGGCCCAACACCTCGGCGCGCGTGGCAATCGGCAGCTTGGTGGCGCGATGCAAGGTCTGTGCGGCGCGATCGATCGCCTCACGGACGCGCGCAGCCGCTTCAGGCGTGAGCGTCGCGTCCTGAGCATACGCTTCCAACAGCCGGGTCGTGTGGGCCTGCGCCACGTCCAAGTCCGCCCGCAGCTGGTCTTCCGTCACCCGGCGCCGGCGGATAATGTAAATGGCCAAGCCCAGGAGCGCCGCCACCCCAAGCGCCGCCGCGCCATACCCGGCACCGTCTGCCAAGCTCACGCTCTCCAACCCGAACGGCAGCATGGCTGAAAGCTTGCTGCGCTTGGACGATGACTTCGTCTGTTTCGACTCTGAGCGACCCCGCACTCTACCCAACTCATACGCATTGTGGATAACAGCGATAGTACCGAGGATGATCTGCCCCAGCCCAGTCGAGATGTTCCACCGACGATGAGAAGGCAAGGAGAGATGATCATAAGAGGAGAGGTCGTAGAGACCGCTCCCCATCACGAACAGTCCGACAAGGATCATCGAACGCAGGAAACGCTCGCGACCCGTTGGGGCCTGTCGGATCCAAACCCACATTAATCTCGCAATACTAGCAACCACGAACAGCTGCAGGAAGCGGTCCTCGAAACTAAAGTAATCCAGGTATCCTCCCACCCCGAACGGCAGCGCGGCGAACAGGCTCGAAGCGCTCCTGGCCGGAGCGGCTGCGTGGGCGACCCTGGCGGTGCCGGCCGCGGCAAACGCCGAATCCGGCTCCACCGCGCCGCCGGAGTGCGCGCGGCCCTTGGCGACCCCGATGACCACTTCACCCGCCGGGGCCTGCGTGGGCAGCACGATTTCAATCTCGCGCTCACTGAGCACGCGCGTTACCACGTTGGTGCGGTGCGCCCGCACCTCGCCTTCCGGCGCACCTTGCAGCCGCTCGCCACTGACGCCCGCCTGCGTGATCGTCCCATCGGCAAAGGAGGCCAAAATGACCACGCCGCCCGCCGGCCGGCCGGCCAGTGTCAGGCTGAAGCGACCCGTGCTCAGGCGCCGCAGCGAGGCGGCAGGACCCGGCAGCAGCGGCGGCCGGATCATGCCGTCCCTGGCGATATGCAGCGTGCCGGTCTTGGCGGTTTTGCCAAGCGACGCGGTGCCGCCCTTGATCCCTTCGATCTCCGCAAATACCAGCCGCCGACCGGCCGGCCCGCTGAACGGCAGTGTCAAGTACACGACACCCGTGGAGGGCACATCTGCCTTGGGGATACGAAACTCCGACAGCACCGTTTGCCCGTCCGGCCGGCGCGCAACGGTGCGCACGATGAGGCGTTCGCCCTCGATGAGCTGCGACACGCGCTGCCCCTCGGGCACATTGAGCCGCAACATCAGGCTGTCCGGCGTGATGCCGGGGCTCAGCTCGGCGATGTCGGGGGCCGGTTGTGTAAAGGTCGTGAGCGCATTGACGCGCACCGTCTGCGGCGCGCTGAAGGCGCCATTGAGCACCGTCGTATCGGTCGGCGCATCGAAAACACCTTGCGCCGTGAAGAGCTGCAGCTCGAACTCGCCCTGCTCGTCCAGGAGCTGCCCGGCCGTCAGGTAGGCGATGAGCGGCAAGCCCACCTCGGCCTGCGCGGTGCCAGCCCGCTCATCGATGAGGAGGTTCTCGCGGGGTACCCCGACATCTTGAATGAGGCCGTTGGGCAGCACGAAGCGGACGAACAGGTCCGCGTCAGGGATGTCGGTCGTGACCACGAACGTCGTGTCGCGCAAGCCGCCGCCATCCTCGTTGGCCACGGCGCGCACAGTAGGCGCCGGCTGCAACCCGGGCAGCCCATCCACGAGCCGCGATGCGCCAAACCGAGGCGTGCGGCCAAAGCCGGTTGTCGCCACCCGCACGCCGGCCAGGTTGGCAAACGTCAGCGGCTGGCCGGTGTCGGGATGGATGGGCAATGTTTGGACATCAATGACGCCAAAAGCTGGCGTGTTTCCCTTGGGCGCGCGGAACAGACTGACCGTGCGCCCGTTGCGCAGCATGCCTTCGACTTCGACCTCATCGCCGGGCAGCGTGGTGTCCGGCTCCGCGATGCGCACCAGGAGGCTGCCAGGCGTCGCTCCGGGGGAGACTTCAGCGACTTCCGGCTGCGTGGCGAACGTCGTGTCCGCGCGGACGGCGATGACCCGCTCCTGTGACGGATCAAACTGGCCACCCAGGACCACGCGGCGGCCTTCGGCGGTGTCAATGCCTGTCCCTTGCGCGATGTTGACCCGTATTGTCGTCGGCCCTTGTGCCGCCAACCGCCATCGCAGTGCAGGAGAGAGCCGGATCTCAGCCAACCCCAGCGGGCTGTTGCCGCCAACCGGTCGGATATCGATGCGGCGCACGCCGAAATCGCCTTCGCTACCATCCGGCAGTGTCACGTGCACGACCAGCGGGGTCAGCGCATTCGGAAATGACGTCAGATCAACAGGAACGAGCAGCGTGCTGTCACCGTCGGCGTTGACATAGTCGACAACGTTCTGGTCCGCGATGCGCGGAGCCGCACCCAACGCGGTCAATGATCCGGTATTCACTGCCTGCGCTTCAAGACGCGTCAGACCCAGCGCTCCCACCGCTACTTGCACCGATTCGATCTGGTCAAACGTCACCTCTTCCGGCAGATGCGCCAGCACGATCCCGGTTGCAATCAGCTCTGCCTTGGTCACGTTGAACACTTCGATGAGTTCGCCTGCGATCGTCGCCAGCACGATCAGCTTCAGGTCTGCATCGGGAATACTTACTCCATTGCGCAACATGCCTTGCAGGGTCGCCGGATCCACCTGTAGGGTGAAGCTGCGATAATCCGCACCCCGGCCGAAGCCGACCGCCTGCGGCGGAGTATTGAACGGCGAGTCAAGCCGATTGATCGTGACGATGATTGGGCGACTGAATTGACTTTCAACCCCGGCAAACAGCCGCTCATCCTCAGGCAGCTCCTCCAACTCCTCTTGCGATGGGCGACGACCGACAGCGACCGCGACACCCATACGATCGCCCACCTGCAGCGGGACTTCTTGTCCGTTGCGGATGTAGGTTAACGGGAGCGTCACATCAAAGCGCCCTTGACGATCCACCTGCTGGGCAACATCAATATTGAACTCCGTCACACTATTCGATGTCGGGAATTGCCCTCGGTCATCTGGCTGAATGACACGGACGACCAGCGAGGTCACGCCTTGGGCCAGCAGCGCATCGCGGCTGGTGCCAAGCGTCACCACGACCGTCCGGCCGCCCTGATCGATACCGTTGTCGATGGAGCTGACGGAGGGCGCCGAAGCGCTCGGCGGCTGTGACTGCGCCAGCGCGCGGCCGCGCAGCAACACCGGCGAGGCAAGCAGGCCGGCCAGCAGGCTCAACACGCTGCGGCGCGTGTAGGCGGGGGCCGGACGGATCTGCTTCAGCTGTTCGATCTTGGCCATGGTGTCGTCCAGGAGGCGGTTCCATGCCTCAGGGTCGAGGATCGGCCGTGGCTGTACCGTGCTAAGCTGGTATCTCAGCACGCTCGGATTCTGCTCATCCACCCCTTGCAGATACTCGCTGAGCTTCCGGCTGATGAACGGCAGCCAAGTCTCAAGATAGACTGTCGTGGCCCCGTCCGCGACCGCCTGCTGCACGACCGGCTGCAGGACATTGTTGACCATCCGGTCCCGGAACTCTTGCTGAGCATCGCGCCTGACCAGGCGCCGGGCCATGGGCGCCATAATCGCGGCGAAGATCAGCAGCGGCAGCAGCCACAGCGCCGCCGAGCTATCCAGCAGCGTGCCGCCGGCGAGGCCAACCAGCCCTGGCACGAATGCGTGCGCGCCAAAGGGAGTCGCGGTCGGTAACCCTGGAACGATCTCTTGGTGGGCATCCCCGATGACAATGAAAACACGCTTTTTCTCAGGATAAGCATCAAGCAGATTCTGGAGGCGGCTTTGGCTGAACTCATTTGCAGCACGGACAACCCTTTGATGGATGTCTTCGCTGAACTCGTAGAGCCAATGACCACCACGCTCCCGCGCAACCTGTGAGAGCCTATCCAGTAGCCGGCTCACATCTTCTGGCGTCATATTCCATTCTCTTGCGAGGGACTCCATGAGAACTGGAGGAGGCGCGATATGGCTCATCTCTTGGATGAGGTTAAGAGCCACGACGCCATAGACATCCTCCCGAGAAACACCTTCTTTGACAAGAGAAGCGATGACGGCGGGCTGAAGGTGATTGATCACGGGATCCGCAATCGGAATGTCCAACGATTTTGCAATGGCCGTTGCGAACGCAGATTCGGGAGCGGCATCGGCCACACGTTCCGGAGCGATCATGCCTTCAATGAGAAAGAGCCACTCCTCTGGATGTTGTGACACCAGCGGGGCGATAGTGTTCTGAATCATCGCAACACCCTGCAAGGAATGGTGTTGACCAGACATAACGTAAAATTCACGACCATCAATCTCATGCTTGGTCAATCGCTGCCACCCATCTGTCGGATATCGCTGCGGAAGGCGAGAAAACAGCTGCGCCAACATGGTGACAAGGTCTACCCACCCCTTGGCCACAACGACTAAGAAGGGAGTTATTGCCAATGGCAGCAGCCACAGCGCCGCCGAGCTATCCAGCAGCGTGCCGCCGGTCAGGCCGCCGAGGCCAAACACGAACGCACGCGCCTCGCGCGGCGTCCGGGATGTGGCGCGCGTGTAGGCTTCGCGGTAAAGTTTCGCAACCTCCATAACCCGATCCTGGGAACGCTCCCAGCGCGCGTAGGCCCCCGTGCGTGGAGGCGTGCGGGCAGCACGCTCCTCATTGGATGAGGGGGAAGGCCAAGGGTCCTGCAAGAGCCGCTGGAGCTGCTCGCGCAAGATGGGGTAGTGATACCGATAAGCGGCCAGTGCGTCTCGGGCCACGCGCACGCGCTCGCGAAGCTCCCGACGCGCAGCACGCACAGGCTCAGGCGCTGGTCTCCGAATCATCCCAGCCACCATCGCCGACATCCCGGCACCGATTTGCACAGCCGGCTCAGCCGTGCCGCTGCTCATCCACGCGATGGCCGCCCAAACCACAGCAACTGCAACAGCCATCGTGGCCACGATCATGCCGCCGATCATCAGGGCGTCTCGGATCGGGCGCGGCCGCTGAGCACGCGCGGCAGCTTCCTGTTCGCGCAGCGGTTCCATGGCAGTCGCCAGCAGCTCAGAGGCCTGTTCAGGAAACTCCCGTTTGGCCAGGCTCTGGCGCAGCACCGTGCCATTGATTTGACCAGTGACGAACAGATCCAACACGTACAGCGTTTGATCGTCGATCCGCAGCCCGTACGCCCTGACCGCCCGATGCGCAGCTTCGCTGATGCGGATGCGCAGCCCCGGGGTCTGGCGGCTGGCCCGTGCCTGCGCAAGCTGCTCCAGCATGGGCGAGTGGGTGCGCAGCACGCGCATCAGCGGCTGGCCGATCTGGTGCACGAGGAACCACCAGGCGGCCGACGGACGGCCAACCACAGGATCCTGCCCACCTTCCGCCTCCTTGCCCATACCCGCCACCGCCTGATCCAAGACATTGTGCAGGTTGACTACATACGGCATGTACTCACTGGAAAGCGACCGGGCCAAACGCGGCTCCTGATACGCCCGGCCTGCCATGGCCCACAACCGGTGCAACCACCGATTTGCCCCGTCCCCATACTTCGCCCGCGCTTCGGCCACGACGACTTCCGCGACCCGCTGGCCCATCTCATTCGCATCCAGGACGCCGGAAGAGGCCCGTAGCTCCCGCTCGATCTCCGGCATGCGCCGCGTGACGAGCCGCACCATCTCGCCCCACGTCGGCTTGGGCGCCAGGCCATCCCAAAAAATGTAGATAATGAGGCCGACGAGCGCGATCGCAATACTGGTAAATGTCAGCGTGATCGGCAGCACATCAGGCCGCGTCGCCCAGTACAGCGTCTCAGCCCACGTCATGGGCTCCAAACCTTCGGAAGCATACCCTGCCGCCGAACGCGCCATCCACGGCAGGCTGAAAATGCTCCCAAGCCAGGAGAGATCGAACATGGCCGGCATGGATGCCGGTGCTGTCGGGCTTTCCGGTGCGGGTGGCGGTGTCGTTGCCATCTGCACCGCCTTGGTGAGCGAAGACTCCGTGTTCGGGCTGAGGTGATAGATCCTCGCAAGCTCCGTGATCGCGGCCTGCCGCACCGTCAGGTCAGCCACCATTAACGCCTGAAGATGCCGGCGCAGCCGCAGCTTCAAGGGCGCATCGACCCGCAAGCCGCGACCGTGAGCCTGAAGATTCGTGATAATGTTTCGCGCCGGGCTCCTGCGGATGACCTCCTCCAGCTGGCCGCCGATTTCAATCCCCTTGAGGTAATGCTCCAGTTGACGCGCGGTCCGGCGCAAGCGTTCGAGGATGGCGGTTGTTTTCTCAATTTCCTCGCGGTCAGTGCGGCGCCGCTGCTGGTCCAAGCGAGCCTCAACCATCAACCGGATGCTACGGAGGCTGCGCGCCATCTCTTCCAACGTTTCGATCCCTCGCGCCAATCCGGCAGCCGTGGGCGGATACGAGTCCAGCACGCCGTCAAAAACCACCGTCGCATCATCGACTCTCAAATTGTCGATCAGCAGGTCCAAGACCGTTCCGGCCTGGACCGGGGTGGGCGTCAACAAGTCGACATCGATCACCTGTGCTTTGACATAGGCTAGCATATCCGGCCGGCGGTGCACTCGCTGGAATCCTTTAAGCCGGCCCTTGCGGTAGACGGTCACTCGAGCGGGCAGCATGTCGCTGGGCATGACGTTCGAGAGATGTGGATCGACGATCATACGGCCACCGAGGACGCGCCACATGCGGATGTAGGTCGCGACCGCCAGCCGCAAGACTGCGCTCTCAAACACGTCATACTCGGCCTGGGTGATTTCATCGCGCTCAAGCAGCCCGCCTTCATGATCCAACGCGTCCATCAAGTCGCCGCCTTCGACGAACGCGTTGGACAGCACCCAGATCTCCGACATCGGAAACTCCAGACCTTCCGGATTCCTCAGCGTGATGGCCTTCGCCAGCCGCAGCTGTCTGGAGGGCCCGACCGCCGGATGGAGCTTGGACAGCCTCCGGCGCGTGGGATAGTCCTCCAAAATGCGGTGGCCCATGCCATCCTCCGCCAGCATGTCATACTCCGGCTTGCCGATCTTCAGCGCGATCGCTTGCCCTGAGGCCGCATCCTCCACCCGGAAGACCCACTTGTACCGCGACAGCTCGCTATGCGGCACATAGCGGATGCGCAACCTCGCTCCAGGCTCCAAGCGGACATTGGCGATCTTGGCGAACGCCTCAAGGAAATAATCGGTCATGCCAAGCTCGGTGATGATGCGCTGCATTCCGGGCGCTACACCGTCCTCCCAGACATACTGCCATTCGGGGTGCGCCGGGACGGTGCCTACATTGAGCTTGCTCCAGATGCTTTCGCGCTGGCCGGCCTCCGACGCGACCTTCCGGCTCTCTTTGCCCAGCTCGGCCGCATACCACTGGTCAGCCCAGCGCGCGTCGGTCTCAAATGTCCATGAGATGTTCGCGCCATCCGTCTGGATGGAGCGGATCGTCGCCAGCACATCGAAGCGGGCCAGCGCGTCCAACATGAGGCGCAATTGGCCTGGCTTGTTCGCGAGCGTGACATTCAGCGTGCGGGCGACGGTTTCCATCTTCGCAGGCTTCACCGAAACGCCGGCCTGCTCGAACAGCCCGCTGACCATCGCGATTTCTTCCGGTGTCGCGCTGAAGGCCACATCCACGCTCCACTCACCGCCTTCCGTCCCGCTTCGATCCGATACTTCGGGCCAGATCTTGAACGGAACCGGGTTCTCCGGATGCCACTGGCGCAGCAAGTCGCGCACCTGCATCAGCTGCTCCTGGAACTGGGTGTTCATGAAGAGCGGCTGCGTGTGCCGAATCGTCAGCACGACTCCGCGCCGGGGCACATCCGGGATGGACTCCAGCAGGGTTTGCAACTCCTGCACGGTGCTCTCCCGTTGCGTCTGCCGGACCCGCAGCGTGATGACCGCGCCCCGGATGAAGTTCGGCGAGGCCAGCGACTCGATGTTGAAGTGCAGCGCGTGCAGCTTGCGCGCCACGTCGAACAGCAACCCTTGCCGGTCATGCGCGGCAGAGATCGTCACGTCGAATTGATCCGCAGTATCTTGTACGGCGGCAATTTCAACCTTTACGGTGGGCGTGGCCGCCGCTTGGCGCGTGCTGAGCATCATCGGCGGCAGCGCGAACAGCGGAATCATGGGAGCCGCATCCTGCAGCAGCGCCGGGTACACGCCGATCATGGTGAGCAACCCGGCGGCGAACATCCCGGCACCGGCGAGCATCGCCGCGCGCTGCGCGCCTGCGGACGCCCGGTCGAACCGACCCAGGCGCATCCAGCCATAGAGGAAGAAGATCACGCCGGTCATCATGACGACCGTGGCCAGGATGATCGGCAGCCCCACCGCGGTCCACATAGAATCCAGGCCGAGGAACGCCAGCGGCAGCACCGCGCGCAGCGTCTCAGGCCCAGCCTGCTGCCGCAGCGCCGCTTCGTAGTCCGAGTACAACTGGGCATTAGGCCAGATCTCGAACGTCTGGCCAAGGCCGACGAACATCAAGCCGCGCTCAGCGCTCATATGCTCGGCAAATCGAAACTCCGGACCGAGGAACGAGCCGATATTGATGCGGCTTTGCCTGCTCGTAGTCTCGATGGTGGCGGGGCGACCGGCATGACTCAAATGATCAAAGACGTCTTGGCTGATTTCCCCACGAGCCAGGCGTCTAGTCAGTCGCGCCACATGCGCATCCCACGCCTGTTGCGGATAGACCCGAAGGATATGAACGGTCTTGTCACCCACCACGCGCGAAATAGCCTCGATCCGGATCGCCGGGTCAAGCGGCTGCGGCTGACGGCGAAAGATCGCGGGAATTGCCACGCGGTTCTTGAGCTCGAGTTTGTTGCTGTCCCTGCCATCAAAAGAGACGACGAGCGGCCCCAGCGCCATCGTGGCGATGGCCCACACGCGTCTCAAACCGCTCGGCTGCCGCTCCAGTTTGCGGGCATGCTCAGCGGCCCAAGCCGATGCAGCCTGCCGGAACGCCTGATCGGCTTGGCGACGCAGCCGCTGTCGCGCCTCCTCCTTCGAGACATCGCCGGACTGCAACAAGACCGCCCACTCCTGCAGCCGCTGCACCACGGCCCCGCGGTCGCCGGATGGAACCGCCGTCAGCTTCGCCAGGATGTCCCACGCGTACCGCCGCTGGTCCGTCTGCAGCTCGCCGACCGCCAGCCGGATGACATGGCCCAGCACGTGCAGCGGCTCGACGAACCGCGAGCGCATTTGCTGCAGATACGCCAATTGCTCTTCAGATCCCTCATGCTGGTTCTTCACCGGACGTGAGAGCAGGATGCGGCGGCGGCGCTCATGCTCTGTCTCATGGACAATGACGCCGGTCGACTGCTCTTCGAGCCGTTGGCCGTCCGTCAAATCCTGCAAACCTTGCTGGCCAAAGAAGTCCGCCAGCTGAACCAGATCGTCAAACAACGTCTCCACATCATCGGGCGTGCCGGCCATCCGAACTGAGACCGGCTCGAGCTGCTTCGCCATCAGCGGTGCGATGCGCCGCGCGTCAGTACTCTGCACCAGCGGGAAGTTGACGATGACCTCATCGTCAAGCACCGAGTTCCATCCCAGCCGCTGGGGCGCGACGCTGTCCTCTTCGGGCGTGACTTGCCGCTCAATCCAGCGCACGCGGACGTCGCCCCGGTCGGTCTGCACCAGGTCGCGATCGCTTGACGGCTGAAGCCGGTGGAGCACGAAGGCGCGCAAGGTTGGATCGTCCAGCGCTTCCTCACGCGACTCGACGATGAAGTTCAGATCCTTCAGGAAGGCAAATCGCGTCAACACATGGGCGGCCATCTCCAAGCGGTAGGCTTGCTCCGCGCCCTGCCCGTTCAGGCCGAGCCGGTGCCGCGCGGCGGCTTCGAAGACGGCGACGAGCTTATCTAGCTCCTGATCGACCGGCGTTTGCCGCAGCGGATCATCCAGAGCAATGCGGTGGCTGTTGAACTCGCGCAGCAACGAATCCAGCTCATCCGCGACACGTTGCACGCGCTGCTCCAGATCCAACGCATAGAAGGATTCCTGGGCGGCGCTCCAGCGGTCGGACCATGTTTGGAATCGCTGAATCCCCCACACGAACAGAAGCGTTCCGAGCACCAAGCTGAGCGTCACCGGCAGCCCGCTGTTCCAGAATCCGGACCACAGCTCGCTGAAGTCGATTCCCGTCAGCAGCGGAATACTAAAGAGCGGCAATGGGGTGACCGCACGGAGGGTGCCACTCGTCGGGGCCGCCGGCCCTTCGACTGCGCTCAGGGCAGGCAGCCAGATGGTGAAGATGGCGCCCTCCGGGCCGTTCTCCACATGGAACGTCCCGCCGGCGTCTTCGATAAATTGCCGCGAGATCAGCAACCCGATGCCGCTGCCCGACAGCTTGCCGGACGTGACCCGCTCGCCCCGCTGCACCTTCTCCAACACGTCCTGTGGCAGGCCGCCCGCATTGTCAGCAACGATGATGCGCGCGCCGTTTCCGTTCCCCGACAGCGCCGGCCGCACGGTGACAGAGGTCTTTGTCGCGCCTGCCTGCCGGGCATTAATGAACAGATTCGTGAAGACGCGCTCAAGCTCCAGCCCCCTGGCGACAATCGCCGGCATCTCGGCCATGTCGACCTGAAGCTCTTCCGCCATCACGACCGCGCTTTGGCGCCCGAGGTCGATGATGCTGGAAAGGCTTTCGATGCGCTCAGGCTCCGGGCGCTCAAGGACGGCATCCAGCAAGCGGCGCGCCTTGCTCAGATTCACAGTCACGATGCCATCCAATTGCCCGCTCAGCGCGGAAGGCTCCGCCTGGCGAATCAGGCTCCAATCCGCTTCCAGACGCTGATGCAAGTCATCGATCTTCGGCAGGAGTGCAGCCAGCAGCGCAGCGCCCTGCTCCGGCGTCTCAGCCCGGATGACCTGGCGACCTTCGGTGGTCATTAGCTGCTGAACTTCCATCCTATAAGCCGTCGTATCCGAATCTCCCAGCACATCGATGGACGAGACGATATTGCTCAGCTGCGCCAGCAGGTCGTGCCGAATGCCTTCCCATCGCTCAACCGCCGCCGTCTCTTCCAGCGGGCTCAGCACGCGTCTCTGCGGCCAGATCGCCGCGATCCCAAACGCCAGCAGCGCGACCACCACACTCCAGAAGCCATCAAACGGTGCAGCGCCCAGGAACGCGGCCAGCGCGGCGATGTCACCCGGCATGACCGCGTAGGTCTGCGTCGGCCCCTGGCCTTCCAGGCGGACCGGCACACCGGGCTTGCTGTTCCACATCGGCCCGCCCGGCTGACCAAGACGCTGGGCGATGGCGCCCGCATGATGCTCGTAACGCTCCGCAACCCACGGATGAATCCGCGTCAGTGTCGCCTTGAGCTCCGTGGTCACGAACATGTTTGGCCTGACAGTAGGTTCGGTCTGAGTAATGTGGCTGAGATCAAAGAAGAGCGCCTGGCCTGTAGCAGTCACCCCAATGTTCTGAAGAATCGGATGCTGCGAGTCTTTATCAGCGAGGCCACGCTCATAGAGCTGCCAGACCAGGCCTTCTTGGTCGTAGATCTGCTCGAGCAGCGATTCCACGCGCGCTCGGCCCTCGGCGGTTTCCAGCTCTCCAGCCGCTTTCATCCGGGTCAGGAGCGGGATCAGCGGCGCGACTTGTTGCTGCAGCACCCCGGTCCGCGTCCGACTCAACGGTTTGCCAGCCGGCCCTTGGATACGAACGGTCTGATTCTTCAGCACCAGGTACGGGGCGGCCAATCCGCCGATGCTGACTGCGAGGCGCTCATAATTCTCGACAAGACCCTGGGTCTCCCAGCCGCCTCGCAGCAACTTCACGATAACGCCAGGCATATCTTCGCTTTCATACATCACAAACCAATGGCCGCCTTGCCGCTCGCCGGGTGCTTGCTTCCAGATCACCTCGGCGACGTGCTTGCGCAGCGCCGCAGCGGAGGAGCGCATAATGCCGAAGATCACCAGTGCCGCGGCCGCCGCGAAGAGCCAGGCGCCGAACCCATCCGGCATGAAAGATTCGGCACCCACAAACGGCAGCGCGAGCAGGCTGTGCATCGGCGTAGTTGGCGATGCGCCTTCCTCTGTTGTGTCAGGAGCTGGGGTGGATGGCGACACCATATCCCCATACACCGGCACATACCGCCGCAGCAGCTGGTGGAACTGGCCCTTGGGCGTGGCCTCAGCCACCTGCTGCAGCTGGGCGACGAGCTCCTCCCATGATTGCGTCGTCAGGATCTGCCAGGCCTCTGGGGTGCCTTGGTGCGCGGCGATGACCTTGGCCATTGTCTCCACGCCCAAGCGGCGGATCGGCTCCCACAGATCCTGGCCCTGCACCGCCGCCTGGTAGCGGCCCAAGGCGAGGGAGAGCGAGAGGATGCCGTTCATCCCGAGGGTCGCCTTGCGCTGGGCGACGTAGATGGGATCGCTGACGTCCCGCCCCTGGGCGCGCGCGGCCTCGACTTCCAGGGCCAGCAGCTGCCGGTCGATGTCGACGAGGCTGCCCAAGTCCGCCGCGGACTTGCCCACGAGCTGGGGCGCGAAGACCGTCTCCACGTAGTGGACCGCCTGCTGCACGCCTTTGCCGCCGTAGCGCTGGATGGCCGCGAAGCGGGCGGTGAGCGCCGGATCATTCTTCGCCGCCACGGCCTGGGCGGTGACGTCCTTCTTGAAGCGGAAGGTGCCGTCGGCCTGCGCGTCGAAGAGCTCGGCGTGCTGCTGCGTGAGCGCGCCCGGTTCGATCATGCTGTCGATGAGGTGGATCGCCTCGCGCGTGCCCGCCGAGGTGCCCAGCGGGGTGGAGCCGGTGAAGCTCAAGAGGCTGGCGAACTGGGCGCTGCCGGCGAGGCCCACGCTGAGCTTCACGCCCACCGTCGGGATGCCGGAGTTCGTGGGCTCTTCATACGCGGTGACGCGGGTGATGACGAGCTGCTCAACCAGCCGCTGCAAGGCCGCCTCATCCTCGACGTTCACCGGCACCGCTTCGCCGGTGGCGGCGCGCGCCTGGAGGGTCTCGCGCATGAGCTTGGTGATCGTCTGGTACTTCACTAAGCGCTCGGTGTTCGCCCCCCCGCCCGCTTTCAGGCCCATGGCGAAGAAGGCCAGCGCGAGCTGGGCTTCCATATCATCATTCGGGGACTGCGAGCGGTGCGAGACGACCAGCTCCACGCGCTTGCCCAGCGCCGTGAGCATGGCCAGCACCGTCTCGGAGAGCGTGCCGATCTGGTTGGCTTTGACGAGCAAGGCGTCGATCGCGCCGGAGTCGGCGGCCTTCTCGACCCAGAAGTCGTTGGTGGTCACGAGGTCATCGCCGATGCGCCACAGCCGAGCTTGGAGCTTCTGCAGAAGCGTCCAGCCGTCCCAGTCGTTCTCGCTGAAGGCGTCTTCAATGGAGATGATCGGGATGCCTTCCGTGAGGGCTTGCTCGTAGAGCTCCAGGAGCTGCTCGCGGCTCATGATCGTCTGGTCTTTGCTGCGCCAGAACAGGTACTGGCCGATCGCCTCGGGCTGGTTGGCGTGGTGGCGGTACGCGTCCTCCAGCTCGCTCGTGGCCGGATCGAGCGCGATGACGACGTCGCGGCCCGGCTGATAGCCCAAGTCTTCGATCGCCTGCTTCATCATGCGCCACATGCGCAGCTCGGGCACTTCCCCGGCCTTGGGCTCGATGTAGGGGGCGAGGCCGCCTTCGAGCCCGATGCCCATGACGCGGGCCCCTTCCGCGGATTCGATGATTTCTTTCAGGCGGGCCTGCAAGGCGACGGTCATCTCTTGCGCTTCTTCCTGGCTCGTAGCCGAGAGCGGGATGAACATCCCTTCCTGCATGGAGATGTTGCTCTCGGGGTATTGCTTCTCGGTGTGGCGGCCCCCCATGGCGGAGTTGCGGAAGCCCCAGGGCGCGCGCAACCAGGTGCCATCGGGCCGCTGCGCTTCCTGCAAGCGGGTGGTGCGCATGCGGGCTTTCACCGCGGGGGCTTGCGCCTCCCAGGAGCCGGCGGCGGGTTGGGCGGCCAGTTGCGCCCGGGCCTCAGCGGCCTTGCGCTCCCGGTCGCGGAACTCGCGGTACTTGCCCGGATCGGCCATGAGCCGATCCAGCAGGGCGACGAGGCTGATGCCCAGAATCGAGCGGGCGGCGTAGACCGTCAGCTCCGAATCGAAGCCGAGCCCCAAGCCCAGGCCCAGGCTCGCCAGGGGCAGCAAGACCATCGCCAGCCGGCCGCTCGCCCGCGGCCCGGCGGCTTCGACCGCGAGGTTCGCGGGGGTCAAGACGTAGTAGTTCAGCCCGACGCGCTGGATCCCGGGGAAGCGGCCGCTGGAGGCCAGGGCGAACATGCGCGCCTCCCACCACAGCCGGCCCAGCCCTCGCTGGTGCGCCAGGGCGTCGGTGAGCAGATCGCTGCGCAAGGTGCGCTGGCGCACCGCCTCCCAGTAGTGGCCGCGCTCATGCCACCAGACCGCGATGTGGAAGGTCGCCAGCACGAAGGCGACCGAGAGGAGCGTTTCGAGGTGGAAGAACATGAACTGCAGGACTTCCCCGCGGGTGAAGGACTCGCCGGCGGGGAGTGAGACGACCGAGCCGATGAAGGCGGCATGGAAGGCGACGAGGATGTGGTTGGCGATGACCCAGCCGTGTTCGAGGGCCGGCCCCTTCTTCGGCGGACCACGCGGCCCGCGCTCATCCGTGGTATCGGGTGACTGCGCTTGCGCCAGCGCTGCTGCAGGCTGTTGCATGAGCGTTACAAGAGTCTGGTACGTTGCATTGTCTGGGCGCTCAGCATCAAACAACAACAATCGTGCTGCATTGCGGTTCAAGAAGAGAGACAGCTTGGCCTCCACAGACAATCCACGGCCGCGCAACTCAGTTGTCAGCGTGATAATGGCTTGGAAGCGGACTTCGATCCGGTCAAGAAATTCGCCGCCGACTTCAAGCTGCCGCACTTCCTGCCGCTCAAGCTGTGTCAGGTCGATCTCTGTCGCTTCCAACTCGGTGTTGAGCTGCTCCCGGATATCGCGCTCAAGCTGCGGCTCTCGTCCCACCTCAACGTCGCCATTCACGCCATACACCGGCACATACCGCCGCAGCAGCTGGTGGAACTGGCCCTTGGGCGTGGCCTCAGCCACCTGCTGCAGCTGGGCGACGAGCTCCTC
>PCVX01000031.1 GCA_002796105.1 Candidatus Omnitrophica bacterium CG11_big_fil_rev_8_21_14_0_20_63_9 | reverse complement strand
CGGCGGTATTGATGGGATCATCAAAGAAGACCCACTAGGTCTAGATGCCGTCTACATACAGGCAAAACAGTGGGAAGGCAACGTGGGGCGACCAGAAATACAGAAGTTCGCCGGTGCTCTGCAGGGACAACGAGCGAGAAAGGGCATATTTATCACGACAGCAGATTTTTCCCCTGATGCTAAGCATTACGCTACGAGTATTGATAGTAAGATCGTTCTTATCAACGGCAAGGAGCTAGTCCGGCTGATGATTCAGCACGACCTCGGTGTAACCGTCGTCGGTACCTATTACGTCAAGAAAATTGATACGGACTATTTCAGCGAAGAATAATCAAGAGACACATTGTGCATGAGTAAGCTTCTTCGGACAATTAAATCTCAATTAGATAAGAGGCGATATAATCTTCTCCTAAATGATAGGAAGCATTTGACAGATTACGAGCGAGAGCAATTCATTCCGGAAATGAAGGCCAGAGTCGAAGTTCTCAAAAAGTATTTTTCACAAATAATCGAGTTGTGTGATCTTCAGAAGGGATCACCAGAGTTCATAGGAAGTTTGAAAACCGTAATCAACCCAAAAGCAATTCCTGTATCTCCTGATGAGTCAGTTCTAGCAGATGCGTTTTATGATCAGATTAAAGACCAAGTACAGCGAGAGGGAATTGGAGAGCTGGATAGTCTTCTACGAAAATACTCCACCATTGAGAACGTAAAGCAACTAGGGTTATTTATCAACGAGTTAAATCTCCATTGTTCGTCTTTTCTCGTTATTAAGAACAGACTACTGCTATTCAAAATAAACGGATACCCAATTATTACGAATACCAAAACGCAAGAGGTCTTTTACACCATGCCACCTGAGTACACGGTGACCACCGAACCGTTCCAACTCATAGTTGACAACATGATTGGTGTGGCAAAAGCAACGTCGGAATCAATCAATAGCTGGCACCAAAGTATCATGAAGCTCAAGAATCAATATTTAGAGCTTTACACGACCAGGACAGTCCTTTTAATTCAAACGTCGGCGATAATCATGGCGGTAGCTCTCTCGGCTTTTTTCCTCGTCGCAAACGATCCCTTAAATTTGTATAAAGAGAATGGCAGTTTGAAACGAGAGAAAATAGAATTAGAGCAGAAGAACCAAGCTTTGGAGCAACAGTTACAGAGCAAGAAGCAACCTCAAGTCAAGGTTCCTTGAAACTGAAGCTGATGCTTGGCGTTCTCCTGCGTGTCTAGGCACCAGTTGAGGAACTCGTCCAACCAGGGGAGCCATTTTTAATTTGTCCGAACCTCCCGCTGCCTCCAGGCGGCGGTCCCGATCCACCGGAACCACCAGGGCCGCCGCTTGGAGGGTCGCGGAGGTCGATGCGGTCCCGCTCGGTAGTGAGGGCCGGGTTGTATGAGAGGTTGGCATAGCGGTCGTCGATCTTCACGGAGACGACCAGCGACTGTACGAACGCCTTCCGGGCCAGCGCGGACGCGTCCGCGAAGAGCGCCTCGAAGAACTCCACCCACTCCTTGATCGTCTGCTTCGACAGCGTGATCGGCTTCGCGGCCAGTTGGACCTTGAGGTCGTCGCGTTCCAGTTCCTTCTGAGCTTTCAAATCAGCCAGCTCTCTGAGCCGCGGCGCGACATCCCGCTTGCTCAGTCCCGTCTCTTCATCTTCGATGGCTTCGAACAGTCGGCGCTGCTTGCGTTCGATCGTCACGATCTCCCGCTCGAGAGCCGGTAGCTGTCTGCCGCGCTGAGCCTGCGCTTCTTTCAGCGCTTCGTTGTGCCCCCGCACCATATCGGTGAGCGCCTGCTCGCTCGTGAGCCGCGTCTTGAGCTTCTCCAAGAAGACCCGCTCCACGTCATCCGCATTGAGGGTGCGCTGGGTGCAGGCCTTCACGCCTTTGCTGACCTGTGTATTGCATCGGTAATAGCGATACCGGCCGCCTGAGCCATGCGCGGCGTAGCCGACGAAACTGGCCCCGCAGAGCAGGCACTCCATCAAGCCGGAGAACAGGTAGTCGCTGGCGACGGCGCGCGGATGCTTCGCGGTGCGTTGCCGGCCTTCCAAGAGTTCCTGTACGCGGTTCCACGTCTTGCGATCCACGATGGCCTCATGGGCATCCTTGACGGTGATCGGTTCGAGCTTCCAATCGATGGGTCGTTGGCGCTTGTTGAGCCGCTTGCCGAACGTCGCATCCCCGCAGTATTTCTCGTTGCGCAGGATTCCCAGCACGAGATTTCGGCTGAAGGCGTATCCGCCGCGGTACTTCACGCCCTCGGTGTTGAGGCGATGGCGGATGGCATTGGCCCCGGTGCCTTTGACATACATCGAGAAGATCCGGCGTACGATCTTGGCTTCGGATTCTTCGATGGCGAGCTTGCGCTTCGGGCCTTTTTCCGTCTGGATGGACACGAACTTGTAGCCGAACGGCGCGAAGCCACCGTTCCACCAGCCGTGCCGGGCATTCTCCGCCATGCCCTTGAGGCTCTCCCGTGAGAGGTTGAGGCTGTAGAACTCGTCCATCCCTTCCAACATGGCCTCGAGCAGGACCTCGGTCGGATCGCCGGAGCCCAGGATGGGCTGCGTCGCGGAGACGACGCGGACGCCTTTGCGCCGGAGGATGTGCTTGTACTTGACGGAGTCGTAGCGGTTGCGGGCGAAGCGGTCGAGCTTGTGGACCAGGATCCTCTGAAACGGCAGGTGCTTGCCGGTGGCTTCGGCGATCATGGTCTGGAAGGCATCCCGCTGGTCGGAGGTGCCAGACCTCGCCTCGTCGACGTAGATTTTGTGGACCTTCCAGCCTTGCTTCTCGGCGAACTCCGTACAGCCGCGGCGCTGCGCCTCAATGGACATCGAGTCGCGCTGCTGCTCCGATGAGTAGCGGCAATAGATGGCGCATTTTTGAGAGGTCTTCTCGGTCATGGCAACGGAGGGACTGTCGGCTTAACGAACCGGTAGATGAACGAAACGCGGAGGTGGAGGCTCTGGGTGATCGGACTCCGGATCCGCTCGGTGATCGCGATTTTCCCCGTCAGATCCTGAGCGGCGGTCAAGCGGAGTGCAGATTTCGGATGCGCCTCCATCGTGACTCGTCGCAGGTTGGGTGGACCGTCATGTCGCGGCAAGGGCTTCCTCGGGCTCCTTCAACGCCTGATCGATCAACTTCCGATGCGGGGAGTTCACCTTGGTGAACTCGAAGCCGTGATACCACAGTTGCTCACCCTCGACTTTGCGCGACTTCTGCCAGACCAGCTTAGCGTCCGCCTCGACGACCTGCCGGTCGTTCGGCGGACGGAACAGGATCAGGCAGATCACACTCGCCCCGGCGGGCAGCTGCTTCGTCGAGCAGCAGCAAAAGCCGTTCGGACCGATGTTGACCCCGACCTCATCGTCCCACTTGCGCTTCAGAGAGATCGTGTTGATCTGAACGATATCGGTGCCGAAGGCGAGCGATTTTCGGAACCCTTTCCGCCGCTCCGTTCTGGCGTAGCGTTTCACGGTCATTTGAACAGTTCCTCCACTTTTTTCAGCAACTCCTGCACGTCGAATGGCTTCTCGAAGTACCCTTCGATGCTGAGGTCCATGGCGTGGAGGTCCACGATATCTTGGGCATGCGCCGTCACCACGATGACCTTGGAGTGGGTGTTGATCTTGCGCAGTTTTCTGAGGAACTCCAATCCGCCCATCAAAGGCATGTGCAGGTCCAAAAGGATGAGGTCCGGCTTTTCCCCCCGCTTCAGCAGCAGACCCAGGGCGGATTTTCCGTTGAAGGCGTAGTCGACCTGGAATCCCCGGTCGCGCAGCGCACCGGCCACCAGGTGGCAGATCTTGATCTCATCCTCCACGATGAAGACCGTCTTGCCCTTCTCGGCGGGAGCTTTATTGCCGACCTTGGCCTTTCGCTCGAGCAGCTTCTGGATGAGGGGGGCGACCACGCTCCGCACGGTCTCCCAGTCTTCTTCGCTGAGCTTGTTCAGGTCATCCGGGGTGAACCCTAACTTTCTGAGGATGGCCCAGATAGCCTCTTCGGCCCCGGCCGCCGGCCGCTCGGGTACCTCAATGCCCATGTCTCGGAACTCTTGGAGGACTCGCGCAGAGCGCTTCTGAAGCTTGGCTTCGAGGACTTTATGCAGCAGCTCGCCTTGTTTGAGCTTGAGCGCACGCTCCAGCTTCATGGCCATTTGGGGCGAGGGAATCGTCTTGCCCGTTTCGAGGCGGTTGATGTAGGAGGTGGTGCAGCCGACCATCTGGGCGACGTTCTCTTGTTTCAGATCGGCACGGGCCTTCCGGAGAAATTGACCGATTTCGGGAGCGATGACCATCGGAGTTCCATGCTAACGTGGCTGTTAAAATTTCTCAAAGGATATTTATTGACAAATTATGGTTGATTCCAGTAAACTCCCAGGTGAGATGGAAACCCCGACGGTCATCCAGAAGGATCGGTTCAACGGGCAGCGGATCTACCAGCGGCGGCTGGAGCTGGGCTTGTCGCTGGAGCAGGTGGCCATGCTGATCCGTCGCAACGTCGCTTCGATCCACGGGTGGGAAACCGGCAAGCACCGGCCGACCCCACGCTCGCTCTACCTGTTGAGCCATGCGTTGCGCGTGAAGCCCAGGTATTTTTTTGCCCCATAAATGTATCAATCATGGTTGATATAATATGAGCGCGTCAAGGCTGGCCGAAGGCAAACACACCCCTTCTCTCGCACTCGGCCCGTCCGAGCACAGTCCAGGCGAGCTGACCGCCCTGTTCGTCGCGGACCGTCCGGGAGCGATGGAGCTGCCGATCTTGAGCGAGCCGGAGATCGCCGAAGTCGTCAGGCAATTGCGGAGACGCCTGCTGAGGCGGCAGCGCGTCCAGAGCCGAGCATGAACGAACCCTGGTTGGAAGCGGGTTCCCGGTGCGTCATGAGCAGTGAGGTAACGATGATGCGGCGATGGTGGTGTCGGCGGTTCCACCGGTGCTGGCATGCTTCGTTCGGCAGCTTGGGGCTGCCACACCGCACGCGATGCACCCAGTGTCTGCTCCTCTGGCCGTACGGGGTGGATTGACATGGAGTGCGGGGCCCATGGAGCGCATCGGCTGCGAGTCCCGAGTTGAGCAGCCATGGCATGGCGGAAGAGCTGGTGTAGCCAGAACCTGGATCCCAATGGCACGAAGCGCAAGCTCACTCCGGAGCACCGCAGTGTGTGGGACGACCTGCTCGACCTTGCGGAAGTGTCACCCGTGACCGGCCGGGTGTGCGCTTTTCCCGGCATCGGCTACACGACCGAACAACTCGCGGCCATCCTCAACGCGCCGGCGAAAGTCATCCAGGAGGCGTTGGAACAGTTCACGAGCAAAGAGTTCGACATGGTCGACGTCGACAAGCACGGCGTCATCACGATCAAGAACTGGCCGAAGTACCAGAGCGAGTACCAGCGGCAGAAAGGTTACAGGCAGAAGTTACACAAGTAGGTGACAGGTTCGGGTGACGAAGGATGGTTACAAGGTCTGGTCCAGGCAAAGGTGCAGCTCCAGATTTCAGCATACAGAGTGCAGATAAAAGAAAAGATGACGCTGCGCGTCTTCATGCAGCACCTCACCCGAGCTCTCAAGACCAAGACCGGCCGCCCCAAGCCGGAGGTTGTGCGGATGACGCGGAAGGCCTACGGAGCCGCCGTCGGATTCGCCAAGCAGCATCCGGATCGCTTGGAATGGCTGAGCCTGCAGGTCGACTTTCTGCCTGGGGGTCGGGATCTCACTTGGTACGTGATCTGCCTGAAAGAGCTCATCGCCGATGAACAGTGTGCGGAGAAGGAGCGAGCCATCAGGGGGCGTCCATGGAGCAGCGATCAGAAGCACCAGCCGATCGACAGTGTAGTGGCCTCGGTGGTTGCTTCTATGATGAACCGCCGCCGCTGAACGTCAGTCTGTTCATATGGTTGCTCAGCATGTGCTCACAAGAGCTTTACCAGGCCGAGGTGCTGGGCAAAGGGAAGAATTGATGGCCGAAATGAAAGCTTGCGGGCATGAGCGGGGATATCGTTGCGCGTGCCATCCATCGTCTAGCAAGCCACGGAGGCAAGCGGACCTAGTCGATCTCATGAACCGGCCGATAGGCGTGCGCCTTGCCCGGGTTGGACAGGAAGACGCGGGGATCTGCGAGGACGACGAACCGAGCGAGTCTGAGTAGTCGGTCTGCCAGCAGGTCTCGAGACGGTCAGTCCGAATGCCCATGTGGTTCATTGTGACGATGGCGATGCTCAATGCCGGCGCCAGCGTCGGCTTCTTCCGACTAGGCAACTGGCCGTGGTCGTTGATCTATCTCGGCGCCTGCATCATCCAGATCGGCAGCCTATGGGCGATCCGGTGCGGCCCTTGACCCATGGCAGTCTCTTCACCGGGATCGGCGGCTTCGACCTCGGGTTCGAGTGGGCCGGATTCGCCACCGCATGGCAGGTCGAGATCTCCACATACTGCATCGAAGTCCTCAAGCGGCGATTCCCCGGCGTGCCGCGCTACACCGATATCACTGAATGCGGGGCGCACAACTTGGCGCCAGTTGACGTTCTTACCGGAGGATTTCCATGCC
>PCVX01000093.1 GCA_002796105.1 Candidatus Omnitrophica bacterium CG11_big_fil_rev_8_21_14_0_20_63_9 | reverse complement strand
GAGATCGAGCACAAGCTCTTCGAAGAAGTCCTCAGCAAAAAGAAAGTCCGCGCGGGCGTCAAGACCGACGCCGAGTTGAAAGCCGAGGCGCTCAAGGAGCTCGTCGCCGAGTATAAGCAGCTGGTCCGCCAGAAGACCGGCCGCGACTTTCCCGAAGATCCGATGGAGCAGCTGCGCGGCGCGGTGAATGCCGTGTTCCAATCCTGGAACAACGAGCGGGCCAACATCTACCGCCGGCTGAACAACATCCCGCACTCGCTGGGCACCGCCGTGACCGTGCAGTCGATGGTCTTCGGCAACATGGGCAACAGCTCGCTCACCGGCGTGTGCTTCACGCGCGACCCGAGTACCGGGGAGAACGTCTTCTACGGCGAGTACCTCGTCAACGCGCAGGGCGAAGACGTCGTGGCCGGCATCCGCACGCCCAAGCCGATCGCGGAGCTGAAAGCCGAGTCCCCGAAACTCTACGATCAGCTCTATAAGATTGGCAAGCGCCTGGAGAAATACTTCAAGGAAATCCAGGACCTGGAGTTCACGGTCGAAGAAGGCGTGCTGTACATGCTCCAAGCCCGCACCGGCAAGCGCACCGCCTCGGCGGCGGTCGCGATCGTCAGCGACTTCGTCAAGGAAGGCCTGATCAAGCGCGACCAGGCGCTGCTGAAGATCGACCCGGCCCAGATCGACCAGCTGCTGCATCCCGGGATCGACCCGAAGGCGAAAGGGAAGGTCATCGCGAAGGGCTTGCCCGCCTCTCCCGGAGCGGCGGTCGGCAAAGTCGTGTTCACCGCGCACAAGGCGGTGGAGCTGACGGAAGAAGAATCCCAGCGCGTCATCCTCGTCCGCGAAGAAACCTCTCCTGAGGACATCGAAGGCATGGCCTCGGCCCAAGGCATCTTGACAGCCCGGGGCGGCATGACAAGCCATGCCGCCGTGGTGGCCCGCGGCATGGGCAAGTGCTGCGTGGCCGGGTGCAACGACATCGTCGTCCGAGAAGAGGAGCACCACTTCCAGGCGGGCGAGCTGGTCGTCAAGGAGCATGAGTACATCACGCTCAACGGTTCGACCGGGGAGGTGTTGCTCGGCGAGGTTCCCTTGGTCCAGCCGCAATTGACCGGCAGCTTCAAGCAGCTGCTGAGCTGGGCTGACCAGACGCGGCGGCTCAAGATCCGCGCCAATGCGGACACGCCCCAGGATGCCAAGATCGCCCGCGACTTCGGCGCGGAAGGCATCGGGCTGTGCCGCACCGAGCACATGTTCTTCGGGGAAGAGCGACTGCCGGTCGTGCGCGAGATGATCCTGGCTAAGGACGTGGCGGCGCGCAAGGCGGCGCTGGCAAAGCTGCTGCCGTTCCAGCGGCAGGACTTCATCGGCATCTTCGAGGCGATGAAAGGGTTGCCGGTGACGATCCGCCTGCTCGATCCGCCCCTGCATGAGTTCCTCCCGAACACTCCGGAAGATCAGGAGCGGGTTTCGAAGCAGTTGGGCATCGACCAGCGTCAGCTCAAGGAGACCGTCGACAGCCTGCATGAATTCAACCCGATGCTTGGTCATCGCGGGTGCCGGTTGGGCATCACGTACCCGGAGATCAACGAGATGCAGGCCCAGGCGATCTTTGAGGCCACCTGCGAGCTGTTGCGCGATGGGGTCAAGGTCGTGCCGGAAGTGATGATCCCGCTGGTGGGCCATGTCGAGGAATTCCGCATCGCCAAGCGCGTGATCGATGACGTCGCCAAGCACACCATGGAGCGCTACCGCACCACGTTCGCTTACCTCGTCGGTACCATGATCGAGGTACCGCGGGCGGCGGTTGTGGCTGACGCGATCGCGCAGGAAGCGGAGTTCTTCAGCTTCGGGACCAACGACCTCACGCAGATGACGTTCGGGTTCTCGCGGGATGACATCGGTAAGTTCCTCCCGCACTACCTCAAGCAAAACATCCTGCCGGCGGACCCGTTCGTGAAGCTGGATCAGGAGGGCGTGGGCGCGCTCGTGCGCATCGGCATCCAGAGAGGCCGCAGCGTCCGTAAAAACCTCAAAGTCGGCATCTGTGGCGAGCATGGCGGCGAGCCGTCATCCATCGAGTTCTGCCACCGGGTCGGCATGGACTACGTGTCGTGCTCGCCGTACCGCGTACCGGTCGCCCGGCTCGCGGCTGCGCAAGCTGTGTTGCGGGAGAAGAACGCCTAAGGTGTCCATGGATCCGATCCGCTCGTATTTGAAAGACATCAAGTCCATTCCATTGCTCACTGCGAAGGAAGAGATCGATCTCGCCACGCGGATCAAGAAGGGCGATCTGAAGGCGAAGCGACAGATGACGCTCTCCAACCTGCGCCTGGTCATCAACATCGCCAAGCGCTACTCGCACCTGGGCGTGCCATTGTTGGACTTGGTGGAGGAAGGAAACCTCGGCTTGATGAAAGCGGTGGTGAAATACAACCCAAAGAAAGGGTTCCGTTTCTCCACGTATGGGGCGTGGTGGATCCGGCAGTACATCACGCGGGCGATTGCGAACCAGGGCAAGACGGTCCGCATCCCGGTCTACATGACCGAGCTGATCTCGAAGTTCAAGCGGATCACCGAGGAACTGGCGCAAAAACTCGGCCGCAAACCCACCGCGATGGAGATCGCCAGGCGGATGCGTCTGCCCGTCGAGCGCATCGAGCGGCTGCAAGAACTGGTCACCGCCGCGCAAGCCACCTCGCTGGAAACGCCGGTCGGGGAAGAGGGCGAGACGGAAATGATCGACTTGCTCGAGGATGAGAATGCGAAGTCACCGCAGGAGGACATCTCGCGCTTCCTCCAGCATGAGCGCATCGAAGCGCTGCTGCAGAAGATGAGCGAGCGGGAGCGCCGGGTGCTGGTGCTGCGCTACGGGTTGGACGATGGCGTGAGCCGCACGCTCGGGGAAACCGCCAAGCACTTCGGCATCACCCGCGAGCGGGTCCGGCAGATTGAAGTGGTCGCCATCCGAAAGCTCCGCGTGCTGATTGCCGCAGAAGAGGCGCAACAAGCCGCCATGGGCAACCTGCCAACTCCTATCAGTCCTCCAAAGCCAAAGACCGAAGCACCTGCTCAGAAGAAACCATCGAAACTTAACGGCAAGCCGAGGAAGTGAGCCTTGCCGCTCACCGCGCCCCAGTAGCTCAGTATGGAAGAGCAGCGGTTTCCTAAACCGCGCGTCCCCCGTTCGACTCGGGGCTGGGGCATTTTCTTTTTACGGCTTCGGGTGCCGCTCGAAGAACTCCCAGATCGCATCGATCGCCAAGAATTCATGAGTTGGTCGATCGCCGAACAGCCAACCGCGCCGCCCGCCAGGCCACGCATGCCCGCCGCCGTGGATCGTATAGCGCTTGGTCGCCGATGTCCCCTGACAGTCAGTATGCTCAAGTATTTCCACGTTCCCTTGACGTCCGCCATGGGGTGAGGCGACACATCCGTTATGCCGTACCCAAAACGCGGCCACCGCATCCTGCGAGGCATCCATGCGATGGTCCGCGGTCGCCGCGCCATCACCTCCCGCATACGGCACATACGTGTCAGCCGTGCCATGAACCATGAGAATGGACACAGGGTGAGATGGGTGGCAGGCCTCCGGCTGCATGGTGCCGGACACCGAGGCAACCGCCGCGATCTGGTCCGAGAGCTCGCAGGCCAAGCGGTACGCCATCATCGCGCCGTTGGACGCCCCGGCCACATACACGCGGTGCGGATCGATGCGATACTCCGCGCGCAAGCGCTCGAGCATCGCCTTCAGAAACGCGACATCATCCACCGCGCGCGCCCGCGCATATCCGCAGCAGTGATCAGCGTTCCAGCTGCCGCCGCCCAGCACAGCCCAACGGCTCCCTTCAGGGTACGCTACTAAGAATCCGGCCTGATCCGCCTTGGCATTCATGCCGCTCATGCGCATGATGCGTCGAGCACCGCCTTGGTGGCCATGCAAGACAATGACCAACGGCATCGCTTGTGGCAACACCTTGGGCGCATACACCAGATAGCGTCTTGCGCGGCCCTGGACGGTCAGGCGGCGGCTGCGAAGCGACGCGTCCGCGTAGGGAGCGCTGAGGCAGCACACGCCCAGCAGGAGCAGTATGGGACGCAGGAGAGTGGCCATCTTCGATCTGATAAAGTCTATCAAAACCGCATAAAATCACATAGAAGTTATGAAAGGTGCTTAAAAAATTGCTTGACAGGGGTAGAGGCCTTACCTATAGTAGACGCAACCTGGAAAGGAGGTGTCCTCAGACTCCCGGGAAGGGGAGGAGCGGTCGGTTACGCGGGAATATCCTTCTTGAAACTGTGTGGTCTGAGTACACGAAAGGTAACGGTTGCGCATGCAATTGCAAGACGGGACGTGCAGTGGGGACTCACAACAAGGAGGGAAGTCGATGTTGAAGGCTACGCTTCGCAGCGCAGTCCTTCTGGGGCTTGTGGCGATGAGCCTTCCGGCTTACGCTGAAGTCCAGAACATCAAGGTCGGCGGAGACACAACGCTCCGCGGGTTCTGGAGAAAGAATCTGGACTTGAACCGTGACGACAGCACCGCAGATAGGCACCAGCAGTTCTTCATGCAGACCACCGGCATCAATGTGGATGCAGATCTGACCGAGAACGTGTCGGCTCATATCCGTGTCGCTAACGAGCGAGACTGGAACACGCCAGATACCGGCACTACTGAAGCCGCTCTCTGGGACATTGACCTCAGTCAGGCGTACGTGACGCTGAAAGAGCTGTTTTACTCACCCTTGACACTCCGTGTGGGTTCCCAGCCAATCGTGTGGGGTCGCGGATTTGTCCTTGGCAGTGCGCTCTTGCCCAATATCATCAGCCAAGCGGACGATCGGCACATCAGTATTGGGGCCAATGAGTTCACTGATTTCACAGCATTCGACGCAATCCGAGCCACGCTTGACCTTGGTGGCACCGCGGCGCTGGACATGCCGCTGACGGTTGATGCTGTGTACATCAAGTTGAATGAAAACAGCATCGGCATCTCGGATGACTCAAACATTGTTGGTGTGAATGTTGGGACCCGACTTGATGAAGCGAGCTCCGAGTTTGAAGCCTACTTTTTGAACAAGCGGGATTCTGAACTTGACACCAGCCCGGCTACGGATAACAAGGGGAGTGTCAACATTTGGGGTATCCGCGGCAGCAGCAAGCCGGTGGAAGGTTCCAATGTATGGGGCGAGTTGGCCTATCAGCATGGCCGACGCAATACCGACTTCGGTGGCGAGCGCACCCAAGGTGAACGTTTTTCCGCTTGGGCCGCGAACTTCGGTGGCGAATACACGCTATCTGATGTCGCCATGAGCCCGATGTTCGGTCTGGAATGGATCTTTCGGTCCGGCAAGAACAAGAGTGCGGCGACCACGCAGAACGGCGCTCAGACTGGTTGGGAGCCGTTTGCCCCTGGATACTTCACAACGGCGCTCCGTGAGTTTCAGACGCAGGACTCTGTCACCGGCTTCTACCCGGTGGACCAGGCCGGCGTGACCTCTGCGGCGACGAACCAGCACGAGTTGGCGATTTTCGGCGGTGCGGACCCGATCGAGGATCTGCACGTGAGCACTCGCGTCGCCTGGTTTCTTGCCGCGGTTCCGATCCTCAGCCAGGCTGACAACGCCACCACTGGCTCCACAAAGCGACATCGGTTCATCGGCACAGAGTGGGACACGATCGCGACGTACAACTACACGGATGATGTGCAGTTCGGCATCCTCCATGCGATCTTCCAGCCCGGCTCTGTGTTCCGCGTTCCGAACGATGACACCGCCCAGGAACTGATCACCTGGACTAAGGTCACGTTCTAAGGTTTGTTCGCTCAACACCCCCCGTTTCGCGAGAGACGGGGGGTGTTTTTTTAACCTCACTCATGTCTCAGCCTCTCCATTTGGCTTTTGTGTGGCATATGCACCAGCCGTACTACCGCGATGCGGCCGGCGGCGCGTGTACCATGCCCTGGGTCCGCCTCCATGCGACCAAGGACTACTTCGACATGGTCGCGCGGCTCAAGGCGTTCCCGTCGATTCACCAAACGTTCAACCTGGTGCCGTCGCTGCTCGACCAGCTGGAAGAGTACCTCCCGCCCAAGAACCATTCCGATGACTTCCTCGAGCACTCGCGCAAGCCGGCGGACCAGCTTTCGGACAATGAGCAGCGCTTCATCCTCAAGTGGTTCTTCCTGGCCAACATCGAGCGGATGATCAAGCCGCACGCGCGCTACTACGATCTGTTGGCCAAGCGCGGCCTGCACGTGGGCGACCAGGAATGGGAGACGGTACAGCGCCGCTTCCGCACGCAGGATTTGCGCGATCTGCAAGTCTGGTTCAACCTCGTGTGGATCGATCCCTGGCTGCGCGGACAAGATGCCCAGTTGAAGCGGCTTGAAAAGAAGGGAAGCCAGTTCAGCGAGGAAGAGAAGGCGCTGGTGCTTGCGCGGCAGCTGGAAATCACCGCCCGCGTCATTCCGGCGTACCGGGAGGCCGCAGCCCGCGGCCAAATCGAGCTGACGACCTCGCCGTACTACCACCCGATCCTGCCGCTCTTGTGCGACACCCGGTCC
>PCVX01000084.1:3113-6746 GCA_002796105.1 Candidatus Omnitrophica bacterium CG11_big_fil_rev_8_21_14_0_20_63_9 | reverse complement strand
CGGCTGAGCCGGGCGGCAGTCGGATTCTGGCCGGCGTCTATGTTGCGCACGCCCTGAGCGGGAGCGAGTCGGACAACCGGGTATACGCCGCGACCTGGAACGGCAACCAAAATACGACGGAGTGCAAGACCGCCAGCGCCTGGAGCGGGGCCGGCGGTCCGAACTGCTGGCTGACAAACGTCCACGAGTCGTCGGATACCGTCGTCGTATTGCAGAATGCCGGACTCCCGAATGACGTCGCGCTGATCGATTGGGATGCGCGCAACCGGGAACCGCGCGGCAGCTACCCTGTCGCGACCGGATGGGTCGGCAAGCCGGCCTGGGGGTTCCTCACGTACTCGAAGGAAGGCGGCTCCGGGCTGGATTGGGCGCTGTTCCCGCCCTCCGGCGCTTCCTCGCCTCATATCGCCAACCGCTGGAAGCTTCAAACGCCGGAGTACACCTACGCCTATCCTGAAGTCGGCATGATGATCGCCTCGACCCCGGACTCGAAGCGGGCGATGTATGTCGGCACCCAGTTCGACGGCACCAACCAGAAGATCATGGCGACCTATTTGAAGCAGGACGCCGACGGCGCCGCGCCCCAATGGGCCTCGGGCGCTACGTATCTCGCAGGCACCGTGAACTATGCGGAGACGGTCGTGTACGGCGAACGAGTCGGGTACTTCCCGGTGGGGTTCGGCGTGAACCTCGGCTTTCCGCGGTTTTATTCCGACCTCACGAGTGCGCCGGATCCTGCGGTGCAATACTTCGGGATGGGCGCTTCGCCGACGCCAGCCCAACCCATCGTCATCGAGGACCGCGCCGGCTTGATCACGAAAGCCTCTGGGATCCGCATCTTTATCCCTGACGCCTTGACCATGGAATGGCAGGTGCCGGAATGCCCTTCGACCGCGCAGACCGTGAAGGTGACCTTCACGAGCAGTGCTGCGATTCCCGGCCAATTGGGCAACGATCCATACCCGGCCCCGGATCACCTCACGGGGGTAGGTGACAGCACGGCCGCCGCCCCGACCAGCGCGGTCCCGGTGTGCGCGATTCGTCGGGGTCCGGACAATATGCTCCGGGGGCTGCTCGTCGGCGTCTATCGGGATTTTGCGGTGAATGATCGCGTGGTCATTGAAGCTAACGATGCGGTAAAGCCGTTGCGGGTGGGGGGCGCTGGAGGTACCGCGTTTTCGCAGATTTCTTCCCTCGATCAACTCGGACTGGACATCACGGCGGACAATACGATGGACGTGCCGGATGAGTCCAAGGTCCGCATCGCTGAGCGTCTCGTCGTAACTGTCCCAGCCTCCGGACAGGCGGGCAACGCCTTCGTGAGTTTCCCGACCGCGACGAATGTGGACTTGCTCAAGTTCCGCTTCACCCCGTCGGGCGGCGCGGGCATCCTGGTGAAAAAGATTGAGTTCAAGCTCACCGAGGACAGCGGCGTCTTCAATGACAGTGATTTCTCCGCACTGTCATTGACCGGGGTTGGTTCGCCGTCAGTCGTGGCGTTGGGCGGAGCCAACCCGATCATTCAGGCGACATTTCCCGGAGCCGGCCAATTGATCACGACGCCGGTCGATCTCATATTAAAGAGCACTGTGGGCAACCTGACTTCCAGCCCGATCGACAAATTGACGGTCTCGCTGCTGGCGGGACAAAACCCAAGCTCGATTCTTGTCGATGCGACCGCAGCGCCTGGCGGTACCGCCACGGTTGATTTGGATGATAAGGGATTGGTGGTAACTACGCCGACCGCAGGCATCACCAAGCAGCACGGCGTGGCCAGCTATGGCACGGTCAATGTCGCGACAACCGGCGGCATCGTGCTGGTGAATGCGCCGCTGGACGTGACCTGGGGGCCGCTGAATGTCGGCAACCCCACGACGTATGAAATGCTCCGCGGCGGGACGCCATTCAACGTCGGCGATTCTTCCAACGGGGTCGCGCCGCAGGAATGCGACCCGGCCGCTCCTCCCACGCCATCGCTGAGTGGCTGCACCGTGCTCGCGACCCGCAATACGACCGCGACCGCGGATGCCAAGATCCGTCTGACCGGCGTGGGCAACGGCAGCGACACGCTCAGCGCGACCTCGGCGTCCTTCAAGGTGGCGGGCACGTTGGCGATCGGCGAGCCGTCAGCGCAGGTGTTTAACGCGCTCACGAGGACCGGAGCCATCCCATCGAGCGACCTCTTCAAAGTTATGCTCACGACGGTCGGTGAGCAGATCAACCTGTCGTACATCGAGTTCACGTTCAGCGGCACCGGGATCGTCACCGGCGATTTGAGCGGGTTGAAGCTGTTACAGGACGGCGTTGATGTCGCCGCGACCTTCACGTTCCCGGGCGGCAACACGATCCGCGCCACCAAGGCCATGAGCGTGGCCAAGGATGCCAATAGCACCTTCACGCTGCAGGGCATCGTGAGCAACCTGGCGGCCGGGGATGCCATGACCCTTGGCGTAACCGCGGCCCAGCTGGGCACCCCCACAGGGCAAGACTCCACGGTAGCGCTCGCCGGAGTCGGCGGCGCGGTGACCGGGACGGTCGCCAGCAAAGTCCACACCGTGTCGACGTATCAAATCGCGTCGCTGAGCGGGTTGACGTCCGGCAACATCGGATTGGGTCAGACCTTGGGGATTGATTGGCAGAAAGTCGGCGATGCCAGCGACGCGCTCAGTGATGTGGCGATCGAATACACGCTCAACGGCAGTGGCTGGTCCGCCATCGACTGTGACGGCGGCGGCAGTGGGGCGGAGAAGCCGTGTAATTGGACGCTCCCCACCTCCATGAATGCGTCGGCTGCAAACCAGGCCAAGGTTCGGATTCGCGGCAAGAGTGTGGCGCCTGAAAGCCAGACGCTGCCTGATGTGGAGTCGTCCGCGTTCACCATCGTCGAGCGGCTGGAGTTGGCGAACCATGCGCTGGGCCAGGTCGGCAATGCCCTGGATCAGGAAGGCACGCTGACCGACCGGGAGCTTTTCCGCTTTCAGGCCAAGGCGTTTGGCGGCGGGGTCAATATGACGATGGTGACTTTTGACGTTTCCGGTGCGGCTGTTGGGAAACTCCAACCCGCTTCGGTGCGGTTCGGGATCGACGCCAACCGTGACGGTGCCGCGGAGAGCTGGTTTGTTCCGAACAATGTCGATACCTCTGTGCCCAACAAGTTGACGCTCGATGTTGCTGGACTGGCCACGCATACCGGCGGTCAAACCATCGGCTATATCCTGCGCGGATCGTTTGCCAATGTCGTGGGAGGCAATGATTTCTCCATCGGGTTACCGGCAGGCCAACTTGATGCGACCGGCGTTACATCGACCCGGGCGGCGGTGGTTGCGGAATCGACAGCCATCGGCAGCTTCACACATCAGCTGGCGACGTATGTGATCTACAGCCCTGCGGTCGGCGCCAATTGGAAAGTGGGCACCCTGCAGACGATCACCTGGGAGCCCAGCGGCACGACGCAAAACAACGTGGATGTGTGGTTCGCCAGCGATGGCGTGAACTTCATCAAGCAAGCGACTATCACGAGCTGTCCGCCAGCGCCAGCCCAGTGCTCGCTGCCGAACTGGCAGGTGCCGGACATGATCAGCGCTGCGGCAAAGATCAAAATCACGCCGGCCGGGCAGATGAGCCCCTCCGGCA
>PCVX01000084.1:976-3073 GCA_002796105.1 Candidatus Omnitrophica bacterium CG11_big_fil_rev_8_21_14_0_20_63_9 | reverse complement strand
GAACTCGCCCGGCACAGGCGACCGGTGGGTGGTCGGTGCGCCGCACCTGATCCAGTGGACGAAGACCGGCGCGTACCAGCAATTCCGGATCGAATGGTCGCGAGCGCCGTTCACGTTCTGGCAGAACGTCGCCACAGTGCCTGGCACCGACTCCAGCTACTCGTGGACGCCAGCTGATGCCGACGCGTCTGATCAAGCCCAAGTACGCGTGGTAGACGCGGATGCGGCCGGTGGGGCGCATCCGAACACCGAGTTCACCGCGTCGAACGTCTTCGCGCTGCCCAAGCTCCGGTTGCTGGAACCGCGCGTGGACGGTAGCGGCCAGCCGGACTTCTGGAAGATCGGCGCCAACGCGACCATCCAATGGGAAGCGGTCGGCATCACGAATGTCGTGCTGCAGTACTCGACCGATGACTTCGCCACGACCAAGTGCATCAACAGCTGCAACCCGGTTCCTGCGGGCAGCGGCTCATTTCTCTGGCCGGTGCCGAACGATCCGGCTCCGAGCGCCAAGATCAAGATCAGCGAGGCGGGAGGCACCATCACGCAAGTCTCCGACGCGTTCCATATCCATGCGGACCTGGTGCTGGATGCGCCGGTCGGAGGCAACCTCTCCGTGAATAACCCGTTCACCGTGCAGTGGCACCTGAACGCAGGAGATGGCGTAACCGTGCCCAGCGTGGCGCTGCAAGCCTCAACGGACGGGTTTGCGACGATCAACGCCCAGCTTTCACCCGGCACCGTGCCGAACACCGGCAGTTTTGACTGGTTGCCGGCCGCGACCGCGACCGCGGTTCGCTTACGGGTGTGCGATGCGCGCGATATCTCGGCGCAGACCTGCAGCGCGCCGTCAGGCACCTTCTCCATCAGCGGGCTCGCGATGGAAAGCCCGCTGGGTGGGGAGCGTCTGGTGGCAGGACTCCCCTGGACGGTGCAGTGGAACTTTGTCGGCACCATGACGAATGTCGCGGTCGAGCTCCTCAACGTCGATGGCACCATCAACAAGATGATCGTGCCCTCGACCGGAGCGCAGAACGTCGGGCCGGGGCGCGGGTCCTACGTGTGGACGCCGGCGGCCGGCGATGTGGCGGCCGCGCGCACGATCCGGGTGCGGGACACCGGCAGCGCCATTGAAGCGGTCTCAGGGAATATCCGCATCGGCACGCCCTTCGCTATCATGATGCCTGCCGGAGGCGAAAGCTGGGGCGTGGGCACGACGCAGCCGTTGCGCTGGGCGCCGTCGCTTTCTGCGGATCCCAGCGTCACGAAGGTCAAAATCGAGTACCTCACCGATAACGATGGGGATGGTAGCTTCACCGATGCGGTGCTGGTGACGACCGTCGACAACAATGATGTGGGCGGCGCCGGACAGCTCGACTGGGTCGTGCCGGATGTTCCGGGCGCTCTGGGCGATCCGCAGGCGAACCCGGTCCGTCCGTTTAAGGTCCGCGTGTCGGATGCCACACCCGGCCATGCGTTGGATGCCCCGCAAGTGTCGGCATCCGCCTCGGCCAAATACTTCAAGGTGACGTGGGAGATCCGCAGCGCGACCGCGCCCAACCCGCTGCTGTCCGCATTGAAGGTCAGCGATTCGTGCGCGGCCCCTGGCACGTGGCTGTCCTCGGACGGCCGCGATGGCACCGCGGAGTTCGTGTTGCCGGGCCAGAAGGACCACTACTACCCGTTCACCGGCGCCAACGCCTGCTCGATCATCTGGTCGGTGCAGGATGTGGGCGGCGTGGTCTCGCAGGAGAGCAAGTCCAAGGCGGCCGATGAAGCCGCGTTCAGCGATTTCTGGAGCGCGGACCGGGACCAGACCCGCACCGTCTATATCGAGGTGCTCTCGGCCGAAGCCATCGTCTGGAAGGTGAACACCGCGTACCAATATGATGCGGTTGCTTCCGAAGTCGAGCTGGATATGTGGCTGGAGCGCACCGGCAAGCTGGTCGACAACGCCGATGGGCTGATCCAGTTCGGCATGATCGAAATCTTCGAGGACGGCACGCTCATCCGTACGATGCCGCAGATCCTGCCGGACGCGGCCGGATTCTTCAAATTCACGTGGGACCTCAAGCGCGATGACGGCACGACAGTGGC
>PCVX01000084.1:0-802 GCA_002796105.1 Candidatus Omnitrophica bacterium CG11_big_fil_rev_8_21_14_0_20_63_9 | reverse complement strand
TGGATGAACTAGGCAGATCATTGGCGATCGCTTCGATTGGAATGTGTGGGATTTCTTTTGTCTTAGGCCTGATACACCAGCAACCGGCCTTAGAATTAGTTAAATGCTCTTTAGCTTTGGCCATAGCCGCCATTCCAGAAGGTCTCCCGATGGTGGCCACTCATACTTTGGCCCAAGGAGTTGGACGATTAAAAAAAAGACAAATGTTAGTTCGAAATCTCAGTGCGGTTGAAGCTCTTGGCGCAGTTCACTTAATCTGTTTTGATAAAACCGGGACGATCACACTTGACGAAATGAAAGTACGCAGACTTTACATTGGCAATAAGTTTTGTACGACCACAAATCATCGCCTTGAGGTTAAAAGATTAATTGAATTTGGTGTACTCAATAGTTCAGTTTATTTAAAAAATAATAAGCTTCAGGGTTCTGCTACTGAAAAAGCATTGGTTCAATTGGCCATTGATCGTGGCATCAAAGTTGATAGACTTCATTTAAAATATCCGTTGGTGGATGTAAAAGAACGAAGTATTGGCCGCAGTTTTATGATCACGACACATAAATCGAAAAATAAAACAATATGGCGGATATGTAAAGGAAGACCAAAAGAAGTATTAGAAATGTGTAAATACGTATTAATTAAAGGCAAGTTAAAAAAATTAGATCAAACACGAAAAGAAAAAATATTAATGGCCTATCAAAAAATGGCCGGTGACGCGCTCCGAGTACTAGGATTTGCTTATATTGATTTTCCAAATCTTGCAAATAGAAAAGGTGGGTGGATATGGATTGGGTTAATTGGGCT
>PCVX01000105.1:16313-28359 GCA_002796105.1 Candidatus Omnitrophica bacterium CG11_big_fil_rev_8_21_14_0_20_63_9 | reverse complement strand
ATGCTATCCCAGCCCACCAGAAAGACGCCATCGGGTCCCATGTAAGTTACATCATCTTCGTGGAGCCATATTCCCTCCATCGGACCGGCATCTCCTATAAACATGGCGTTTAAGGCAGCGTAAAACTGATCCGCCGCCGCCATGACGGCCGCATTGCTTTCATTTTCGGCCCGGGCGGGGCTTGTGAAGCAAAGGCTTGCGATTACCAGAATCAATGCTGACCATAAAATCATCGGCTTTCTCATGGTTCATCCCTTCGTGAAGTATTGCTGTTGTGAGAACTAACCCTACGCTCAATCATGACACAGGAAGACGAGTAAAACAAATCCCTAAGACAGCAGCCCTCTTTGGCCGGCAGGCTGATTTGCTTCAGGGGCACTATTTTATAGGCCTCAGGTTCCGAAAGGTGTCTAACGGGGATCCCTTTCTAAGGTGTTGCTGGTATAATCCTGTACCGCTCAAAGAGAATGGTGGAATATTCAAAACCATTTGAGGTGGTTCAGAAAATAAGAGAGGTCGTCATGAATCATTTTAAAATCAGAAACGCCGTTGTTTTTGTCACCGGATCGCAGCGATTTTCAAGTTACGGCTTCGACTACGGAGACGGGCCGTATGCCTTCCGCAACGAGGGGCAAATCGAGGTCGTCGGCCAAGCGCAGAATCGGCCTGATCGCGGCCTCACGATAATCGCCACCCCGCCCCCTCCCGGGCGAAGCACCACGCTGTTTTTGGGCGACTTTGAAGGGTCGGTCTATGCGCCGCAGTCAGAGGTGGTCGTGTACGCCAATCGGGAAGAAGTCGATCGCATGAAGGAGCCGAGCGGGTGGAACAACGGCCCGAACGGTCATTATTTCAACGATGAGATGGACACTCCGGAGGGGTTTGTCGCTTCCGACGCGCAGTTCAAATCGGTGAAGTCGCCGAAGCGGGAACTGGGTTTCGTCATCGGCAAGGACGTGCGAATCGGCAAGGTGCATCTCGACTTCATGCACAAGAAAAAGAAGTCGAAGCAGGACGAAAGCTCCAGCTTCACCCCGAACGTGTTGAGCTGGACGCAGTGAGGCGGATTTACAGGCGGACGAAGGCGCTGGAAAACACCACGCCCAGCGCGAGGGCGATGAGGACGAAGGGGACGAGCGCGATCCACGCCAGCACGCGCTGGTCGGATTGCAAGTGCATGTAATACAGCGCGACCAAGCCCGCCTTGACCGTCGAGAGCCCCAGCACGATCGTGACGATCCCCCACTTCGGCAGCGGCAAGATCCCTCCGGACGCTTCAGACAGCACGACCCCTAAGAGCATCAAGCCGGCCAGCCAGATGCCGATCACCACATACGTGCGCTGCGAGATTTGCATCGTCAGAAGAGGTAGAGGAGCGGAAAGAGGAAGATCCACACGATATCCACGAAGTGCCAGTACAACCCGGCCAACTCCAACCGGTGCCGCTGGTCGGCCCACACCGAGGCCGACGCGGTGCGGCTGAGCACGAACAGGTTGAAGAGAATCCCGCCCAGCACGTGCAAACCGTGGAATCCGGTCAGCGTGTAGTAACAGGCCCAGAAGATATTCGTGCCGGGAACGATGTGGTGCGAGAGCTTGGCGGAATACTCGATGCCCTTGATGACCAGGAAACCGCTGCCCAGCAGCGCCGTCAAGAGCAGCCAGCCTCTCGCTGAGCTGATCTCCTCTCGCTGTGATGCCGCCAACGCCAGGACGATCGTGACGCTGCTGCCGATGAGCAGCAGCGTGTTGATCGTGCCCATCCCGACGTTGAGGTGCCCTTCCGGGCCGGGCCATTGCGGATGGCTCATGCGCAGGATGATGTAGGCGCCGATGAGCCCGGTGAAAAACATCACTTCCGAAGCCAGGAAGAGCCACATCCCGAGCTTGCCGTTGGGCACCCCGGTCGATGTGGACACACCGTGCATCGTCCCGGCTGGAGCGGCGTGCGCGTGAGCCATCCCGATCACTCCTGAAGACGCGGCTGCGGGCGCGCCGTCAACAGTACGCGCCCCTCCGCGTCCAAGCCAACAGCCGAACCATCCCGGTATTCCAGCAACAGCGTGCCCGAGGGCTCTCCATGGCGGAATTGCTCAATGAACAGGCGCGGCCCGTCCGCGCCGGTCGTGTAGGTCAGGTAGGCTTCGTCCTCGCCGCGGACGATGCGCCGCATGGCGGGCGCGCCCGGCCGGCCGGACCGGCTGCGCGGAGGCTCCACCGGGTTCTCGCCCGTCCAAAACTCCAGCGAGTTGAAGAGGATGCTGTCGGCCAGCCCGGTGAACGCGTACACCGGCGCCCACACGAGCAGCAGGAACATGAACTCCTGTTCCCATTTGCCGCCGACCGCGCCGTTCCAGTGGTACAAACGCCGGGTCAAGTTGAAGGGGCCGTAGCAGCCGCCGGCACCCAGCAGCAAGGCGAGCCCGAGCGCGGTGGAGCGAAGCCAAGTGTGATGGTGGTGTGATCTCATCGTGGAGAGCCGTAGCCTACCATAGCCTCACGAGCGATGCAATATTACCCCTCTGCCCCGGCTCGCTGAGCCCACGCACGCGCTCGCAGTGCGTCCGGGCCCCGCGCTCAGGAGGCATCCTTGCCCGCAGCAAGCCAGCGAGCGAAGTGTGCGGCTTCAGCCCGGCGAGGCGGCGGCGCGTTGTGTTTGGAGCGGCCAGAGGGCGGCGCCGGCGAGTCCTGCATAGCCGGCGAGCGTGAGCCACAAGCCTGAGCAGATGCCAATCCCTAGCATCGACTTGGTATCGAGCGTCAGCAGCCGCCACGTCCCGCCGACCGCGATGGCCGCGCACACCACCCCGACCGCCAAGAGGATCGGGCGCTTCTGCTGGTAGATCGTCATCAACCAGCCGCACAACAGCGCAAGGGCCGGCACCACGTAGACGCCCCAGCTCTTCGCCTCGAGGTACTCGTCTTTCTTCGTGAACACTTTGACCAGCGCGAGCGCGGTCTTGGCTTGATGGCGGTTCGCGAGGATCGGGATCTGGAACCCGCTCATTTTCGTCGGAATGGTGGCCAGGCCGCTGGTCTTCGGCGTGCTGCCGGCCTTGCGGGCGCTGCGGCCGGCGGACTGGTTCAAGCTGCGCTTCATCCCGGAGGAGATCTTGCCGAACAGCTTCGGCTCGCGAAGCTCCGCTTTCGCCCACGGCAGGAAAAACCCGATGAGGATGGCGGCCACACAACTCCAGATGAGCTGGGTGCGCAGCGAGGTGTTGTGCATGGGAGGAAAACACATTGGGGACTGCCCCCGACAATCCGAGGACAGTCCCCAACGGTTATGCGCTTACTGTGGGAACGACGTCAGGAACTGCTGAACCTGGTCAGCGGAGTAGGACGCTACCTGCTGGCCTTTGGCGTCGGCGACTTCGACCGTGCCGTCGGGACGCGTCTGGGCGGAAAAGAGCGTCTCGCCTTCAGGGCTCAGACCCAACATTACGTCGCCCTCGCGGCGCAGCCGTAGGCTGGAAACGCGCTCGCCTTCCTTGAACTGCTCGATCATCCAGTCCGCACCGTCGCGGCTCCAGACCGTCTCGACGCCGTCTCGCACGAGGCGCTTCGCGGGCTGGCCATCCTTCGCCGTTTCAAGCAAGCTCTTGCCGGTCCAGAACTCGACGGAATTGAAGATGATCGCATCCGCGGCCCCGGCCAATCCGTACACGGGCAGCCAGGTGCAGACCAAGTAGACGAGCTCCACGACCCACTTGTTGTCGCTCACCTGCCCGTTCCACGCCCAGACTTTGCGCGTGAGCGTGAAGGACCCGTAGCATCCGCTGGCCATCATTCCCGCAGCCATGGCAAGGATCGCCAGGCGACCTGGTCGATGCATACTCCACCTCCTGCTCGTGCCGCTGACCTGTGGATTTCGCCGCCGACGTTCGCGAAACCCCCTCCAAGCTATGTCACGCGCGTAGGATAACACGGGCGCCTTACAGATGCAATGCGGTGATCAGTCCGCGGCGCGTCCATTGGTTGAACCATGCGGACAGCGCCTCAGCGCTCCCTTCCGCGCACGCCTCGCCGAGCATCGCACCGTCGAGCAAGGCGCGCAGCACCCGTTGTTCCGCCGGGTCCAATAGCTCGCAGCGCACGGTCAGCCCCTCGCGGAACACCAGCACCTGTTGCGGCCGACCGACCACATCGATGTCGATGGCCTGCCGCGGGCGCTGCCGCGCTTCCCAGATATCCAGAATCGGCCAGGCGGATGCCACGCAGCTCACCGATGGCTGGAAGGCAAAGCGCATCCGCTCCCAGTCCGATGGAGCCACGCTCGCCAGCTGCCCGGCATCGACCGGTGGCTGCAGCTGCGCATGAAACGCTTGGCAGACCCCCCATTCGAGCCGGGCGAGGTCCGGCAGAAACGGCCACTGAGCGGTGCGCGGCCAGGCCGCGAGAAACTCCGGCAGCGAGCGTCCGGCGAAGCTGAGGTTGTAGTCGTGCGAGGGGTGCCGGGCCGCGTAGGCGCCGGCCAGCCCGGCAAACGCTTGCTCGCCCACGACATGGTGGACCGCCTCGTACACTTCGGCGAGCGATTCCTGCATGCGGGCTAGATACCCATGCGCATACACATGCAGCCGCTCAAAGCCTGGCGTGTCTCGCTGCGGATTGAGCCACTGCTGAGCGGCCCGCACCGCCCCGCCGGCCGGCGGTTGGATCTGTGTTTTCATCCACCGTTGGACATCGCGCAGCGACGGCTCAGCCATGGATCACCGTCGCGGCGAGGCCAGCGGCGGGCTGACCGGCTGGTCGGTCCCGCACACCTCGACATAGATTGCCCGGGCCTTGTCGGCCTCTTCCACCAGGCGCGCGAAGGGCGGGATCGATTCGTCCCACTCGATCAGCGTCGTCACCGGGCCCCAGTGCTGCAGCGCCCAGCGGTACATGGCCCAGACTGGTTCGATCACCGGCGCGCTATGCGTATCAAAGAGGTAGCCGCCGCAGTCGGTGTGGCCGGCGAGATGGAATTGGCCGACGAGCTCCCGCGGGATATGGCGCAGGTAGTCATAAGGATCGAATTGGTGGTTGTACGCGTTGACGTAGATATTGTTGAGATCGAGGAGAATCCCGCAGCCGGAGCGCTGGGCGATCGCCGTGAGGAATTCCCATTCGGGCATGGTGGAGTGGCGATAGGTCACATACGTCGAGACGTTTTCCAGCAGGATCCGCCGGCCCAGAAACGCCTGGACCTGCTCCACCCGTCCGGCGATATGCTGGACCGCCTCCTCGGTGAACGGCAGCGGCAGCAGGTCATGCAGGTTCTGGCCATCGACGCCGGTCCAACACAGATGATCGGAGACGATGGCAGGATCGATGCGGTCAGCCAGCGCCTTGAGCCGCTGGAGATATGACGGATTGAGCGGGTCGGTCGACCCGATGGAGAGCGACACCCCATGGAGGGCGACCGGATAGCGCTGCCGGACCTGCTCGAGGACGTGCAGCGGCCGGCCGGCGGAGTCCATGAAGTTCTCGGAGATGGCCTCGAACCAATCCATCGAAGGCCAATCGCGGGTGATTGTTTCATAGTGCTCGGTGCGTAGCCCGACCCCGCATCCGATTGTCGGCCAATGACTTGCCATCTCAGCATGGCTCAAGGCTCGAGGCTCAAGGGTGGAGGGAATGGGTTCGCTCTTCCCTCGAGCCTTTAGCCTCGAGCCTTCAGCGAGTCTCGTTACGAGGCGTCGGGCGTGAGCCGGCCGCCTTCGATGCGCAGGCAGTCCTTCTCGGATAGGTCGAGATACCCCTGGCCCTTGCAGGCGTTCTGTCCGGCACAGGAGTGGCCCTTGCCGCCACAGTCGCCGGTCCCCTTGCACTTATTCACTCCGTAGCAGTGGGCTTTGTTCCCGTCGCCGCCCATCATCATGCCTTCGTGCTCGGCGTGCGCCGTGCCTGCGAGCGTCCCCATCGCGGCCATCAACCCCGCCACCGCGGCGGCTGCCAGCGTTCGCTGGTTTCGTGCGTCCATCAGACCCCCTTCGTGTTGTAGTACGCTACGGTTTAATCCCTTCTACTTCCAACGTAATCTCGACCTCATCGCCGACGAGGAACTCGCCTGTCTCCAGCGCCTGATTCCACGTAAGCCCAAAGTCCTTGCGGTTGATCGTGGTCGTTGCGGTAAAGCCGGAGCGCACGTTGCCCCAGGGGTCTTGACCCACGCCGTGGATGGTCAGATCCAATACCACGGGCTTTTGCACGCCACGAATCGTCAACACCCCGTGCAATTTGGCGGTAGTGCCGGAAACCTCAGCCATCTTCGTGCTCTTGAAGGTGATGGTGGGATACTGGGCGACGTCGAAGAAATCCACGGTGCGCAGGTGGTTGTCCCGTTTCTCCACGCGCGTGTCGATGCTGGCAGTCTGGATCGTCGCTTCGGTTTTCCAGGCATCCGGCTGGCCGGGCTCGTAGTCGATCGTGCCGGAGAAATCGCGGAAGACGCCTTCCACCTTGGAAAAGAGGTGCCGAATCTTGAAAGAAACGGTCGTATGATCCTTATCGATCTGATAAGTGGCAGCCCAGGCCGGAGCGCTACCAACGAGCAAAACAGCCGTGAGCCAGGCCATACGCCGCAGCATGAACATAGGTCTCCTCCGTGTGAGTGGTATTGGCCGTGCTGTCATGGTCAGGAGTGGTTCCTGTGTATTAGTCGTCTCTTGGAGTCAGTCCTTACAGGTGGGAAATAATCGTATCTTGCCGCGTGGAGCGGAGCTTGTCAAGCGGCGGCGTCCACCAACCCCCGCACTAACGTCGTGAGCTGATCACGGATCTTCCGGGCTCCCTCCGGCCCGAGCGTGGCCGGGTCAGGCAAGTCCCAGTCGAGTCGGTGCGCGGCCGGCAGCATCGGGCAGGCATCGCCGCAGCCCATCGTCACGACATAGTCCCACCGCCGCTGGGGCAGTTCGGCCAGCCCCTTGGAATAGTGACCCTCCAGGCTCAACCCCGCTTCGCGCATCAGCTCAATCGCCAGCGGATGCAGCCGGCCGCCCGGGCTGGAGCCGGCACTCCAAATGTCCCAGTCCTTGCCGGCCATAGATTTGGCCAGCGCTTCGGCCATTTGCGAGCGGAAGGAATTGGCGACGCACACGAATACGACGCTTGGCATCAGCGGGCGATCCAGTACACCCCAGCGGCGAACACGGCGGCGCAGGGCAGGGTCGCGACCCACGCGAGGAGGATGGTGCGGATCATCGACCAGCGCCCCTGCCTTGTCACCGCGCCCAGCCCGAACAGGCTGCCGCACGACACGTGCGTCGTGGACACCGGCAGCCCCCACCGAGAGGCAAAGAGCACCAGGAAGGCGGTCACGAGGTTGGCGGTGAAGCCTTGGCCGTGGTTCATCGTCGTGATGCGCTGGCTCATGGTCATGGCCACGCGCCGGGCGCTGATCAGGCCGCCGGCCGCCATCGCCACGCCCACGCCGAGCAGGCTGCCGGTCAGGCTGATACCCAGCGCCTTGGCGGCGACTACCAGCGCGGTGATCTTGGGCGTATCGTTCAGCCCGCGCGCAAAGCTCACCGCGCCGGCGGAAAGGTAGTGCAGCCGATCCAAGACCCACTGGGCGTCGATGCCGATGAGCCGGCCGTGATAGCGCTGCGTGCAGGTCTGCAGCTGGCCGACGCTGAGTACCACGCCGCTGGAGGCCAGCACGGCGGTGCCGTCGGCCCGCAGCCGCACCGGCTCGGTCGCTCCGCCATCGACACACAGACACATCTGCCGCTCAACCCCCAGGCGCAGACGCACCCACCGCAGCAGCGGATAGAAGCCGCTGGTGACCGCCAAGCTCACGAAAGGGCTGACCGCCAGGGGCAAAAAGAAGCTCTGGCCGAGCTTCCCGGCGTTAATGGAACCGGCAGCGGCCAGCCCGGCGCCGATGAGTGATCCGGTCAGCGCATGGGTCGTGGAAATAGGAAATCCCACCACCGTCGCGAGCATCACCGTCAGCGCAGCGCCCAACCCGACGGCCAGCAAGAACGAGGGATCCTGCGTCAGGACGTCGGGGACGAGCCCCTTGCCGCTGAACGCCTTCACGAGCTCGCCCGACAGCGCGATCGCCGCGCAGGAACCGGCCAGCGTCGTGAGCATGGCCCACCACAGCGCTTTGCGATAGTCGGTGGTGCCGCTGCCGAACAGCGTGGCCACACCCTTAAAGTTGTCATTCGCCCCATTGGCATACGCCAGAAAGAGTACGCACGCTCCCACGGCGATGAGTAGTATCATCGCAAGCCTCCTGTGGCGCTATTCAACGACCAGTCGTAGGGAAGATAGCGCATCGTGAACGTCCGGGCCCGCGCGGCTTGGCGCACGGATTCAGGCAGGTAGGGGTCGAGCAGATCCAGGAGCGCGTTCGATGTCAGGCGGCTTGGCGAAAAATCCTTCGCGTACCACTTGAAGATCGAGGAGACCCACAACGTCGGCCCGTCGAGGCGCAACCCGTCGCGCGTGTTGGCGAGAAACTGCGTAGTCTGGTCGGCCAGCTGGGCCTCGAGCGAGCCGGCGGCGTATGCTTCAGGGCGCAGCGGCGGACAGCTCGCGGAGGCGCAGTTGACCGCGAAGTGCACCCGCCAATCGCCAGACGCACGGGCCCGCTCCTCGATCTGGTTCAAGGTGAGCTCTTCCCCGCCGACAGGGTAGCGCAGGCGGTCGAAGAACCCCTTGATGTCTTTCACCGACTTCAATGGACGATGATCCAGCACACCTTTGAAGACGCTCGCATTGTAGGCGTTGATCCAAAAGGCTAACCGCGACTCGGGTGACGGCAGCTGCTCCGGATCGGTGTCAGCCAGCAACGCCAGATAGCGCTCTAAGGTCTCCGCGTCTTGCGCGACTCCGTCATAATCCACCCGGCCGTCCTGCGCGTAGCGTTCGACTAGCTCGTTCCACAGCCCATGGTCGATCTCATCCGCCGCCGCACAGCACGGCAGCGCCAAGAGGCTGCAGAACAGCACGAGCGCTTTCATCAACAGCAGCCGCTTCCCGGCGCGCACGTCGCGGTTCCTGCGGTGGCCAACGGCAACTCCTTCGCCGTCCCATCCGGCTCCACGATCGTGAAATGGCCGGCATAGGGCGGCTGCGACAGCTTGCTTGCGGTATCGGTGCACACCTGGATCGCCACGTTGCGCGGAAACAGGTGGCCTTCCTCATCCAGCGCGGCCTGAAACGGCCCGCGGTAAATGGCCGCCTGCCCCACGAAGGTGCAGCCGGCGGTCTTCTCGAACTTGAAGCCCTGCACCGTTACCGAATAGAACTTGAACCCCTCGATCGTTTTCCAGAACGCCTTCTTCATGACCAACAGCCCGTAGAATCCGGCTTGCTCGAGCATCGCCAGGAACTGCGCTTCGGTGAGCGCGCCGACGATGCATTCGCCCCAGAGCTGCTCGTTCACCTTCAAGCGGGGCGGCACCTCGCGGTCGGACACGATGTCCGCGATCACTGCGCGGCCGTGATCGCTGAGGATGCGCCAGATCTCCGCGAACACCTTGGGTTTATCCGGTGAGAGGTTGATGACGCAGTTGGAGGTCACGATGTCGGCGGTCTTGCTCTCCACCGGCACCTCCTCGAGGAACCCCTTGCGGAACTCGACGTTGTTGTAGCCCAGCGCGGCGGCGACTTTGGGCTGGTTCTCGCGCGCTACCGAGAGCATCTGGTCGGTCATATCCACCCCGATGACCCGGCCGGTCGGCCCCACGCGCTTGGCCGCGATGAAGCAGTCGATGCCGGCCCCCGAGCCCAGATCGACGTACACCTCGCCCGGCTGGGGCGCGGCCGCGCTCACCGGCGAGCCGCACCCATAGAAACGGTCCAACACGTCCTGCGGGATGTGGCCGACATCCGCGTCGTCGTATTTGGTCGGGCAGCACAATTCGGCTTGGGGCTTTTCCGCCGCCTGCCCATAGAATTCCTGGACGATCTTGCGTGGTTTTTCGACGTCAAAGGAGAGCACGCAGTTGGAGTGCAAAAAGGCCACTTCGACCTCGTCCCGGCCAAACTCGGTCGTGCCGCACACCACCGCGCCGTCGCCCATCGCGTGGAAGATGCGGGGCGCGTCAAACCCGGAGCGCCGGTTGACCAGCGCGGCCTTGCGCGCGGTGAGCGCATCCATCGCATCGAGCAACAGCGTGCGGTAGACGTCGTAATACGGGTCATCGCCCAGAAAATCGCCCGAGAAAAAGTAGCTGTGCTCGATGTCCCCGCCGCCTGTCAGGTAGCGCAGCGGATCCGCGCTCGCCTGCGACTTGCGCACGACGGTCGCTTGCCGGATCTGCTCCAGGACCGGGGCGTGGCGCCAAATGGCCGCCAGATCCTTGCCGTTGGTGGCGTCGCCGCAATCGAGCGGCTTGTGGTTGGCAAACGCAGCCGAAGGATACACGTGGCCGTCGGCGTAGACGCACACACTCTGCCAGCCGGCGTTGCCCAGGTCGAACTTGACCCCGGCCGGCGCGTTGGCGCGCAACTCGAAGGATGCGGCGTTGTCCAAGGTAATGCCCTGCGCGTCCGCCTCTTGCTTGACCGCACGGATGGCCTCGATCAGCCGCTCCGTCGATGGGAACCATTCCTTCGACTCGCTTCGCTCGCTCAGGACTTCGCCGTTCTGTTCGTCAGTGACGCGACCACGACGGTGCACCCACATCAGGTGCTGCCCGCGCACGCCGCACGAAGCGGCAAGTTGCGTCAAATGGGTCAGATCATCGACGTTGTAGCCCACCACGACGGTGGTGAGCGTGGCCTCAAAACCGCGGCGGCTCAGCTCCCGCAATCCAGCCACCGTCGACTCGAAACTGCCCTTGCCGCGAATCGGATCGTTGATCTCGGGCGTAGAGCCGTCCATGCTGACCTGGAACTTTACCCGCTCCCGGTCAAGGCTGTCGAGCAGCGAGGCGCGAGTGTGCGCAAAGAGCGTCGCGTTGGTGAGGATGACTAGCTCGCGACCATGCGTGCGCGTGATATGTTCAATGAGTTGAGGAAGGTCCGCCCGGATGAACGGCTCTCCACCCGTAATGTAGAACCGCTCAACCCCGAGCGCGACCGCCTGATCCACCAGCCGGATCAAGGTCTCCGGCGGCAGGCCTTTTTCGCCGCGCGGCGAAGAGCTGACAAGGCAATGGCCGCAGGTGAGGTTGCAGGAGTTGTTCGTGTGCAGCCAGCATTCGCGCAACCGGCTCGTCGCCAGGTAATGGCCGCGGCCGCGGTAGACCGGCCGCTCCACGGGCGCGGGACTGAGGATGCCGTGCCGCAGCGCCTCGCTGACGAAATGGTGCGCGTGCACCCAGGCTTTGCCGGAATCGAGGCCGAACTGCGCGCCGTAGCGCGCGGTGAGCGCGGCGAAATCCATCGGCGAGCGCTGCAGCATGTCCAGCAGCCAGGTGCCCCGCTCATCCGCCGCGATCCAGTTGGGCGCTTCCGCATCCACCCAGAACGTCCATCCACGCCGCGGAAACACCGAAAGCCGCGGCGCATAGAGGACCGTCTTCTGGTTCAACTCCGGCATGCCACCCTCCCTTGGCTCATGATCTGCCCTATCGCGCGCACAGACGCCGAGGTGGATCCGCGCGAACGCTCCTCGGCCAGAAACCGCTCCACATCGCTCCTCACGTCAAGATCGTACCGTTGCGGCAGCACCGTGACGCGCAGTCCCAGGGTTCCGGCGCGCGCGAGCGTTTGCGCGCAAACCTGCGGGGTGCTCCAGCTGATGTCCTCAAACAGCGCCGGCAGCGGGCGCGCCAATCCAATCAGGTAATAGCCGCCGTCATCCGCCGGGCCGACCACGACGTCGGCCTCGGCCAGCGCGGCAAAGGCCTGCTCAATATCGCTGGGCTGAAGCCACGGTGAATCGGTCCCGATGACTACCACGCGCTGCACTCCCCTGGCAAATGCTGTTTGAGTCGCTTCAGCCAGCCGTTCACCGAGATCGCAACCCTGCTGCGGACGAACGGCCCAGCGATTACTCAGCCATGCCGGAGCGTTTGGCCGCCTCGATGGTTGGTCGAGATACAGCAGCGTTTCCTTACAGTATGAGGCCAACCGCTGTAGGGTAAGCTCCACACATGCC
>PCVX01000105.1:0-16302 GCA_002796105.1 Candidatus Omnitrophica bacterium CG11_big_fil_rev_8_21_14_0_20_63_9 | reverse complement strand
GCAGGCCGCATCGGCTCCAAGATCGGCTGCTAAGCGCGTCTTGACTTGCCCCGGCACAGGCTCCTTGAGAAACACCAGCAGGCGCCTGTTGCGCCGGCTGGCCAATGCCACCCTCGCGATCGTTGAGAGGATGCCCCACCCGGCGCGGACGGTGCCGCTGAGCGTGCCGGAGATTTTAGAGCGGCCGATGCGCGGGCGGTAGCGCACCGGCACCTCAACGGCGCGCAGCCCCACCTGAGCGGCCTTCGCCTGCATCTCCACCGTCCACCCGAACGCCTGGTCGCGCATCTGCAGCCGACGCAGCGCATCGCGCCGGATCGCCCGGAAGGGCCCCAGGTCAGTGTAGCGCACACCATACAGCCAGCGCAGCAGCCGGCACGCCAGCCAATTGCCAAACCGTTGTTGCGGGGTCAGGCTGCCGCGCTGGGCATGCGCTGTGCGCGAGCCGATGACCAGATCGGCCCTCCCCTCGCTGATGGGAGCCAGCAGCAGCGGGAGATCTTCGGGGTAATCCGAGCGATCCCCGTCCATAAACACCACAACATCGGTGGTATCGTCCAGCGCGGCCAAGCCGGCCAGGCACGCCCGTCCATACCCGGCGACCGGCTCGCTCACCACGCGCGCCCCGCCCTGCCGTGCTACGTCGGCCGTCGCGTCGGTTGAGCCATTATCGACGACGAAGACCTCCTGGACATGGCTGCGCGGGATTTCTCGCAGCACGTGCTCAAGCGCAGCGGCTTCGTTGCGCGCAGGAATGATCACGGCGACGCTCATGCGATCGCCTCAGGACTCATCCGCGCGTGTGTGGCGGCCGGTCGCAGGGTGCGACGCCATTGCCATAGCCCCAGGATGAGCACCGGCAGATATTCGGCGAGCCTGGCCCAGAGTGGCAGATGCCACCGGCCATCCAGCAGGTGGACCGGCCACACGGTATATGCCAACACGACGGTGAGGGTCAGGGCGACGAACGCCGGCGGCCTGATGAAACAAAAGCATGGCACGATCCACAACAGGTACCACGGATGCAAGACAGGGCTTAGTAGCGCGGCGGCGCCAAACGCCCCGAGGACGTAGCGCACCGGATCCTCGCTGCGGCGGGCCCACCACAGCAGCCACGCGGCCCACAGACCCGTGACCAGCCAGCGCGCAAGGCCTGGGCGGCCCAGCAGCGACGCTGTCAGGAGATACGCTGACGAGTTCGACTCAAACCGTCCGGTCATCGCGGAGAGGCTTTCAAACAGCGCGGTGACCACCGAGGGACAGCAGGCGATCGGGATCGCGCTCAGCACGAAGAATGCCCCTAGCCATCCGCGCGCGCGGCGGCGGAACCACCACCAAGGGGCGAGGATGCTCGAGCCGAACTTCGCGTTAAACGCCAGGCTCCACGCCGCGGCCGATCCCAACCACCGATGGCTCTGCCAGGCCACAATCCCCCACCATAACATCGCCACACCCAGTACGTCATTATGACCGGAGCCTGACACCTCCAGCACCGCCAACGGATGCCAGGCGTACGCGGCGATCCACAGCGGGCTCAAGCCCCGCTGGCGCAGGAGCAGGAGCAGCGCGAGGCACAGCAGCGTTTCCGCGGCAACGAACACCGCCTTGTGCGCTGTCAGGCTGCCTCCGAACATCGCCCCCAACCGAAAACTCAACTCAGCCAATGGCGGATAGATGGTGCGCAGGTGTGGGAAATTGATCGATCGATCCTGCTCATCGCGCAGGAAGGCCAGCCGCGGATGATTGGGCGCATAGGCGTATGGGTTGATGCCCGCCTGCTGCACGCGCCCATCCCACCGGTAGCGGTAGATGTCATCGGAGAGCGTCGGTGTTGTCCCAAGCACACACAGGCGAAATGCCACCGCTCCCAAGAGAATGATCACGAGAGCTGCGTTGACGAAGCGGGGATGCTTCTCGTGTTTCCCGATGAGCCACAGCGTGGCGAGATATGCGCTGCACGCCAGTGCAAACCACGCATAAAACGCGGTCAGGTGGGTGCGCAGATCTCCCAGGAGGCGAATGTGCCACCAGCAGAAGCAGGATACGAAGGCCAGCAGCACAACCTGCGTCATCGTCTCCATGCCAGAATGTTCGAGAGCAGTCCTTTCACCCACGGTGTCAGCTTGGTCTGCAGGTAGGCGTTGGCCAGCCGCTTGATGACTTCGGACTGTGTCGGATACGGATAGATCGGGCTGGAGAGCGCCGACAGGCCCTTGCCCATCGACATGAGGAGGGTGAAATACGTCAGCAGATCGCCGGCGTGCGCCGCCACGATGGTCGCCCCCAGGATCGTGTCGGTCCCCCGCTTCAGGTGCACGCGGACGAATCCCCCATCTTCCCCGTCGAGGATCGCGCGGTCGTTCTCCGACAGCGGCACCGTCAGTGTGGTGATGCTGAGGCCCTGCTCTTTCGCTTGGGCCTCGTACAGCCCGACGTGCGCGATCTCCGGATCGGCATAGGTGCACCAGGGGACCACGAGGCGGCTGGCGCGATTGCGCCCCCAGAAGAGCGCGTTGATCATCGCCATACGGCCCAGCACGTTGGCGGTGTGGGTAAACTTGTACGGTGAACAGATGTCTCCGGCGGCATAAATGCGCGGATTGGACGTCCGAAGGAAATCATCGACCCCCACACCCGTCTTATCGAACCGTACGCCGGCCACCTCCAGGTTCAACCCTTCGACGTTCGGGGCGCGCCCCACCCCCACCAGGACCGCGTCGCACGCTAACTCCACCGCCCGCCCCTGCTGGTCGAGCACGACGACCTTCGTCCCATCGCGCCGCTCGACGCGCAGGACCTTCGCGCCAAGCACCAGGCGCACGCCATCGCGCACCAGAGCCTGCTGGACTATTTCGGCGGCGTCGGCGTCCTCGCGGATCAGGATGTGCGGCGCCTGGTCGATGAGCGTCACCTGGCTCCCTAAGCGCTGGAAGGTTTGCGCCATCTCACAACCGATGGGACCGGCCCCGATCATCGCAAAGCGCTTGGGCAGCTCGGTCAATTCAAAGAGCGTGTCATTCGTCAGGAAACCGGCTTCTTTGAGTCCCGGAATCGGTGGCACGACCGCGCGGCCGCCGGTGGCGATCACCGCCTTGGCGAACGCGAGCCGCGCGCCGCCGACCTCAATCGCATCGCGTGCGGCGAATCGCGCCGGGCCGAGATACACGTCCACGCCGGCAGCCTTGAGGTGCTGGACCGAATCGGCCGGGCTGATGCGCGCGCGCAGCCGGCGCATGCGCGCCATGACCGCGCCGAAGTCGACCGTGGTGCCTGGCGGCACCCGCACCCCGTAGTCGCCGGCCGACGCTACGCTCGACGCCGTCCGCGCAGCGCTGATGATCCCTTTGGACGGCACGCAGCCGGTAATCAAGCAATCGCCCCCGGTGAGGTGCCGCTCGATGAGCGCGACCCGGCCGCCGGCCGCCGCGCACCCGCCGGCCGCGGTGAGCCCTGCCGTACCCGCGCCGATCACGACAAGGTTGTACCGCCCCTTCGGCTGCGGATTGGCCCAATCGCGCGGATGCGTATTGCGGATGAGCTCGCGGTTGTGCTCATCGTCCGGCTGGATCAGCGGCCCGGACGCTGCCGTGGCGGTCGCCGGGTTCATGGTTGAGGCGGGGCCGGCACCGTGGCCGGATGCCGCTTTTTCCATGCCGACTGCGCTACCATGAGCCCGATGATGAGGAGGATTGCGAGAATGAGCTTCCAGAGATTTTTGGGATCGGTCAGCGAGCTGCCCAGGTAGACGAAAGCGAAGCAGCCCGGGATCATCCCGAGGAACGTGGCCAGCACGTACGGAATGAATTTGACCCGGGAGAATCCCAGGCCGTAGTTTTGGATATCGAAGGGAAAATTCGGAATCAGCCGGATGAGGAGAACCGCTTGAAACCCGTTGGCGCCGATTTTGGCGTCCAGGTCCGCGATCTTGCCCTTCAGAAGCTTGGCGACCGCCTCGCGGCCCAGCAGCCGGGCGACGAGGAACTCCAGCGCAGCGCGCAGCGTCGCGCCGCACAGCGCCGCCAAGAACCCGCCGAGATTGCCGAATGCGATCCCGGCGACCAGCGTCATGATGCTGGCCGGCAGCGGCACGATGGGTTGGCCATAGGCGATGAGATACACCGCCGGCGCCCACACGCCGAAGGATTGCACGAACTCGCTGATGCGCTGCGGACTGAAGTCCCGCAGCTCGATACCAGAGAGCTTCAGCGCCAGCCCGGCACCGCCGACGACCAGCACGAAGATCCCGATCTTGATCCACCCGCGGCCCTTCATTTTCACCTCATGCGTGCTTGTGCTTCACACCGCCCGGAGCCATAATGAGAAAAACCATAGGAGGTCCCGATGCGGCGTGCATGGTTCGGATGGTCGATCGCAGCGCTCGTGTGCTCCGGATGCGGATCGGGTGAGCGGATCACCGTCCCTCTTCAAGGAACACAACCCAACACCACGCTCTCAGGAACAGCCAGCGTAGCCGAGGTACCGCAGGGCCTGAAGATCTCGGCGCATATCACCGGGGCTCCGCCGGGCTCCCATGGGTTCCACATCCATGAAAAAGGCTCATGCGCTGATGGCGGCAACGCGGCCGGAGGGCATTACAACCCGGCCCAGGTCAAGCACGGGCTTGTGACGAAAGACGGTTTTAGCGGCGCCCATGCGGGCGACCTGGGCAACCTTGTCGTTGGAGCCGACGGCCATGGCAGCCTCGAGGCGGTCGTGCCCGGTCTCACGCTGCACGGGGGCCAATATCCGGTCGCAGGCCGCGCCTTGATCTTGCATGAAAAGCCGGATGACTTCGGCCAGCCGACCGGCAACGCGGGCGGCCGCATCGCCTGCGGCGTCATTTCAAGTCCGTCGTCGGACTAGTACTTCACGGAACAGCCGTACGACGGGGTCTTGGAGGCAGAGATCGGCTTTCCGGCGACAGCCTCGCCCAGCGCTTGCCGCACGTAGTTCGTCGCGGTCTTCACATCCGCCTGATCGGCCGAGGGCGTGTCATCGATCGCGCCGGCGTAGACCAGCACCCCCTCCGGATCAATGATGAACATGTGCGGGGTCGTCTTCGCCCCATAGAGCCGGCCGATCGCCCCGTCAGGATCGAGCAGCATCGCGGTCATCGACGCGCCCTGCTGGGCTTTCCACGCCTTGGCCTGTTCCGGACTCAAGTGCCCTTGCTTGCCGGGTGCTGATGAGTTAAACGAGAGCCACGCCACGCCGGGTGTTTTGGTGAGCTCTTGCTGCAGCTGCTGCATGTTCCCGCTGCCGTAATGTTTCTTTACGAACGGGCACTCCGGGTTGAACCACTCCAGCACCACATACCGGCCCCGATACGCCGAGAGCGCCTGCGGCGCTCCATCGACGTCCACCGACGTAAAATCCGGAGCGGGCTGGCCGACCTGCGGCTCGGCGCTCGCCGCGCCCGCAATCAGCCCGCACGCCACCAGTCCGCCGACCAGCCAAGACGTTTTCATCAGAGACCTCCACAGGGAGCCCCGAAGGGCATCGCCATGACACGGCTGAACGTGACATCCTTCCGGCGCGGATACTCCGGCAGCCCGAGCACCAGCGCGCGCTGATCCTGGCCGAATTGATACGTCCGGAAGAGCCGGTCCCACCACGAAAAGATCGTCGAGTAATTCGAATTGGTCTCCGCCACCACTTGCGAGTGGTGGATCCGGTGCATGTCCGGCGTGACGAACACCGAGCGCAGCCATGTTTCCAGCGGCTCGGGGATGCGCAGGTTCGAGTGTTGCACCTGGTTGAGGAGCCCGAACACGATCTCAAAGAGCACCACGCTGGCCACGTTCGCCCCCCACAGCGCGATGATCCCCAGCCGAAAGACCGCGGAGAGAAGCATTTCGGTCAGATGAAAGCGTCCGGAGCTGGTGACATCAAGATCCAAATCGCTGTGGTGCACCCGGTGCATCCGCCACATGAGCGGGTGGGTGTGGTACGCCCGGTGCCAGGCATACGTCGCGCCATCGAGCAGCGCGATCGATAGGAAGGCGTTCGGCCATCCCTCAAGCCCCAGCCAATGCAGCAACCCCATGCGGTGCAGCTCGAGCACGCGATAGAACGATACGATGAGTGCCCCCAGGAGGATGGTCAGGAGGAGCGAATTCGAGCCGATGATGAACCCGTTGATCAGATAGCGCCGCCAGCGCGAATCGACCGGGCGCTTGAACGGCCACACCGCTTCCGCCAGCAGGAGCAAGACGAAGCCGGCAATGCCGATGACACCGCGTTCAACCGTGAGCAGGGGCACCATCTCGCTCGCCTAGTGCACGCCGTGATCGGCAAGCCACCGCTCAGCGTCGAGCGCGGCCATGCAGCCGCTGCCGGCCGCGGTGATCGCCTGGCGGTAATGCTTGTCCTGCACATCGCCGCACGCGAAGACCCCATCGACCGACGTGCGCGTCGTGCCGGGTTCCGTGACGATATAGCCATCGCCGTCAAACTTCAGCTGGCCGCGAAAGATCGCGGTGTTGGGATCAAAACCGATGGCGTAAAACAGCCCGCCGCACGGCAGGTCCCTCTGCCGATTCGTCTTCACGTCTTTAAGGCGCACCGCCGAGACCGCATCACTGCCGAGCACATCGACCAGCACGGTGTTCCAGACCACCTCGATCTTCGGGTTCTTCAGCACGCGCTCTTGCATGATCTTTGAGGCGCGCAGCTGATCGCGCCGGTGCACCAAATACACCTTGGAGGCGAATTTCGTGAGGAAACCGGCCTCCTCGCACGCCGAGTCTCCGCCGCCGACGACCACCAGCGGCTTGTTGCGGAACAGCGGCAGCGCGCCGTCGCATACGGCGCATGCGGAAATACCGCGGTTCCACAGCGTCTTTTCGCCGGGCAGCTGCAGCCGGCGCGCCGTGGCCCCCGTGGCGATGATCAGGGCGTGCGCGGTCACTTCCTGGTTTGCCGAGGCGATCACGAAGGGCCGCTTTGAAAGATCCGCCCGGATGGCATCCTCCGTGACGATGCGTGTTCCGAAGCGCACGGATTGCTCGCGAAAGGCGGCCATGAGCGTTTGGCCATCGACGCCCTTGGGGAAGCCCGGGTAGTTCTCCACCTCGGTGGTGGTCATGAGCTGGCCCCCAGGGATGCCGCCGGCGGAAAATCCCTCAAACATGAACGGCTGGAGATTAGCGCGCGCCGTGTAGATGGCGGCGGTGTGGCCGGCCGGCCCTGATCCGATGATGACAAGCTGCTCAGACATTGGAGAGTTAGTATCCTCTCAAGCGCATCGCTCGTCAAGCCACCCGAGCGGGCAGGTCCCACATCCAGCGGCAAATCCTGGCGAGCGAAGTGTGCGGGTTCAGTACGGCGAGGCGGACTATCAGTCAAACCACGGCCAACGTTGTCTGACGAGCCCCCAGCCGGGGCGAGGAGTTCGTTGGCCGGTCCGCCGCAGCCGGGCGCCCGGAACCCGCACGTGAGCGAGCCGGGTTGCCGCTGGGCAGACTGGTGGTCGGCGAGGGACGCTGCCAGGCCGGAACCGGCCCCACAGTCCTATTAAGGATAGAGCCGCTGGACCTTCCAGCGCTTCCCTGCGCGTTGATAGACCACGCGCTCGTTGAGCCGGTATGGCCGGGCGCGCCAGAACTCGATGCGCTCCGGCACCAGGCGGTAGCCGGACCAGTGGGGTGGGCGCGGCACCGCTCGGCCGGCGAACCGCCGCCGATAGAGCGCGAAGCGCCGCGCGAGCGTCAGGCGGGTGGGAAGCGGCTGCGACTGCAGCGAGGCCCATGCGCTCAGTTGATGCAGGCGCGGCCGGCCGGCCCAGTACGCGTCGGCTTCCTGCGCGGCGATGCGCTCCACCCGCCCCTCAACCATGATTTGACGCTTGAGCGGCTCCCAGAAACAGCACACCCCCGCCCGGGGACGCGCCGCAAGGTGCCGGCCTTTGCGGCTGCGCGTGTTGGTGTAGAACACCAATCCGCGCGCGTCCACCCGCTTCAGGAGCACCGTGCGCACGGAGGGGCGACCGCGCGCGTCCGTCGTGGCAAGCGCGACCGCGGTCGGCTCGCGCACTCCGCGGCGCGCAGCCTGCGCGAGCAAGCGCTGAATCTGTCGGATGGCTGTCTGATAGAGCATGGAGGGCATCGTGTCACAACGATCACACCGCAGAAACACAGAGGAAGCACAGAGACACCGCACATTCTTCACAGAACACTTTGTGCCTCTGTGGGTTTCTGTGGTTCTGTGGTGTCAGGTTCGGTGCATGCCTAGCACGTACAGCAACTACAACTTCCGCCCATCGACCCCTTCCGCGCCGTCGTCCGCTTGCGCGGGCTTGCGCGCCGAACCTTGGATTTCTTGACAGTTTTTCGCTTCGTCGCCATGCCGACCTCCTATGGTTGGGTTGATGCCCGCTCTTCCAATGCCCGCAGCCGTTGCTGGAGCTTGCTGCGCTCTTCCTCCAGCGACTTCACGCGCCGTTCCAGCTGATCGATCCGCTCGTCGGTGTCATCGAATTTCTGGCGCACCTGTCCGAACTTCATACTGAGATATTCTTCAATCGCCACCGGAGCGATGCGGCCGTCCCTGTGCTCCACCGGCCAATCCCTCGGCAGCAGCAGCCGGTGAGAGCCCTCAGTCTTCACCACCACGTCATCCGGGGTCAGAGTCGCCTCCTCGGCGGCGACAGGAACGGCCAAGCCGGCGGCCAGCGCCAGACACGCTCCCCACCCCCGGAGCATCGTCAGTATTGCACCAACGAAATGACCGGGTGCGGGGCCAGCCGCCGGCGCCCATTGAGCGCGGTCAGTTCGACGAGAAAGGCCAGCTCCACGATCCGCCCACCGCACTGCGCGACCAGCTCGATCGTCGCCCCCATCGTGCCGCCGGTCGCCAGCAAATCATCGACGAGCAGGACGCGGGCGGAGCGGGAAAGCGCATCCTGGTGGATCTCCAGCGTATCGTTGCCGTACTCCAGCGTGTACGTCGCGCGATACGTCTTGTGCGGCAGCTTACCCTTCTTGCGCACCGGCACGATGCCCACGCCCAGCGCATGGGCGAGTGCTGAGCCGATGATCAAGCCTCGCGATTCAATCGCGACAACCGCATCGGGTTTGGCGCCGTGATGGCGCTTCGCCAGCGCGTCGATCGCGGAGTGGAATACGGCGCCCTCTTGCAGCAAAGGTGTGATGTCTCGAAATAAAATCCCTTTGGTTGGAAAATCCGGAATATCGCGGATGTAGCGCTTCAAATGCAGCGGATCCTGCGTCCCCGTAGACGCCTGTCCCGTCGTCGTCATCCACCGCTCCGTCCGATCAGCAGCCACACCACAAGCGCCATGGCCAGCCGGTACCAGCCGAAGGGCGCCAGCCCCCGGCGGGTGAGATACCGGACCAGCCCGGTAATCGCCAGCGCCGCGACCACCGCAGCCATGGCAAACCCACATGCCACGGAGAGTCCGCCGGCATGGTCCAACAACTCGCCACCTCCCCGCACCGCATCAAACATCGTCGCAGCCCCCAGGGTGGGGAGTGCTAGCAAAAAACTGTATTCCGCCGCTGCGGTGGCGGGCAGCCCGACCAGCAATCCGGCTACCAATGTCACCATCGCCCGCGACGTGCCAGGCCACAAGGACAGGCACTGGGCCAGACCAATGAGCAGCGCGTCCCGGATCGTCAGCGAAGCAAGCTCGCGCGCGGGCCGTGCCCGGGAGCGCAACCACCGATCGATCCCGATCATTACCACGCCCCCGAGCGCGAGCGCTGCGATCACCGGACCGAGGCTGAACAGTGTCGCCTTAATGGCCTTGTGCAACGCCAGTCCGACGATCGCTGCCGGAAGAAAACTGACGAACAGATTGATCAGCAGCCGCCGCCCGTCGGCGTCCTGGCCGCGCAGCCCGCGCCACATCGATGCGACGCTGCGGCGATACAGCGCGAGCACCGCGCCCAACGCCCCGGCCTGAATCACCACCTCGAACGTTTTCACCGCCTCGCCTTCAAGCCCCAGCCAATGCGCAGCCAGGATGAGATGCCCCGTCGAGGAAACCGGCAAAAACTCCGTCAAGCCCTCAACGGCGCCTAGGATCAACGCATGCCCCGGCTCGATCATCGAGGAAACGCCTCGCGCAGCCCGCCATCGACCGTCAGCAAGCAGCCGGTCGTCTTGGCGGACCGCTTCGAGATGAAGAAGCTCACCGCCTCCGCGACATCCTCGGGGAGCACGCGGGCCTGGAGCAGATTGCGCTTCCGGTAATGCTCCTCCAGCGCCCGCGGCGCGATCCGGTGGCTCTTGGCGCGCTCGGCCCGGATCGCCTCCCACAGCCCTGAGCCGTCGAAGACGCCGTCCGGATGCACGACGTTGACGCGGATGTTCGCCTCGCCGTTTTCAATCGCCAGCACGCGCGCCAACTGCGCTTCGGCCGCCTTGGCCGCGCTGTAGGCGCCGAAATCCCGCCCGGGAGCCAAGACGTTCTTTGACGCGATGAACACGAGCGCGCCCCCCAGCCCTTGCGCCCGCAAGAACCGCACGGCCGCGCGGGCGACGAGAAAGTGGCCGGTCGCGTTCACCGCCAGGCTGCGCTCCCAGGTCTTCAGCGGCAGACGGTCGATCGACGCCACATCGGCGATCCCGGCGTTTGAGACCACGAAATCAAGGCCTCCAAATATCTCCAGCGCCTGATCCAATACCTGCTCGATGCCGCGCTCCCGCGTCACGTCCATGGCCACGCCGAGCGCGCGCAGCCGTCCCGCGCGCCGGTTGAGCGCTTCGGCCAGCTGGCGGGCGTCGCGAGCGCGCAGGTCCGCCACGACCACCGAGGCACCGTGGTCCACGAGGTGCTGCGCGATCGCCCTCCCGATGCCGCCGGCCGCACCGGTAATCAAGCCGATCTCGCGCGCCAACTCCGCCTCGGGAGGCGCCAAAGAAAGTTTATAGAGCTCCAAAGGCCAATACTCCACCCCGAACGCTGCGCGGGCGCTGATGGAGGTGTACGCTTCGATGCGCGCAGCGCCCTGCATGATCGCGATCGCGTGCCGGAAAATCTCCGCCACCATCTGCGCCTCTGTGGCATCTTTCCCCGTCGTGAGCATGCCGACTTGTGGCACGAGCATCACGCGCGGGGAGGGATCCAGCATCTGTTGGCCTGGCGCATGGTACGCCTCAAAATACCGGGCATGGCTCTGCGTATACCGCTGCAGCGCCCGGATCACCGATCCCGTCGACTGCGCGGCGGAGAGCGTGAGCGGCAGCCGCTTGGTGCGCAGCATGTGATCCGGGGTCGCAGGACCGCGGCGCGAAGCGGCGATGAGGCGCGGCTGGCTAAGGAACGCGAGGATGTCGGGCGTGGCCGTGAGCGTCACGTGCATCTTACGCTGCGCGCTGATGGTCCGCCGAATGGCGGGCAACCAGGCTCGCAGCGTGCGGCGGCGCGCCGCCACCGGTATCGCCGCAGAGGCGTGCCGGTTTCGAGGGGACGTGCGCCTCGCGGTCAGGAAGCGTTCCGCCCGCGAGACGCAGGCGATGGTGCGCGCAAAGCTGGTGCGCCCGTCAGCGCCCCAGGTCATCAACCCATGGTGCTGCAGAACCGCGCCATGGGCGCCGGGGTGGCGTTGATACGCTTCGAATACCCGGCGGCAGAGCGCGAAGCCTGGCTGGATATACGGAATCCATAACAGATCCGGACCGAGCGCTTGGCGGATCCAGCGCTGTCCCTGCGGGGTGTTTGCCAGCGCGAGGATCGCATCGGCGTGCGTATGGTCCACCGCCTGCTCGGGAATGAACGCGTGCAGCAGCGTTTCGACCGAAGGTCGGGGGGCTTTCAGGTCGGTCAGGCAGCGCTCCAGCAACGCCATCATCTCGTCGTCGCTCATCGAGCGCCGCTGCGAGAGGCGCCGCAGCCCCTGCAGCTGCAGCGGGGCAAAGTGCCTGGCGTCACAGGTCCGCAAATCCGCGCCGCTGCCCTTCACCCACAGGAGCGATTGCGGTTGGCCGAGCACATCGCGCGCCTCCCACTTGCTGGACGTATTGCCGCCCCCGAACAAGCCCAAGGTCGGTTCCGCTCCAAGAAGGCGCGAGCGGTACACCAAAGCCTCGAGCGGGCTTAGGCGGCGGGCGTAGCGGTCGTCCCAGCGGTTTCGCATAATAGATGATGAATGGCGTTGGATGTGGCTGGCACTTGCCCCTGTTCCGTCACAATCGCAGTGATTAGCGCCGCCGGCGTGACGTCGAACGCCCAATTGCGCACGGCAGGCCCCTCAGCGATTACCCGCACGCGACCGGCGTTTCCATTGTCCAAACGGCCGGCCGCCCAAACGACTTCGTCGCCGGAGCGCTCTTCGATCGGGATCGCGGCCCCGGAAGGGCAGGACCGGTCAATCGTCGTGGTGGGCGCGGCGACATAGAAGGGCACGCCATGCGTTTTCGCCAGCACCGCCAGCGTATACGTGCCGATCTTATTGGCGACGTCCCCGTTGGCCGCGATGCGATCCGCCCCCACGATGACCAGGTCCGGACGTTGCTGGCGCATGAGATGGCCGACGGCGGTGTCCGGAATCACGGTGCACGGGACGCCTTCCTGGATCAGCTCCCAAGCGGTAAGTTTCGCCCCCTGGCCGCGCGGTCGAGTTTCCGTCGCCCACACGTGCACCTGCTTGCCGTCCCGGTGGGCCCGGTAGATCGGGGCGAGCGCGCTGCCCCAATCGGCGAAGGCGAGCCAGCCGGCGTTGCAGTGCGTCAGCACCGAGGCCTTCGGAGGAATCAGCGCTTGCCCGAGTTCGCCGATCCGCTGGCCGGCAGAGGCGTCCTCGTCCGCAATCGCTTGGGCCGCCGCTATGGCGCGCCGGCGCCGATCTTCCACCGGCGCATCAGTGCTTGCCGCGCGCAGTACACGATCGACCGCATAGAAAAGGTTCTGCGCGGTCGGACGCGTCGCGCGGACCATGTCAGCCCCGCGCGAGAGATCCGCGCTCCACGAAGGCTCGGCGGCACGCAGCGCGGCTTGCGCCATCGCGAAACCCGCCGCCGCGCCGATCGCGCCAGCACCCCGGACAACCATGTCGCGAATCGCCGCCGCGGTCTCCTCATGGGTCCGACACGTGGAGATTGCGAACGTAAACGGCAGGAGCCGCTGGTCGATCAATTTGACCGCACCGCCTTCCATCCAAACCGTGCGGTAGTGGACGCCGTTGACGCGCATGGAGGGCTTACAACCGCTCGATCACACCTTGCAGCAGTGCGGTGAGCTTGGGTTCGGTTTCCGCGGCCACGCGCAGGAGCTCCTCGACGGAGGCGGGCTTCAGCTCTTCCGGAATGCAGGCATCCGACACCACCGTCACCGCCAGCACGCGCTGGCCGCCGTGGCGCGCCACGAGCACCTCCGGCACCATCGACATGCCCACGACGTCGGCGCCGATTTGCCGCAAGAACCGGTATTCGGCGCGCGTCTCCAGGTTCGGGCCGGCCACCGCCACGTATACCCCTTCCCGCAGCGGCAGATGCCGCTCGGCGGCGACCGCCAGCGCCAGCTGCCGAAGTGCTGGATCGTAGGGCTGCGACATGTCCGGAAACCGCGGGCCAAACGTATCGTCATTGGGACCCAGGAGCGGGTTCGCCCCCATCAAGTTGATGTGATCCTCGAGCAGCACGAGCGAGCCTGACGGCATCTGGCGGTTCATGCTCCCCACGATGCTGGTGAGGATCACGATCTCGGCGCCCAGCGCCTGGAGCAGGCGGATCGGGTATGTCACCTGCGCCATGGAATAACCTTCATAAAAGTGGAAGCGGCCCGCCAACACCGCAAGGCGCTGTCCGCTAAGGGTGCCCAGTACGAGCTTGCCTTCATGGCCCGGCGCGGTGGCCTGCGGCATGTGCGGCAGCTCGGCATAGTCGATCGAAGCCTCGACCTGCAGCGCGCCGACCACCCCGCCCAGGCCTGAGCCGACGATGACGCCGATGCGCGGGCGCAGGCGCGTACGGCCGCTGATCGCCTGGATGGTGCGGTCCAACTGGCTACGCAGGGGGCTCGTGAGATCCACGGGGATCATGTCGGTCTCCTATGATCGCCGAGCGCGGGTCAGGATGCGCGCGCGGCCGTGGGTGCGGCAGGGTGCGCGCTGCCGCTTGGCGGCTGCATGGGCAACGTCACGATAAAGCGGCTGCCTTTGCCGAGATGGCTCTCGGCAACGATGATGCCATGGTGCAACTGGATGAGGTCTTTCGCGATGGGCAACCCCAGGCCGGATCCTTCTTCGCTTTGATCGCCGACCCGCTCGAACTTGTCGAAGATGCGCTCAAGGTCCGCTTCCGCGATCCCGGGACCGGTATCTTCAATCTCGATCTGGGCTATCGCATGATCTTGTGTCAATCGCACGCTGATGGTGCCCTGTTTGGTGAACTTCACCGCGTTGCCCATGAGGTTGACGAAGACCTGCTTCAGGCGGTCGCGATCGCCAATGATGGTCACCGGCTGCTCCGGCATGTCGATCGTCACGTGCAGCCCCCGCTCCCGGATCGGGCCGCTGAACATCTGGGCTACCGAGGTCAGGAGCTCTTGCAGGACAACGCTCTGCTGCGACAAGCGCAATCGGCCCGCTTCGATGCGCGTCACGTCCAAGAGGTCGTTCACCAGCCGCGCCAGGCGCGAAGCTTCGCGCTGGCTCATGGTCACCGGCTCCGCCTGGTCGGAGCTGAGCGAGCCGTGCAGGCCGTCGGCCAGGTTGTCCAGGGCTCCCTTCATGACGGCCAGCGGCGCGCGGAACTCATGGGCCACGTTGCCGACGAACGCCGCCTGCTGATCGTACATGCGCCGGAGGGTTTGATTGGCGTCGACGAGGCGTTGAAAGATCTCTTGGATGACCCGGCGGCCCGCGAGCAACCCGAGCATGGCGATGATTAGGGCGAGCAGAAAGTACGCCCCGTTGGCCCCCTCCAGGATCGCCAGCGAGCCTCCGAAGAACCTGACGGAAATCAGGTAGAAACAGATGAGCAGAGGGATGACGCTCATCAACCCGAAGGCCATATTGAATTGCGAGAAGGCTCGCTCGGGATTCACCGACGGCTTGGAGGGAGCGGCGCCGGCGGATGCCCGGCGAGGAGTAGACACGCGGGGACGCGGACTCATCGCGGTGACATTATACCGCAACGCGCCGCACCTGTGCTGCCAAGAGCGCGGCGACCTGCTGGAGATCGAACGGCCAGAGGTACTCGATGGCGACGTTGGGGTGCGCGCGGCGCACCGCCTCCAGCGCGCGGGGGATGTCCTGCTCGGAATGTACCCCGCCCGGCGTCATCATGGTCGGCAGGACCATCACACGCGTCGCGCCTCGGCGGATGACATCGTCGATCGCTTCCGGGATGGAGGGGCGGCAAAACTCGTTGTAGCCGATGACGAACAGATCGGTGGGCAAGAGCGGTCGAAGGACGTCGCCGAGCCGCTCAAGACCCGCCTTGTAGGGATCGTTGCCGCCGTGGCGCGGCCAATCGCGAATCTGCGCATCGAGCGCGTGTGCCCGCTGTGCTAGCGCCGGCGCTGAATCCTGTTGGTGGGAGTGCCCATGCGCCGAACCGTGCTCACGCCATTCGAGGCTCATCAATTCCCCGATCAGCTGCGGGGGGCAGTCGGTGGCCGGGGCTCCGTGGCCGATGAGGACAACACCGACGCGGTCGTTCGAGGCGGACATGCGGAGATTGTAGCAGGTTTGCGGAGCGACTTAAAAGATATCAACCAGCTCTTCCTCGGGGGCGGCCCACACGCTGCCGTCCTGGAAGCGAACGCGGGTGACGATGACCGCCACCTCGTAGATATCGATAGAGCCGATGCGCTCTTCCCACTGCAGCGGCTGCGAGCTGCCCCGAGGCATGGCCTGGACGAACTGGAGGGCGATGTACGGCGTGCGGCTGTTCGGCACGGGAATCACCTGATGGAACGCATCGAGCAACACGACCGCGACTTCCACCGCCTCGATGGCCTGATTGGAGCGGTTGACGCAGACCGCTTCCCCGCTGAGAAGGTAGACGGAGGGTGCTTGGCCGGCGCGGTTGGCGTAGCGCACGCGGGTGGTCCGCACCGACTCGCCCGGCAAGGCGACCTGCGTGGGCGCGGTGAAGGTTTCCACGAGCATGGCACGCGGGCGCAGCATCTGGACGGGCGCGGCCGGGTAGTTCTTGGCGGTCGCCCGCACTTGCCGCTCCGTAGCCCAGAGCGTGGGCATGCATGCCGTGCCAAACAGCACGGCCCCCATGATGACAGAGCCTCGGCGATGGGAGCGGCTCATGAGGACGGCTCCCCGGGTTTGCGCTCTGAGTTGCCCCGCTCCATGAGCCGGTGTTGCTGCAGCTGCTTGA
>PCVX01000085.1 GCA_002796105.1 Candidatus Omnitrophica bacterium CG11_big_fil_rev_8_21_14_0_20_63_9 | reverse complement strand
GGCAAAGTGCGCCTGATCAGCGTCGTGCCCTCGCTCGATACGCCGGTGTGCGACGCCCAGACCCGCCGGTTCAACGAGGAAGCCTCCAAGCTCTCTAACGTCGAGATCGTGACCATCAGCATGGACTTGCCCTTTGCCCAAAAGCGCTGGTGCGGGACGGCGGGCATCGACAAAATCAAAGTCGTCTCAGACCACCGGGACGGCTCGTTCGGGAAGGCCTACGGCGTGCTCGTTAAGGAGCTGCGCTTGCTGGGCCGCGCGATCTTTGTGGTCGATGGCAGCGACACCGTGCGCTACGTCGAGTACGTGCCGGAGATCACCACCCACCCCAATTACGACGCCGCCATCACGGCCGCCCGCTCGCTCGCCAAGTAAGCGGCATGGTGTTGTTCAGGATGCTGAGAGTGGCGCTGCGGCTGGGCGGGCTGAACCTGCTCACGCCGTGGCGCTCTCCGCTCCTGCGCTGGCGCCTGGAAACGTACGGCGTGCGCGACGCCGGCGGCCGGCTGCTCCATGCCGATCAGATCACGCCGCTCGATTTCCTTCGCTTCCTCCTGACCCATCGCGGAGCGCTCGCACGCTTCCTGCGCTGGGCGGCCACGCTGTAACTTCCGCCGTTCCTTCACGTTAGACCTCCCCCTCAGGTATACTTGCACTAAGTGCTTGTTAACCCCACGTAACACCTCATGAAAGACATTAAGCTTCAAGCCATTGAGCCGATCTCATTGACGGAGGCGGCGAGCCAGGACGCGTGCACCGTGACAGCGGTGGAGCTTCCAGGCCGCCCCCCTTCGCCCGGGCGCACCCTCTGGAGGGTTCTGCGCGCGTGGCTGATCGGCCTGTTCGTGTTCGGCTACGGCCCCCTCCTGACGTACGGCAGCCTGGCGTGGCTCCTCAACGAACATCAGTGGCGCTGGACCCACCTGATGTACTTCACCGAAGTGCCGCTCATCGGAGGGTTTTGCGTGCTGATCCTCCCCTGGCTCTGGTACCGGCCCATCCATCGGGCGCTGGAAGCATGGTGGAGGGGGGAGCCGGTGGATCGCTCGCTGTGCGTGCGGGTCTACGAGCAAGCCCTGCTGCTCCCCTGGCGGGTGGGCCGCGCGGCCTTCGCCGCCGCCTTCATCGGCTACCTCATCGGCGTCAGCGTCGTGCACTGGAAGGCCAATCAGCCGATGAGCGAAGTGATGAAGACGCTGCCGGCGATTCCGCTGGTCGGCGGCATGATGGGGGCGTTTTGCTATTTCGGCACCATCCGTGCGCTCCACCCCCTGGTCGCATGGTGCAGCCGGTTTCTCCGTCACGCCCGCCCGGTGCACCGGGTCTCGCTGGCGACGAAATTCCTCACCACGACCTGCGTCCTGGCGGTGGCGGCGCTATGTCTCCTGCAGCCGGCCGCCTACACGCTGGCTCAAGTCATCACCGAGCAGCACCTGACCGACCGCACGCTTTCCCAATTGCGCGTCACCGTGTACCGCACCGCGCTCTTTGAGCGCCAGGAAGACCGTGTAAGCCTGCTGCGCGAGGCGATCGTGGGCGCGCATGGCTACGTGTTTATCGTGGACGCGCAGGGGCGCCTGCTCACGCCGCACCCTCGCGGCTACACGCACGTCTCGCAAGAAGGCATCTACCAGCTGGAGGCCCGGGTGCAGGGGACGGAGGGCGCGTGGGTCGACCGCGTGGGCCGGCATCGCGTCGTGGCGTTTTCCCGGTTGGGGGAGGACGGCGACGTGGTCCTTTCGATGGCGTTTCCCAGCGACTTCGCGGGGCCGCTGGAGCGGTTCGTGCAGTTCTCGCTGCTGGTGGTCATTCAGATCCTGTTCGTGGTCGCGCTCTTCGGCCGCTACTTCACGCGAGGCATTACCACGCCGCTCTCTGAGCTGACGCAAGCCGCGCGCCGCATCGCGGAGCGGGGCGACCTGTCCCAGCACGTGCCGGTGACGACGACCGATGAGCTGAGCGAGGTGGCGCGGGCGTTTAACCACATGGTGGACGAAATGCGGGCGTCCAAGGCCGCCGTCGACCGCTACACCCGGCAGCTGGAGCGCTCAACGCAAGAGCTCTCCGCGTTGAACCAGGAGATGGAGGACCTCCTGCGGGTCGTCTCGCATGACCTGCGCGCCCCGCTGATCAACATCCAAGGATTCTCCCGGCGGCTGGAGCCGATCATGCAGGAGGCGGTGGGCGCGCTTGAGTCGGCCGCGGCGGACCGGCCGTCCGAGGTCGCCTCCGCGCAGCTAGCCTCGGTCAAGCAGTCGGTGCACACTCGCTTCGCCGAATCGCTGCGCTTTATCGCCAAGAGCATCGAAAAAATGGACGCGCTGCTCTCCTCGCTCCTGGCCATCTCCCGCGTGGGCCGCAAGGCCGACCCGATGCAGATGAACGACTTGAACCAGATCGTGGACGACGTCCTGGCGACGTTCGAGCATCAAATGAAAGAGCGGGCGATCCACGTCATCCGCCATCCGCTGCCTTCCCGCGTGCCGTGCCGCCGCAATGAAATCAACCAAGTGATCTCCAACCTGGTCTCCAACGCGATCACCTATATGGGGGCGACCGGCAACCGGTTCATCGAGATCGGTGGCAAGGCGGATGCGGAGCACGCCGAATGTTACGTCCGCGACTCCGGCATCGGCATCGGCGCCGAAGACCACGAGCGGATTTTCCAGATCTTCACGCGGCTGCAGGCGATCGACGTCGAAGGGGAGGGCATCGGGTTGGCCTACGTGAAAAAGATCCTCCGCTCACACGGAGGGAAAATTACGGTAACGTCGACCAAGGGGCAGGGCAGCACCTTTGCCTTCACATTGCCGATGACGACAGAGCTGACGAGGGGGTGAGACCATGGCGCCGAAGCAGTCCATTGTGATTATGCTGATCGAGGACGATGACGGGCATCAGCTCCTCATCCGGGAGAACCTGCGGGCGGGCGGCATCGTCAACGAGCTCATCGAGATGCGCGACGGCCAGCAGGCGCTGGACTACCTCACCAGGCGCGGCCAGTACCAGGATCCGGCAAAGTCGCCGAGGCCCGGGCTCATCCTTTTGGACATCAAGATGCCGAAAGTGGACGGCTTCACCGTGCTGGAACGGGTGAAGTCCGACCCAACCCTGCGCAGCATTCCGGTACTGATGCTCACATCCACTGATGACCAGGTGGAGGTCAACCGGTGCTATTCGCTGGGGGCGAACGGCTATGTGGTCAAGCCGGTGCGCTACGATGAATTCCAAGACAAGGTGAAAGCCCTGGGGCTGTTCCTGGATATCGTGCGGTTTCCCGACTGACGAGATGCGTGATGCACAAGGGCCCTATTCCAGTCCTGCTGTTTGAAGACGACGACGGCCAAGCGCTCCTGACGAAGGAAGCGCTGGAGGCAGACGGCTTCACCGTCGATGTCTGCCGCACCGGCCGCGAGGGCCTGGACCGGCTCTTCAACACCGGCTACGAGGTCTACCTCATCGACATGAAGCTGCCCGACATCGCCGGCGTCGAGATCCTCCGTCGCATCAACACGATCAGGCCGGGCGCGGTGTGCATCATCGTGACCGGCCACGGCGACGAAGCGGCCGCCGTGGAAGCCATGAAGCTCGGCGCGTACGACTACATCATCAAGTCGCCGTATATGGGCCACCTCACCGCGCTGCCGGTCGTGATCCGCGAGGGACTGGCGCGCCGCCAATTGAAGGCCGAGCGCGAGCAGCTCCAAACCGAGCTGTGGGAGCAGGCACGGCTGCTGGAGGAACGCAACGCCGAGCTGCGCCGCGCCAACGAAGAGCTCAAGCGGCTCGATCAGCTCAAGTCCGACCTCATCTCGATGGTCAGCCATGAGCTGCGCACCCCGCTGGCGACGATGAAAGAGTTCACCTCGATCCTGGCGGACCATATCGCCGGGCCGGTGACTCCGGACCAGCAACAGTACCTCGCGATCATCAAGGCCAACATCGACCGCCTGGGGCGGATCATCGACGATCTGCTCGATATGGCGAAGATCGAAGCGGGCCGCATCATCTTGACCAAGGGCTTCGTCGAGGTGCGTCCGCTGACGGAGCACGTGCTCGAATCTCTCCGGCCGCTGGCGGAAGCGAAACAGGTGAGCCTGGAGCTGCAATTGCCGCAGAACCTGCCGGGCGTGTTCGCGGATGAGGATAAGGTCAACCAGATCCTGGTGAACTTGGTGGGCAACGCGATCAAGTACACGGACGGTCCAGGGCGTGTGACGGTCAGCGCAGTGGAGCGCACCAATGAGCTCGAATTCAGCGTGGCAGACACCGGCATCGGGATCGCGCCCGAGGATGTGCCGCGGTTGTTTGAAAAATTCCAGCAGCTGCGGCGGGTCCCGGGGCTCAGCGGCGGCAAAGGGGCCGGGTTGGGGCTGGCGATCAGCAAGCGGCTCGTCGAGCTGCATGGCGGGCGCATCTGGCTGACCAGCACGCCCGGAGCGGGCAGCACGTTTTGCTTTTCGTTGCCGAAGTACCACGTCGAAGAGATTTTCCACGAGTGCGTGCGCACCGGGCTGGAGCAGGCCAAGCACAACCACGAATCGTTCTCGCTCATCGTCACGTCGATCATGAACTTCACGGAGATCAAGGCCCAATACGGGCTCGAGCAGGCGAGCCGCCTGTTGAAAGAAGCGGAAGGCGTGCTGCGCGAGGCGGTGCGGCGGGGCCGGGGGGACATCGTGATCCGCTGGCAGCAGGGGGAAATGGTCGTCATCCTTGCGGAGGTGGACCAGGCCGGCGCGAAGGCGATCGCCGACCGCATGCGCCGGACGATGGAGGAACGCGCGTTCACGCTGGGGAGCCAGACCGTGCATGTCACGGTCAGGGCGACAAGCGCCACATACCCCGATGAAGCCACCACCTGGGAAGAGCTGGTGCAGCTCAGCGAGCGGCGGTTGCCCCGGCCCGATGTTTCCAAGACCACCATCCTGATCGTGGACGATGAGCCGAAGATCCGGCAGTTCCTCAAGCAGGCGCTGGAGCTGCGCGAATACGACGTGCTGGCCGCCGCCAGCGGGCCGGATGCGCTGGAGCAGCTGAAGCGGCAGCCGGTCGACCTGGTGCTGCTCGATCTCATGATGCCGGTAATGGACGGCTATGAAGTGTATCACTTGCTGAAAGAAGACCCGAAGACCAGAGACATTCCAGTGATCATTGTGACCGCGAAGGGCGAGCGCAAGGACCGGCAGCTTGGCTTGGACAACTCGACCTACAACTACATCACCAAACCGTTTCAGCTGGAGGACCTGCTCGCGAAAGTGCAAGAGGTCTTGCAGCAGCGGGCGGCTTCGCGGTGAGCCATGGGACAACGCGTTTTGCTGGTTGAGGATGAACCCGAGCTTCTGCAGGCCCTGTCGGTGCGCCTGACCGCCTCAGGCTTCGCGTGCCGTCTGGCCGCCAACGGGCTGGAAGCTTTGGCCATTGCGCAGGCATGGCACCCGCAGCTCGTGATCGCCGATCTGGTCATGCCGAAGATGGACGGTTACACGCTGGTCCAGCGGCTGCGGCAAGACCCGGCCACCGCGCCGATCCCCATCATGGTCCTGACCGCGGTGCCGGCGTTCGCCCGGGAATCCCGACAGGAGCTTCGTGGCGTGCACGTGATCCAGAAACCGTTCGATTCGGAACAGTTGCTCTTGACGGCCCGGCAGTTGTTAGGTCAGAATGCGTCATCCGGAGGGCTCTCCCATGGCTGATGCGCCCAAGAAGATCCTGGTGGTCGACGATGAGCAGCAGCTCGCGCTGGCGGTCAAGATCCGCCTGCAATCGCGCGGGTATCAGGTGGTGACCGCGCACGACGGCCAGCAGGCGCTGGAGCTCGCCGCAAAGGACCAGCCCGATCTTATCTTGCTCGACGTGCTCATGCCGGTCATGGACGGCTACTCCTGCCTGCGGGAGCTCAACACCCGCTTCGGCCGAGGCAAGATCCCGATCATCATCCTCACGGCCCGCGACCGGATGAAGGACCTCTTCGAGCTGGAAGGCATCGAGGACTACGTCATCAAGCCTTTTGACCACGACGACTTGCTGGTGCGCATCGACCGCGCGTTCAAGCGCCGCGCGGCCGGCAAAACCCCGGCCCTGCCCCCCGCCTGACCTTAACGGGGTTTTCACCCCGGATTGACGTCGACGAACGTCTCCCCTACAATGGTTCCACGCATTATCCACGCGTCCACCTCCCATGAGACAGCGCCGCATCGGCACCACAGACGTCACCGTTTCCGAAGTCGGCTTCGGCGTATGGACCGTCTCCACCTCCTGGTGGGGCATCACCGACGAAGCCTTCGGCGTGCGCCTGCTGCAGCAGGCGTATGACGCCGGCATCACCTTTTTCGACACCGCCGACACCTACGGTAACGGCTTGGGTGAAACGATCCTAGCCAAAGCGCTCGGCGAGCGGCGCGGCCAGATCACGATCGGCACGAAATTCGGCTACGACTTCTACCACAACACCTCGCGCCGCGGCCACGAAGAGCTGCCGCATGACTGGCGGCCGGACTACGTGCGCTTCGCGCTCGAGGAGAGCCTGAAACGGCTGCAAACCGACCGGATCGACCTCTACCAGCTCCACAACCCGCGGCTGGACGCGATGCAGCGCGATGATTTGTTCGCGACGCTGGACGCGCTCAAGCGCGAAGGCAAGATCCGCGCCTACGGACCGGCGCTGGGGCCGGCGATCGCCGAGCGGCAAATCGAAGAGGGCGCCGCCGCCATCGAGCAGCGACACGTCGATGTGGTCTATATCATTTACAACCTGTTGGAGCAGATGCTAGGCCTCGGGCTCTTCGAGCTGGGCCGGCGCCACGGCACCAGCTTCCTCGTGCGGGTGCCGCATGCCTCCGGCCTCCTCGATGGCACCGTGAAGCCCGAAACGGTGTTCTCGCAGGACGACCATCGGTTCCACCGCGTCTCGACCGAAGACCGCAAGCGTGAGTGGCAGGTCAACGGGCTCAAGAAGGTGCAGCAGCTGGAGTTTCTCTGGCAGCACACCGGCCGCAGCCTGGCGCAGGCGGCCATCCAATACATCCTGGCGGAGCCGTCGGTGGCGTCGGTCCTGCCGAACATCTACAACGAAACGCTGCTGCGCGAGTACGCCTCCGCGCCGGAGACGCCAGCACTCTCGCACGATGAGCTGGCCCGGGTCGCGCAGCTCTACGCGGACAACTTCGGCCTCCAGCCCGCCTCGGCGTAACGGATCATCGATGGCCACCGCGACCCAAACCTTCGACGACCTCGATAAAGCGCTGCTGACCGAGCTCCAAAAGCAGTTTCCCATCGACCACCGGCCGTTCCAGCTGCTCGGCGAGAAGCTCGGCATGTCCGAGCAGCAGTGCCTGGACCGCGTGGCTCGCCTGAAATCCACCAAGGTGATCCGGCAGCTCTCCGCCATCTTCGACACCCGGGCGTTGGGCTACCAGAGCACCCTGGCGGCGATGCGCGTGGACTCTTCGCGGGTGGATGAAGCCGCCGAGGTCATCAGCCAGCACCCCGGGGTGTCACACAACTACAAGCGCAACGACCCCTTCAACATCTGGTTCACCGTCGCGGTGCCGCCGAACGACTCGCTGGAACAGGTGATCCAAATCCTGCATACGCTGGCCAAGGCTGATGAGACGATTGTCCTCCCCACCCTGCGGCTGTACAAAATCGGGGTGAAGCTGGACCTGACCGGCCAGGAAGCGCCGCTGGAAAACGCCGAAGACATCTATGACGAGAAGCGCCGCATGGCGGCCAAGCCCCCGCTCACCGATGAGGACATCCGCCTGATCCGGGTCATGCAGGAAGACTTGCCGATGCTGGAGCTGCCCTACGTCGTGTGGGCCGAGCAGGCCGAGGTGACCGAGGAGCAACTGTTCGCCTGGGCTAAGAAGATGGAGCACCTGGGCTACATGCGGCGCTTCGCCGCGATCCTCCACCACCGCAACGCCGGCTTCCTGGCCAACGCCATGGTGGTGTGGCAGGTGCCGCAGGAGCAGGTCGACCCGGTAGGGGAGGAGATGGCGCGCTTCCGTGAAGTAAGCCACTGCTACCGCCGGCCTGTGTACCCCAATTGGCCCTACCCGCTCTTCACGATGATCCACGCGGAGACCCATTCGGCGTGCATGGACGTCGTGAAGCGCATCGAAGCGCGGGTGGGGCAGTTCCCGCACAAGAGCCTGTTCAGCACCAAGGAGTACAAGAAAGAGCGCGTCAAATACTTCACGCCGGAACTTGACCGCTGGTGGCACGACGTGGGCCAACCGACCCTGCAGCGCCTTCAGGGCTGAGTGATTCCCGCCGTATAAATCCTCTCAATATAGTCATCTTTAAACCCCATATGTATCATTTGTTGTTGACAGAATAAATAGGATATCGTATCGTACGCACATGGCCAACAGTGCGGAAGCCATCAAGCAGCGGTACGGCGACCCCTTCAACGTGGTCCGAGCGCTGGAGCGGGCGGCGGCCCAGGGGTTTGAGACCCTGACCGAAGACGATTTCTTCATGTGCAAGTGGCTGGGGCTCTACACCCACCGCCACGAGCAGGGCTATTTCATGCTTCGCACCAAGCAGCCCAACGGGTTCGTGACGCCGGAGCAGCTCGACACCATCGCGGAGATCGCCGAGAAGCAACAGAAGGGCTACGCCGATATCACGACCCGGCAGGATTTCCAGCTGCACTGGGTGCGCCACACTGAGGCGCTGCAGACGCTGAAGCGGCTCGAGGCGGTGGGCATTACGACGCGGGGAGCCTGCGGGGATATCACCCGCAACGTGGTCGGCTGCCCGGTGGCCGGCGTGGACCGGGAGGAGATCCTGGATGCCGGCCCGTTGGCGCTGGAAGTCTCGAACTTCTTCGTGAGCGATCCGGCATACGCCGACTTGCCGCGCAAATACAAGATCAGCCTCTCCGGGTGCCGTACGCAGTGCATCCACCCGGAGATCCAGTGCCTGGCGTTCGTCGGAGCGACGCGTACCGTGAACGGCCAAACCGAAGTCGGCTTTGACGTGCGGGTGGGCGGGGGACTCTCCACGCAGCCGTTCATCAGCCAGCGGCTGAATGCGTTCGTGAAGCCGCAAGACGTGTTGGAAGTCGCGCGGCGCGTCACCGAGATCTGGCGGGACTCCCCGGAGTACCGCGAGAAGCGCCATCACGCGCGCTTCAAGTACCTGATCCACGACTGGGGGGTGCCAAAATTCCGCCAGGCGCTGGAAGAGCGGCTGGGCCGCAAGCTCGATGAGGCGCCGGCGGATTATCAGGAGCCGGCTGACGCGTACCGGGACCACGTCGGCGTGCACGCGCAAAAACAGCGCGGGCTCTACTACGTCGGGGCTCCGGTGCTGGTGGGCCGCATCACCAGCCCGCAGATGCACAAGGTCGCCGACCTGAGCCGGCGCTACGGCGACGGCAAGACGATCCGGCTCACCAACCGGCAGAATATCCTGCTGTTGAACGTGCCGGAGGCGAACGTCGAGAAAGTGCTGGCGGCGCTGGGCGAGGTCGGGCTGTCGGTGAACGCGCATCCGATCCGCCGCAGCGTGGTCACGTGCACCGGCACCGAGTTCTGCAAGCTGGCGATCACCGAGACGAAAGCGCGCTCACGGCAGGTCACCGAGTATTTGGAGAAGCGCGTGCCGCTGGATGAGCCGCTGCGGCTGCACATCACCGGCTGCCCGAATGCCTGCGCCCAGTACCAGGTGGCGAATATCGGCTTGATGGGCTCCAAGACCAAAGTCGACGGGCAAGTGGTCGACGCGTATGACATTTGCGTGGGCGGGCAGCTCGGCTCGGGCGCGGCATTCAACCACGCAATCGTGCGCAAGGTCCCGGCGACCGAGTGCGCCAAGCGGCTGGAGCAGCTCCTGCTGGGCTTCAAGCGGCAGCGCAAGGAGCGCGAGTCGTTCAACGCGTGGTGCAAGCGCATCGGCGACCAGGAGGTCCTGCGGCTGCTGACCGAGGGCGCGGCGCATCCGCTGGCCGAGGCCGATGAAGTGCCGGTGCCGAAAGTTCCGGAGTCGGATGGGCCGGTATATTAGATGAAGTCATTGGCCATTATTGTTTCCGGTGGAAGCGCGAATAACCTCATCCAGGTGCTGACGCTGCTCATGGCGGCGGTTCATTCGGACGTGAAAGCGCGGGTGCTCTTCCGGGATGAGTCCGTTTTCCGGCTCACGCCGGCGGCCATCAACCGGCTGGAGCTCTCGGCCGCGTACGCGCAGGGCGGGCAGGGCGTGGCCCAGCGGCTGCAGAAGTTAGACCTGGTGGATGTGCACAAGCTCTGCCGGGACATCAAGGCGTCTGGCGATGTGAAGTACTATGCGTGCAGCTCGTCGCTGGCGATCGCCGGGCTTACGCGCGAAGATTTGATTCCGGAGATTGACGAAGTGCGGGGACTTCCGGCGTTCCTCATCGAGGACGTGGCTTCGGCGGACAAAGTCCTGACCTTCTAAACAACGCAACAGGTGGACGATGGCGCAACTCACGCGTGAACAAATCCTGCGGTACAGCCGGCATCTCATCATGCCGGAAGTCGGCATCGACGGGCAGGAGAAGCTCAAGGATGCCGGCATCCTGCTCATCGGCGCCGGCGGCCTGGGCTCGCCCCTGGGCCTGTACCTGGCTGCGGCCGGGATCGGGCGGCTGGGGATCGTCGATTTCGACAAGGTCGATTTTACCAACCTGCAACGGCAGATCATCCACCGCACCGAGGATGTCGGACGGTTGAAGGTGGAATCGGCCAAAGAGCGCATCAACGCGATCAACCCCGACGTGCAGGTGACGACGTTCAACACCAAGATCACCCGCGACAACATCGCGGAGCTGATCAAGCCGTATGACGTCGTCATCGACGGCACCGACAACTTCCCGACCCGCTACTTGGTCAATGACGCATGCATTTTCCAGAACAAGCCCAACGTGTACGGCTCGATCTTCCGGTTCGACGGCCAGGCCACGGTGTTTTACCCCTTCAAGGGGCCGTGCTACCGCTGCTTGTACCCGGAGCCGCCGCCCCCCGGCATGGTGCCCAGCTGCGCGGAAGGCGGCGTGCTGGGTGTGCTGCCCGGCATCATCGGCGTGATCCAGGCGACCGAGGCGATCAAGCTCATCCTCGGCAAGGGCGAGCCGCTCATCGGCCGGCTGCTGATTTACAACGCGCTGAAGATGGAATTCCGCGAGGTGAAATTGCGGCGCAGCCCGCAGTGCCCGGTGTGCGGCGACCATCCGACAGTCAAGGAGCTGGTCGATTACGACGAGTTCTGCGGGGTCACGCGCGGCGGGGAAGCCGAGGCGGCCCACAGCGAGTACGACCTGGGGCCCGGAGAAGTGAAGCAAGCGATGGAGCAGGACAAGAAAGTCGTCTTGCTTGATGTGCGCGAGCCGCACGAGTTTGACATCGTGCGCATCGAGGGCGCGACGCTCATCCCGCTCTCGGAGCTGCACTTGCGCACCAACGAGCTCGACACCGCGGATACGATCATCACGTATTGCCACCACGGTCAGCGCAGCCTGCAGGCGATCAAGACGCTCGAGCACTTCGGCTTCAAGAAGCTGAAGCACCTGCGCGGCGGCATCGATGCCTGGGCGGCCGAGGTGGACCAGGAGATGGCCAGATACTAGGGAGAACAAGGAAAGGTGGAAGAGATTACGCGGAAGGCGAGATCGCCTTCCGCTTTTTCTTTGCGGGGGCGGCGCCGATGAGCTGGCCGACGACCGCCGAGGCGATGTTGATGGGAATGGCGATCGACGGCAGGTGCAGCGCGATGC
>PCVX01000075.1:20742-49662 GCA_002796105.1 Candidatus Omnitrophica bacterium CG11_big_fil_rev_8_21_14_0_20_63_9 | reverse complement strand
CGGCCAGGACTCGAACCTGGGACATGCTCATTAACAGTGAGCCGCTCTACCAACTGAGCTACCGGGGAATAAACTTGGGTACGAGGACGCCTGGATCGACGACCAGCGTCGGATCGAGGGGCAGTTATTGTATCACAGCTCGCGCCGGCCCTCTAATGCTTTTGCGAGGGTAGCTTGGTCGGCGTAGTCGAGGTGGCTGCCCACCGGCAGGCCGGAGGCGATGCGCGTGAGCCGAAGTCCCCGGGGCCGCAGCAGCCTCGACAGATATGCGGCGGTCGTCTCGCCATCTTTGTCCGCGTCCGTCGCCAGGATGATTTCCTCGACGACGCCCTCGGAGAGGCGCTGCACCAGCTCATCGATTTTCAGCAGCTCAGGGCCGATCCCATCCAGCGGGGCCACCGCTCCCAGGAGCACATGGTAGAGGCCGCGGTAGGCCCCGGTCTTTTCAATCGCCAGAACATCTTTCGGCTCCTCGACGACGCACAACAGCGACGGGTCGCGCGTCGCATCCTGGCAGATCGGGCAGCGGGGGTCCTCGCTCAGGTTAAAGCAGACCTCACAGAACTTCAGCTGCTCTTTCACATCCACGATCGCCTGGGCGAGCTGCCGGGCCTCATCCCTCGGAACGCGCAGCAGGTAGAACGCCATCCGCTCGGCGGAGCGCGGGCCGACTCCAGGCAGCTTCTCCAGCGCCTCCAGCAGTTTCGCAAGCGGACGGGCGGCGAGCGTCGGCATAATCAGGTTGCGGAGGGCCGGTCCATAATCGTGGCATTAAAGAGGTTCACGATATCCTGCACCATAGGCGAAACGCCTGAGCGTTCCGCCGCCGCTCCGGCAGAGGCGGGCGCAGCAGATTCTTCGCTGCCGGCCGGGAGCGTCGTGTATTCCACGGTGAGCGACGCGCCGTAGAGCTCGCTGACCACCGTGGTGATCAGCCGTCGGTTCTCCGCCTCGCTCAACACCTCATGGTGGAGCGCAAACCCTGGCAGGCCAACGGTCAGGATCGCGCCCTCAAGGCGCAGGGGCCTGGCCTCCATGAGGTACGCGGCCAATGACATCTTTTTTGACCCAAGCTGCCCCAGGACCGACGCCCAGGTGGCCAGCAAAGAATCAGAAAGCGCGGTTTCCTCCGAACTGTGCGCTGGCGAAGGCGACGCAGCGTCAACGGCCGGAGCCGTGAGAGCTTGCACCGGCACAGCGGTGGCGGCCTTCGGCGTCGTTGAGGAACGCGCTGGCTGGGTGCTGCGCGGTAAGGCGGGCGGCGCATCTGCCACGCTGGGGGCCCACTGTTCCAGGCGCCGGCTGAGCGCGTCAAGCGACTGCCACTGCTCGCGGGTGGCGAGCTTGATGATGGCGAGTTCAAGGATCGTCTGCGCCACCGGGCTGCGCCGGATCAGGTCGTAGGCTCCGGCGAGCATTTGCAGGATGACGACCAGCTCTTCAGGCGTGCTGCGCGCCCCTTGCGTGTCCAGCCGCGCGATGCGCTCGGAGGGCTCATCGACCAATTGGGCCAGCAGCGTCTCGCGCGACGGGGTGTCTTTCGTGCTGGCCAGGATCAGCAGGTTGCGCACGTGCCGCAGCAGCCCCATCGCCAGCAGCGGGACGTCCTTGCCCTGTTCGATTTGCGCGGTGAGCACCGTCAGCGCCTTGGTCGCGTCCCGATCGAGAATCGCCTCCATCCACTGCACCAGCAGCTCGGACTCCACGGTGCCCAGCAGCGCGGTCACGTCGGGTTCCCGGATCGTTCCATCGACGAAGCTCGCCAGCTGTTCCAGGACCACCTCGGCGTCGCGCAAGCTGCCGTCCGCCGCGCGGGCGATGGCGTACAGCGCCGGCTCCTCGGCCTTGAGCTTCTCGGCTTTGGCGACGCGCGAGAGCACACCCACGACCGTGGACGCTTCCAGCCGGCGAAAATCGAACCGCTGGCAGCGGGAGAGAATGGTAGCCGGCACTTTATTGGCGGCGGTAGTGGCGAAGATGAATTTCACGTGCGCGGGAGGCTCTTCCAGCGTCTTGAGCAGCGCGTTGAACGCCTCCATCGTGAGCATGTGAACCTCATCGATGATGTAAATACGGAAGGCACCGAGCGTGGGAGCAAAAGCGACCGTTTCCCGCAGGCTGCGGATCTCATCGATGCCGCGGTTGGAGGCGCCGTCGATCTCGATGACATCGAGGCTGTTGCCCTGGGTGATCTGCGCGCAGCTCGGGCAGGTGTTGCAGGGGGTAGGCGTAGGACCCTTGGCGCAGTTGAGGCACTTGGCGAGAATACGCGCGGCGGATGTTTTGCCGATGCCGCGAAGCCCGGTGAAGAGGTAGGCCTGGCCCAAGCGTTTCTGCTCCAGCGCGCGGGTGAGCGTCGTCGTCACGTGCGGCTGGCCGACAAGGTCCGCGAACGTTTGCGGGCGGTACTTGCGGGCAAGTGGGAGGTAGGTCATCAGCTCTGTAGCTATCTTACATCTTTGAGGAAAGACTCGCTGCGATCTGTGCGTTTTTAGAAATTTGAAATGAGAAAACGGAGAGGGAGGGATTCGAACCCTCGGTACGGGATTTCGCCCGTACAGCGGTTTAGCAAACCGCCGCCGTCGACCACTTGGCTACCTCTCCAAAGCTTGTCAATTTCCTCGACGCTAAATCTCCGCGTGGCTGCCGGCGGCTTTGCGCAAGAGAAGGTGGCACTCCCCAGCAAGGATTTCCTTCGTCACCGTCAATCGGCGGTTGAGCCGCTCATTGCTCGTCAGGTCCACCGCCGAGCCGCACGCCCCGCGTTTGGGGTCGGCAGCGCCGAAGACCAAGCGCGCCGCCCCGCTGAGGAGAATCGCCCCCACGCACATCGCGCAGGGCTCCTGGGTGACGTAGATCGTCGCCTCGGGGAGCTGGTCGGACTGCAGCGCGTTGGCCGCCTGCGTGATGGCAATGATCGCCGCATGCGCCGTCGGATCGCGCAGGAGTTTCACTTGGTGGCGCGCTTTGGCGACCACCTGCCCCTGGTGGACGATGGCGGCCCCTACCGGCCGGTCGCGCGAGGTCAGCGCCTGCTCGGCCTCTTTCAAGGCTTCGCGCATGTAATGATCGTCGGGTTTTTGCGTGGTCATGGCTTGGTCCTTAAATGGTGCGCCCAGGTGGGTTCGAACCACCAACCTTCGGCTCCGCAGGCCGACGCTCTATCCAATTGAGCTATGGGCGCGTGCATTCGAGATGCGGCGCATGAGAAGCAACGGAGAGGGTGGGATTCGACCCCACGAGCCACTTTTGATGGCTACACGCCTTCCAAGCGTGCTCTTTCGACCACTCAGACACCTCTCCATTGTAGTATGGGTCGCAGCACTCTTATAGAGACAAAATCAATGGCGGAGAGGGAGAGATTCGAACTCTCGAGGGTCTTACGACCCTACCGGTTTTCGAGACCAGCGCTTTCAACCACTCAGCCACCTCTCCGGTAGCTTGTGCCTGCCTCAGACGAAGAACAAAACGGAGGAGGCAGGATTCGAACCTGCGAGGACCTTGCGGCCCTAACGGTTTTCAAGACCGCCGCTTTCAACCACTCAGCCACTCCTCCTGCAGCGTTGTCAAAAGAACAACTGTTGCACTACGCTGGTGAGGATCGCCTGCGTGTGCGTCAACCCCTCGGACATGGCGCGGGCGAATGAAAACTCGGGGATCGCCCATGGCGCGCACGCGCCCGCAATCACCAGCGTCAGCACCACGATCAGCCCGATCGCCAGCAAATACGTTTCCAGATGCCAGCGCTCGCGCTGCGGCTGCAGGTCGTCCGCGGTCATGACCCATTGAAAGGCCATCGTCGCCCCGATCAGCACGCCGGCGGGACCGTCGATGAACCGCCGGTCGATCCACTGCGCCGCGAGCCAGGCGGCCGCGCAGGTGAGCATGGTGTAGAGCGGCACCACATAGGGGCTGAACGCCACGAGCGTCGATCCCTCAGCGGATCCGCCGCGCGGCCCACCGTCGCTCTTGCCTGTCTTGCCGGGTTTCACCTTTGGCGCGGGGGCGCTTCGCTCAGTGCTAGCCACTTGTCCCCCAAAGAGCCAGACCGCCAGCGTCGAAAACAGGCGGTGGCTGGCCTGGAACCATCCGACCGGCCGATAGAGCAGCACATGCACACCGACGTACGCCGCAAAACCTCCAACGACGAACTGACGGAACGTGCTACCGGACAGTGACGGGATGTCCAACTGCTCCAAAAACCCCAGCAGCAGTCCGGCGGTGAGCGGGATCACCAGCGCCACCATCACTACTTTGACGGCGCGCCCCACCCAGCCGCTGAGCTTAGAGGTAATCTTTTCCATCCACATAAGGACGCAGCGGCTCGGGGATCTTGATCCGCCCATCCGCCTGCTGATGGGTTTCCAGCAAGCAGATGAACGTGCGGGCTAGCGCGACCCCTGAGCCGTTGAGCGTGTGCACGTGCGCGACTTTCTTGGTTGCGGCGTCGCGGTAGCGGATGTTCGCCCGGCGCGCCTGGAACTCCTCGAAGTTGCTGCAGCTGGAGACTTCCAGGAATTGATTCAGTCCCGGCGCCCAAGCTTCCAGGTCATAGCACTTTGCCGCGGCAAAGCTTAAATCGCCGGTCGCAAGAGCCACGACCCGGTAGTGCAATCCCAGCCGCTGGAGAATCGTCTCCGCGTTGCCCAGGAGCTTTTCCAGCTCGTCGTACGAGGTCTCGGGCTTCACGAACTTGACCAGCTCCACCTTGTCGAACTGATGCACGCGCACCAGGCCCCGCGTGTCTTTGCCGTATGAGCCGGCCTCCCGTCTGAAGCAGGCGGTGTAGCCGGTGTAATACACCGGCAGCTGGGCCTCATCGAGGATCTCATCGCGCAGCAAGTTCGTCAGCGGCACCTCGGCCGTGGGCACGAGGAATAGATCGTCGTCCTTGAGCCGGTACATATCCTCTTCGAACTTCGGCAGCTGCCCGGTGCTGAACATCGATGCGCGGTTGACCAAAAAGGGTGGAAAGATTTCCGTGTAGCCGTGCTCTTTGGTCTGCACATCGAGCATCCAGTTGATCAGCGCCCGCTCAAGCCGCGCGCCAGCACCCGTAAAGAGCGGAAAATGCGATCCGGTGATCTTGGCGGCGCGCTCAAAATCCATCAGAGCGCGCTGCTCGGCCAGGTCCATGTGCGTCTTCGGGGTGAAACTGTAGGACGGTTTGTCCCCGACCGTGCGCACGACCTGGTTCGCCTTGGCATCGCCCACCGGTAGCGACGCGTGCGGGATGTTCGGGATAAGCGCCAGCTCCTGGTTCATGGCATCCTCTAACTGCTTGAGCCGCTGCTCCTGCCGCTTAATCTGTTCGGAGAGCTCCTTGAGATGCACGGTGGGCGCGGCCCCTCCGGCGCGCTGCTTGGCAAACTCGTCCGATGCCCGCTTCTGCTCATGCCGGCGCTGCTCGATGTCGGTCATGAGCGCACGCCGCTCCTTTTCCTTGGCCAGCAGCGCATCCAGGGGATACGAGCTGCCTCGGCGCTTGAGCGCCTCGCGGATCAATTCCGGATTGTCGCGTAGCAGTTTGAGATCCAGCATCCCTTAGCCTTTGATCACCCCAAGCGGACGCATCCTGGCGACTCGGCGCGCCAGCCCGGCGCCGTGCACGACCTCGACGACATCGTTCACATCTTTATACGCGGCAGGCTGCTCTTCCGCAACCCCCTTGCGGCCCCGGCCCATCACGACGATGCCCTGCTGCGCGAGCTCCTGTTCGATCGATCGGCCGGAGGCCTTGCGCACCGCTTCAGCCCTGGACATCACGCGCCCGGCCCCGTGACAGCAGCTCCCGAAGCTTTCTTCCATGGCGGTCTGCGTCCCGACGAGCACGTAGGAGTGGCGGCCCATGTCGCCTGGAATGATCACCGGTTGGCCGACCTCGCGATACGCGGGCGGGGTCTCCGGGTGCCCCGGCGGAAACGCCCGGGTTGCGCCCTTGCGGTGGACGCACACCAACCGCTCCTGCCCCTCCACCTGGTGCTTTTCAAACTTGGCGATGTTGTGCGCGACGTCGTAGACCAGGCGCATCCCCAGCTGCTGCCACGTCTGCTGGAACACGCGCTCGAAGACCATGCGCGCCAGATGCATCAGGCACTGCCGGTTCGACCAGGCATAATTGGCCGCGCAGCGCATGGCGCCAAGGTACGCCTGGCCTTCTTCCGAGGACAGCGGCGCGCACGCCAATTGCCGGTCCGGCACACGGATGCCGTACTTGCGCATGGCTGCTTCAGTCACGTCCAGATAATCGTCGCAGATTTGATACCCGAACCCGCGCGAGCCGGAGTGGATCATCACCGTCACCTGGCCCTGGAACAGCCCAAGCTGGTTCGCGATTCCTTCCTGGAACACCGTGTCGATGACCTGCACTTCGAGAAAATGGTTGCCGGATCCCAGCGTGCCGAGCTGATCATCGCCGCGCGCAAACGCCCTGTCCGACACGCGAGACGGGTCCGCACCCTCCAGGCAGCCGCCCGATTCGGTGTGCTCCAGGTCCTCGGGCGCGCCGTAGCCTTGTTGGATGACCCAGCGCGACCCTTGGCGCATCAGGCGGTCGGCGTCCTTGCGGCTGATGCGGATGTCCCCACTCATGCCCACGCCGCAGGGGATATCGCGAAAGAGCTGCGCGATCAGCGCCTTGAGCACCGGCTGGACTTGGTCCTCGGTCAGCTCGGTGCGCACGAGCCGCACGCCGCAGTTGATATCGTAGCCGACGCCTCCGGGGGAAATGACCCCGTCCTTCGCATCGACCGCAGCCACCCCGCCGATCGGAAACCCGTAGCCCCAGTGGATGTCCGGCATCGCCATCGACGCCTTCACGATGCCCGGCAGATGCGCGACATTCGCCACCTGCTGCAGCGACTGATCCGCCGCAACGTCCTGCAGGAGCTTTTCGCTGGTAAAGATCAATCCCGGCACGCGCATCCCGCGATCGTACGTCTGGGGGATGCGCCAGCGGTAGTCGTCGAGCTTTTCCAGCGGGCCGGTCCACGCGCGTTGTGCGGTCTGCACCATCAGATATCCACGATGACCTCTCCGTGCCACCGGCCGCCGCGCTCTTCCACACGAAGGAGATGACGGGTGATCGCCTTCACCTCCCGGCCTTGCTGATGCCGCTGCGGGTCAAAGCGCTCGCCGCGCACCACCCCGCGCAGCGAAGTCGGCCCCACATCCGTCAACTCGTAGCGGGATGGCAAGAACCCTTCGGCCGAAAACCAGTACAGCAACTCTTTGAGCCACGCCAGCAGGAGCGAGGTGGCGTCCGGTGCTTCCAGGCGCACCGCCCGCTCCTCGATGGCCTCGATGTGGCTCTGCTCGACCAACAGCTCGGTGAGCCCCTGCGCCATGCGCACCAGCAACTCACCCAGCGTCGGCGCCTCAGCGCGGATGCCGATATCCGCCGTGTGGTCGAAGAATTCGTAAGGTTGGCGATCGTTCATGATCAGAAAAAATGGGCCGCCTGGGACTCGAACCCAGCACCCACAGCTTAAAAGGCTGTTGCTCTACCTGATGAGCTAGCGGCCCAAATTGTGAAAGAACAAGACGTCCATCCGTGCGTTCGGGTAATCAATCGAGTACCCGAAACGCCTTAGCGGCGTTTCGGAGATGAACTACGAGAAGATGGGCGGGACGAGTGGAATGCTGACAGATGGGATCGAATTCGCATGGCAGGGGTGCGCTCGACACTCAGACGCTGTGGAGCTCTTGCTCCTTGGTTTTGACCAAACCATCGATCTGCGCAATGTATTTGTCGGTCAACTTCTGCACTTGCTCTTGGCCCTTAAACGAGTCGTCCTCGCTGATTTGCTTGTCGGTCTTGAGCTTCTTGACGGTTTCGTTGGCGTCGCGCCGCAGCGTGCGGACCACCACGCGGCCCTCCTCGGCCATCCGGTGGATCACCTTGACCAGCTCATCGCGCCGCTCGCCGGTCAGCGGCGGGATGGGCAGCCGGACGATCTTGCCTTCGACCACCGGGTTTAACCCCAGTGATGCCCTCTGGATGGCTTTTTCGATGTCTGGGGCTGCCTTCGCATCCCACGGCTGGATCACGAGCATGCTCGGCTCGGGAGCGGTGATGGCCGCGAGTTGCTTCAGCGGAGTCGCTGCGCCGTAATAATCGACGGTCACGTGTTCGACCAGTGCCGGTGTTGCCCGGCCGCCGCGCACCGACCCCAACTCCCGGGTCACCGTGGCGAGAGACCGTTTCATTTTCTCTTCGATATCTTTAAAGAGGTTCTGCAGAGGTCCCATCGTGTGGTTTCGCTCCGTCTGATGCGGTCGTGGTTACGTCCGGTTGACGACGAGCGTGCCCACTTGCTCGCCGCACACCACCCGCTTGATGTTGCCGGCCCGGTGCAGGTTGAAGATGATGATCGGCACGTTGCCGCTCATGCACAAGCTGACGGCGGTGGCGTCCATCACCTTCAGCTCTTTTTTGAGAACGTCGAAGAAGCTGAGCGTCTCAAACCGTTTCGCCTGGCGGTCCTTCGCCGGGTCAGCAGTGTAGACGCCGTCGACGTTCGTCGCCTTAAGCACCACGTCGGCGCCGATTTCCATCGCCCGCAGCGCCGCGGTCGTGTCGGTGGTGAAAAACGGGCTGCCGGTGCCGCCCACGAAAATCACGACCCGCCCCTTCTCGAGGTGCCGGATCGCCCGGCGGCGGATGTAGGGCTCGGCGACTTTGGCGATTTCGATCGCGGTCTGCACGCGCGTCGCTACGCCCTGCCGCTCGAGCGCGTCCTGCAGCGCCAAACCGTTGATGGCGGTGGCGAGCATGCCCATGTAATCCGCCGTCGCCCGTTCCATCCCGGTGGCGGAGGCGGTCGCCATCCCGCGGAAAATGTTCCCGCCGCCGACGACCACGGTCACTTGCACGCCCAAGTCCCGGATGTCTTTGATCTGGCGGGCGATGTTGTTGAGGAAGTCCGGGTCGATCCCGAACCCCAGCTTGCCCTGCAGCGCCTCGCCGCTGAGCTTGAGCACGATGCGCTTATACTTGGCCGTACCGTCGCTGGGGCGCGAGGCTGGCGTGCCGGTTCGCTTTGTCTTGGCCATGATGGGCATCAGGCTCAGCCGCTCACCGGCCCACCGACGGCGAAGCGCGTGAAGCGCCGCACCACGACGTTCTCGCCGGTTTTGCCGATGAGTGCTTTCAGCAAATCGCCGATGGTCGTCTTCTGGTCCCGCACGAAGAACTGTTCGAGCAGCGCCGACGCCTTGACGTCCTCCGCCGACAATCCGCTGTCCTTCGGCGCATCTTCCGGCCGCACGAACTGCGGGCTCATCGCCGCCACATGCATCGCAACGTCACGGCAGAACTGGACGAAATCCGGCGTCCTGGCAACGAAGTCGGTCTCACAGTTCACTTCCACGATCGCGCCCATGCGGCCATCGTGATGGATATAGGACTCGATGCGCCCCTGACCTGTTACGCGGTCCTGGCGTTTCGAGGCGGCCAACGCGCCCTTGCGCCGCAAAATCTCCTTGGCCTTAGCCGAATCGCCGCTGGCTTCTTCAAGCGCGGTCCGGCAATCGCCGATCGGGGCACCGGTTTCGTCACGCAGCGCTTTGAGCGCGTCGAGGTTGACCTTAGGCTTCATGGCTGGTGGCATTCTGAGCAGGCTCCTGAGACGTGACTGGCACCGCGGGGGCGGCGTCAGCGGCCGGCCCTGTGACGGGTGCTGGTTGTTGTTGCAGTTCAAAACGCTTTCGTCCGGCGATCACGCTGTCGGTGATGGTCCCGGTCAGCAGCGTGATGGCCCGGATGGCGTCGTCGTTGCCAGGGATCGGATGCGCGATCGGATCCGGGTTGGCATTGGTGTCGCAGATCGCCACGATGGGGATCCCCAGCCGGGTGGCTTCCTTGACGGCGATATCCTCCCGCTTGGTATCGACGATGAACAGACACCCGGGCGGGCGGTCCATATCCACTACCCCGGAGAAGTGCGCCTCAAGCCGCTCCAGGTCCTTGCCCAGCCGCTTGGCATCTTTCTTGGAGATCCGCTCGAAGAAGCCTTCAGTCTTTTTCGTCCGCAAGTCCCGCAAGCGGAGGATGTTGGCTTTGATCGTTTCAAAGTTGGTCAGCGTGCCGCCCAGCCACCGGTTGGTGACATAGGGCATCTTCGCGCGCTGCGCTTCAGCCTCCAGGATCGGCTTGGCCTGCCGCTTGGTGCCGACGTAGAGCACCATTTGGCCTTTCGCCGACACCTGCTCGATGAACTCGCAGGCCTCCGTCAACTGTTGGTCGGTCTTTTCCAGGTCGATGATGTAAATCCCCGAGCGGCTGCCGAAGATAAAGGGCCGCATCTTGGGATTCCACCGCTTCGTTTGATGCCCGAAATGCACTCCCGCTTCCAACAACTGCCGAACCCGTTCCGTGTTCATGACCCCTCGCTTCCCGACGGCTCCGCGTGCATGAGCTGCAGCTCACAGAACCTCCGGTACAGGGGGCTCTTTTGCAGAAGCTCGTCGTGATTGCCTTGCTCGACAATGCGCCCTTCCTGAATCAGCACGATCCGGTGGGCGAGCCGGACCGTGGAGAGCCGATGCGCAATCACCAACACCGTGCGGCCGGCTCGCAGCCGCTCGATGGCCTCGGTAATGAGGTGCTCTGATTGCGCGTCCAACTGGCTGGTGGCTTCATCGAAAATCAAAATCGGCGGCTGGGGCAGCAGCGCGCGGGCGATGGCCAGCCGCTGGCGCTCACCGCCGGAGAGCAGCTCGCCGCGCTCGCCGATGATCGTATCGTACCCTTTGGGCAGCTTGCTGATGAACGTATGGGCGCCGGCTGACTTGGCCGCCTCGACGATCTCGGTCATGTCGGCCTGCGGCTTGCCCAGCGCGATGTTCGCGCGCACCGTGTCGTTGAAGAGAAACGTCGATTGCGTCACCAAACCGATCTGCTTGCGCAGCGAGGCCAGCGTGACATGCTTGACATCGAGCCCGTCGATTTTGATGCGGCCGGCATTGACGTCGTAAAAACGCGGCAGCAGGTTCACCAGCGTCGTCTTGCCGCCGCCGCTGGGGCCCACGAACGCCACCGTCTCGCCGAAGGGGATTTTCAAGGACACGTCGCGCAGGGCCGGCTGCGTATCGTAGTGAAACGACACGTGTTCGTAAGCGATCTCCCGGTGGAACGGAGCCAGCACCCGCGCTTTCGGATGCTCCAGCACACTGGAAGGCGTATCCAACACTTCAAAAATACGGTCGGCCGCCGCGAGCGCTTGCTGGTTGATGCCATGGAGCCTGGCCAGCCGCTTGAAGGGCCGGATCAGCGAGAGCATCGCCAACAGGAACGTGAGAAACGTGCCCAGGCTCGCTTCTCCGTCGAGCACCGAGCGTCCGCCGTACCAGAACACCATGGCGCCGCCGCACGCGGCCACCAACTCCGTGAGCGGCGAGAGCGAATGCATGCGCTTCTGGAACTTGCGGCCCAGCCGATACGTGCGCTCGTTGGACTGCGCAAACTTGGCCTTGGCCGCCGGCTCCACCAAAAACGCCTGGATGACTTGGATGCCGGAAATCGACTCCAGCAGCGTCGAGTTCAACTCGCCGATCACTTTTTGGGTCTGCTGCGAGAGCTTCTTGAGCAGCTTGCCGATATGGCGGATCGGCCAGGCGATGAGCGGCACGATCACGGCGATGATGAGCGAGAGCTTCCAGTTGATCGATAGGGCGATCGCCAGGAACACCAACACCTGGAAGCCTTGAAACACCAGGTCGGTCAATCCTTCGGTGATGGAGTTTTGGATGACCCCCGTGTCGAACAGGATCCGGGACATCGTCGCGCCGGTGGACGACCGCTGGTGGTAATCCAGCGGCAGGTCCATGACGCGGTCAAACAGCGCTTGGCGTAAATCGCGAATCACGCGCTGGGCCGCGTCATTCATGTAGAACTGCTGCCAAAACTCAAAGAGCCCCTTAATAAAGAAGAGGACCGGGATCGCCAGCGCAAAGACCGTGAGCATGGTGCGCGGATCGGCGCCATTGAACCAGCCCACGATACCGGCCAACCATCCCGGCATCCAGGAAGCCACCGGAATGGCCTTGTTGGTCACGATACGGTCCGCCAAGGGGAAAATTGCTCCTAACTGTAAGCCGCCCAAGAGGCTAGAGACAGCCATACAGAGGATGGCAAGACCCAAAACGCTCAGATGTGGTTTGAGGTAGCGGACGAGCCGCACATAGGTGGACATAAGCGTGCTATCTTACCATGCGAGTTGACCTTAGGCAAGGCGTTCTGCTAGACTCAAGGTCTCTCCGATGGGTATCTCTCCCCTGCGCGTAGGCGTCATTGGTGTGGGCCATCTTGGCTCCCGGCATGCGGAAATCTATGCCGGCATGCCCGGGGTCCGGCTCTCCGGGGTGTGCGATGCCAACCCGACCCGGGCCCGAGAAGTGGCCAAACGGCTGTCCTGTCCCGCGCTGAGGGACTTCCGCCAATTGCTCGGCCAGGTGGATGCCATCAGCCTGGCGGTGCCAACCACGCTGCACGGCGCGATCGGCCGGGTGCTGCTGCACCGTGGCGTGCACGTGTTGATCGAAAAACCGATCGCCACGACGCTTGGCCAGGCGGATGCGCTGATCCGTGAGGCCGCCCGGCAGCACGTGGTGCTGCAAATCGGGCATGTCGAGCGTTTCAATGCCGCCCTCCATGCCGCGAGAAAATATCTCACGCATCCGCGCTTCATCGAAGTGCACCGGCTTTCGCCCTACCCGTTCCGCGGCACCGACGTCAGCGTCATCCTCGATGTGATGATCCACGACCTGGACATGTTGCTGCTTCTGGTTCGCTCGCAGGTCACCCGGGTGGATGCGCTGGGAATCGCGGTCCTCTCCAAGAGCGAAGACATCGCCAACGCGCGCGTGCGCTTCGCTTCCGGGTGCGTGGCGAACCTGACCGCCAGCCGCATCAGCGACGAGTCGATCCGGCGCATCCGCGTCTTTCAGGAAGACAGCTACCTGTCCATCGACTACAAAGCGCAGGCGGTCGAGCTCGCCCACAAAACCCGCGCGGGGATTCGCCGGGTGAACCTGCCGGTCAACCAGCGCCCGCCCTTGCAGGATGAGCTGGCCGCGTTCATCCACGCCATCCGGGCCAAGCAGCGCCCGGTCGTCACCGGCCGCGACGGCCGGGCCGCGCTCGCACTGGCGCTGCGCATCGAGCAAACGATGCGGCGCCGCTAAGCGATGCCGTCGATCGTTCTCGTCGCGGGAGACCCGTCCGGCGACGCGCAAGCCGCCCGGCTGATCACCGCGCTCAAGCAACGCAACGCCTCACTTACCTTTTCCGCGCTCGGCGGACCGGCCATGCAGCAGGCTGGTGCCGCACTCCTCGATGATCTGACCACGACCGCGGCCATCGGACCGTTCGATGCGGCGCGCCATCTCGGCCGCTTTACCAACGCGAAGCGGCTCTTTGAAGAGTACGTGCGCAGCCGACACCCTGACCTGGCGATCCTGGTCGATTTCGGCGATTTCAACCTGCCGGTCATCGCGCCGATCGCCAAGCGGCACGGCGTGCCGGTGCTCTACTACATCAGCCCTCAGGTGTGGGCGTGGGGCCGGTTTCGGCTGCGCTACATCCGCCGCTACGTCGAGCGGATGATCGTGCTGTTTCCGTTTGAGGAGGCATTTTACCGTCGGGAGGGCATTCCGGTTACGTGGGTGGGGCACCCGCTCATGGAGTCGGCGCACCCAACGATGACGAAGGACGATGCCTTCGCGCGCTTTGGGCTCAATCCGTGGCGGCGGACGGTCGGACTGCTGCCCGGCTCGCGTCCGCATGAAGTGGCGCGACACCTGCCGCTGATGATCAAGAGCGCGCAGCGCATCGCCTGGCAGATGCCGGGCGTGCAATTCCTGCTGCCAAAAGCCCCTGCGCTCCCCTCTGAAATGTTACGGCGCTGGACCGAGCGGGCGGGTGTCGAGCTGCGGATGGCGGAGGGATCGGTCTATGACGCGCTGCAGGTGATGGAAGCGGCGGTCGTCGCCTCCGGAACCGCGACGCTGGACGCCGCGCTGTGCGCCGTGCCGATGGCGGTCGTGTACCGCGCGTCGTGGCCCACGTACCTGGCGGCGCGCTGTGTGCTGCGCATCCCGCATATCGCGATGGTGAACATCCTGGCGCAGCGACGGCTCGTGCCGGAGTTTGTGCAGCACCGCGCCGACCCTGGGCGCATCGCGCGCGCGATCGTCGAGCTGCTGCGCGATACGGAGCGGGCGTCGCAGGTACGGCAGGAGCTGCGCCAGGTGACGCAGCGATTGGGTGCGCCTGGAGCGGTCGACCGGGCGGCGACCGTCGTGCTGGAAGCGCTTAGAGCAGCGGCAAGTACGTCTTGATCTCGTAGTCGGTGAGCGTCTGGCAGAAGCGGTCGTACTCGATCGTCTTGTTGCGCAGGAACGACTCGAAGACGTGATCGCCCAGCGCCCGGCGCAGCAGCTTGCTTCCTTCCGCCGCCGCAATCGCCTCGCCAAGGCTGGCCGGCAGTGTGCCGATATCCCGACGCATCCGCTCGGTCTGGCCAAGCTCGAACACGTTCTCTTCCGTCGCGGCCGGCAGCGGATACGCTTTCTCCACGCCCTCGAGTCCTGCGGCCAAAATCGCGCTGAACGCCAGGTACGGATTGCACGCCGGATCGGGCGAGCGCAATTCGATGCGGGTCGACCCTTCCTTGCCCGGCTTGTACATGGGAATACGGATCAGGTCCGAGCGGTTGTGCTGCGCCCAGGTGATGTAGACCGGCGCTTCATAGCCCGGCACCAGGCGCTTGTAGGAATTGACCCACTGGTTCAGCACCAGCGTCAGCTCCGGCGCGTGCCGCAGGATGCCGGCGATGAAATGCTTCGCCGTTTTTGACAGGTGCAGCCGGTCCTTGGCTTCGAAGAAGGCGTTGCGCTCTCCGCGGAAGAGCGACATGTTCACGTGCATGCCGGAGCCATTGTGATCCGCCAGCGGCTTGGGCATGAAGCTCGCGTAGTAGCCGTGCTTGAAGGCGATCTCCTTGACGACGAGGCGATAAGTCATCACGTTATCGGCCATCGTCAGCGCGTCGGTGTAGCGGAAATCGATCTCGTGCTGGGAGGGCGCGGCTTCGTGGTGCGAGTACTCGACGCCAATGCCCATCTCCTCCATGGCCAGGATGATGTCGCGCCGCAGATCCGAGGCCGCATCGAGCGGGGTGAGGTCGAAGTAGCCGCCGACGTCGATGGGCACCGGGGCCTCCGCGCTTTTGAAGACGAAGAACTCCAGCTCCGGCCCCACGTAGAACGTAAAGCCCAGCTTCGCGGCCTGGGTGAGGTTGCGCTTGAGCACCTGCCGCGGATCGCCCTCGAACAACTTCCCGCCCGGGTAGGTGACATCGCAGAACATCCGCGCGACCGCATTCTCTTTCGGGCGCCACGGCAGCAGGCAGAAGGTGTTCGGGTCGGGGATGGCCAGCATGTCCGACTCGTCGATGCGGGCAAACCCCTCGATCGCCGAGCCGTCGAAGCCCATCCCTTCCTCGAGCGCTTTTTCCAGCTCATCGATCGTGATCGCAAAGCTCTTCAGGAAGCCCAGGATATCGGTGAACCACAGCCGGATGAAGCGCACGTCGTGCTCCTTCGCCAGCCGCAGCACGTACTCTTTATCTTTGCGCAAGAGCCGCTTAGATTTTCCCGGCATGAACCTGTGTCCTTCCGATGAGCGACGCAAACGTCGTCGCAACGTGGCGGGAGAGTTCCTGCAATCGGTCAAGATGCTGCGGCGTCTGCCGGCGGATCGCCGAGGGATCAATGACGCCCTTGAGCGTCGAGAGTTCTCGTGCATTGGCGCGCATCCAGGCGCGGATCATCGGCTCGGTCACCTCGACGTGGAATTGCAAGCCGTAGGCGCGACCGCCGTAGCGAAACGCTTGTTGGGCGCACAGCGGCGAGCTCGCCAGCTGTACGGCGCCCTTGGGCAGCGCAAACGTGTCGCCATGCCACTGAAACACCGTTTCGGTCTGTCCGAACGGCTCCCACATGGGATCGCCCTCCGCGGCGGCCTCGCGCATCAGCGGATACCAGCCGATTTCCTTCTGCGCGTTCTTGGTCACCTGAGCCCCCAAGGCGGCCGCGAGCAACTGCGAGCCCAGGCAGACACCCAAGACCGGTTTCCCCGCTTTGGCCACCTGCCGCATCATCTCGATCTCTCGAGCGAGATACGGGTACCGGGTCTGCTCGTAAGCGCTCTGCGGCCCGCCCATGGACACCAGGCCGTCGATCGCTTCGGCCGGCGGCCACAGCCCTTCCGGATCGTCGGCCCGTAATTGCACCAACCTGAGGCCGGCCTGCTTCAAGACAGGCTCAAATGTTCCCAGCCCTTCATGGGGCACGTGCTGGACAACGATGACTGTTGGCATTTGGGATCAAGCAAATAGGGACGTTTCTCATTTTCCACCCCGGCGGCGCTGGGGAAAATGAGAAACGTCCCCAATTGTGCTTCGGCGCGGATTAAGCGTCGAAATACAGGTAGAACTCGTACGGATGCGGCCGCAGGCGGATCTTGTCGATCTCCAGCCGCTTGTACTCCAGCCATACGTCGATCACGTCCCTGGTGAAGACGTCGCCCTTGAGCAAGAACGCGTGGTCCTGCTCCAAGGCGTCGAGCGACTCGGACAACGAACCTGGCACCTGCTTGGGCGCCTTGTCCGCCGACATCTCGTAGATGTTCTCGTTCACGATCGGCTTGCCCGGGTCGATCCGGTTCTGGATGCCGTCCAAGCCCGCCATGAGACAGGCCGCGAAGGCCAGGTACGGGTTGCAGGACGGGTCCGGCGCGCGGAACTCGACGCGCTTCGACTTCGGGTGCTCGACGTACATCGGGATGCGGCAGATCGCCGAGCGGTTGCGCGCGGAGTAGGCCAGGTTCACCGGGGCTTCATAGCCCGGGACCAACCGCTTGTACGAGTTGGTGGTCGGGGCCGCGAAGGCCAGGATCGTCGGCGCGTGCTTCAGGAGACCGCCGATGTACCACTTGGCGATCTGGCTGAGGCCGGCGTACCCGTTCTTGTCAAAGAACAGGTTGTTCTCGCCGTTGAAGAGGCTCTGGTGGGTGTGCATTCCGGAGCCGTTGTCGCCGAAGAGCGGCTTGGGCATGAAGGTCGCGACCTTGCCAGCCTTGCGGGCAACGTTCTTCACGATGTACTTGTAGAGCAGCATGTTGTCCGCCTGCTTGACCAGCGTCGTGTAGCGGACGTCGATCTCAGCCTGCCCCGCGGTGGCCACTTCGTGGTGCTGCTTCTCCACCTGGATGCCGGCCCGGATCATCTTCAGGATCATCTCGCTGCGGAGGTCCTGCTGCGAGTCGTGCGGCGGCACCGGGAAGTAGCCTTCCTTGTACCGCGGCTTGTAGCCCAGGTTCGGCTTCTCGTCCCGGCCGGTGTTCCATTCGCCTTCGACCGAATCCACCGAGTAGAACGACGTGTTCTGGCTCGATTCGAAGCGGACGTCGTCGAAAATGAAGAACTCAGCTTCCGGACCCCAGTAGCTGGTGGTCGCGATGCCGGTTTTCTTCAGGTAGTGCTCGGCTTTCTTGGCGATATACCGGGGATCGCGGGTGTAGGGGCCCTTGGTGATCGGGTCGGCGATGTCGCAGACCACGGACAAGGTGGGCACTTCGCACACCGGATCGACGATCGCGGTCGAGGTATCCAGGTGGAGGTTCATGTCCGATTCCTGGATCTTCTGGAACCCGCGGATCGAGGAGCCGTCGAACCCGATCCCATCGACCCAGATGCCCTTGTTGGCGTTCTGGTCGAGCTCGCTGATCGGGATCGTGAAGTGCTGCCACAGCCCGGGGAGGTCGTTGAACTTCAGGTCGACGACCTCGATGTTGTGCTGCTTGATGAGCGCCCAAATTTTCTTCACGGCATTTTCGGTGATGGGCGCGGTGAGTTTCAAGTTGTTGTTCGACGACGTCGAGCCCGCAGCCGCCCGGCTGGACGCGCGACGCGAGGATGAGACAGCGACACGTGGCATGGAAACCGCCTCCTTGTTGGTACGCTGAAATGTCCGATGGGCCTCAAGAACCCGTCCCCGGGAAGGACGCAGCTCAGTATACGCCGGCTGGCTCAAAGCGCAATGGCGAAAGCAAGCGTCGGATGGAGTATAGGCAGGCTGTGTTACGGCCGTGTTACGGAGGCGTCAAATTTACACGCGCCCCCCTGGCCACACACCTACATCACCCCATCCGACGCACGCTCTGAGGGTTACAACGCGGCGTCGCCGCGCTCGCCGGTGCGGATCTTGATCACATCCCGCACATCGGACACGAAGATCTTCCCATCGCCGACCGAACCGGTTTTGGCGGCCTTGATGATGGCTTGGACGATCTGCTCGACATCCGCGTCACCCACGATGATCTCGAGCTTGATCTTCGGCAAAAACTCCACGCGGTACGTCTCGCCGCGCCACTGCTGCACGACACCCTTCTGCTTGCCGTGGCCTTCAGCCTCAGTGATCGTGATGCCGGGGTACCCGACCGCTTCGATGGCCTTGCGGACGTCGTCGAGTTTTTCAGGCCGGATCACCGCTTCGATCTTTCTCATGGTCGCGCTCCTCGTCTTGGCTTGTGGTGGGGAACTTTGCGTCCAGGCCTCTGGCATCGTTACCTCCTGGCCGGCTCCGCCGCCGTCATCATGCTCCCAGACATCGGCAGCGACTTGCGCACCACGAAGTCCGGATAGGCCGAGTTGCCGTGCTCGCCGATGTCCAGCCCTTCGATCTCTTCTTGGACACTGACGCGCAATCCCATGACCGCTTTAATCAACAGCCACGCCACCAGCGAGACGACGAACACCGTCGCCCCGACGGCGAGGACGCCGAGGAGCTGCGTGCTGAACTGGGTCCAGCCACCCCCGAAGAAGAGCCCGGAGGCCTTGTTCGGCATCCACTGGGACTCGGCAAAGAGCCCGACGCACAGCGTGCCGAAAATCCCGTTCACGAGATGCACCGAGGTCGCACCGACCGGATCATCAACCTTGACCTTGTCGAACCCGATGACCGCCAGCACCACCAAAACCCCAGCGATGGCTCCGATAATCGCGGAGCTCCCCACGCTCACAAATGCGCAAGGGGCGGTAATGGCCACCAGGCCGGCAAGACAGCCGTTGATCGTCATGCCGAGGTCCGGCTTGCCGATCAGCAAGACCGAGGTCAGCGTTGACGTGACCATGGCAAAGGCGGCGGCGGTGTTGGTCGTGATGCAGATCCGGGAAATGGCGTCCACATCCGCAGCCATCGTCGATCCCGGGTTAAAACCGAACCAGCCGAGCCACAGCACGAAACACCCGATCAGCCCCAGAGCCAGGTTGTGCCCAGGAATGGCGTTGGCGCTGCCGTCTTTGTTGTACTTGCCGATGCGCGGACCCAGCACCAGGATACCCGTCAGAGCCGCCCATCCACCGATTGAGTGCACCTGCGTCGACCCTGCGAAGTCGAGGAACCCTTTCGATGCCAACCATCCACCACCCCAAATCCAGTGGCCGATGACCGGGTAGATCACGGCAGTGAGGACCAGACTGAACACGATGAACGAGAAGTACTTGATGCGCTCCGCAACCGCGCCGGACACGATGGTGGCTGCAGTCCCGGCGAAGACGAGCTGGAAGAAAAACTTCGCCAGCAGCGGTACTCCGGTCCAGTTCAATGACGCGTACGCCCCCTTGTAGGCATCCGCGGTCGCCGGACTGTTGTCAGCCCCTCCCAGGAACCATAGGCCCTCGGCGCCCCAGAGCGATGAACCATTGCCGAACATCAACCCGAACCCAAGAATCCAGAACCCGATCGTGGAGATCGCGAACACGATGAAGTTCTTGGAGAGGATGTTCACGGCGTTCTTGCTCCGGCAAAAACCGGTCTCGACGCACGCAAAGCCCAGGTTCATGAAGAACACGAGCATTGCGGTAATCAACACCCACAGCGTATCCGCAACTACCTTTGGATCCATACCCTGCCTCCTTGTTCGTTTTCGTTGGGGGACGCCCCACCCCCGGTTGCCCGGGGGTGGGGCCCTGTCCGGTGAGGGGCGGACAGGTCACATGCGCGACTTAGAAGTGATAGATCAACTCCGCGGCGACCGTGTCCTGGTAGTTGATGAAGCCGGCCGCGTCGTGGAAGAACACGTCTTCATCCGCCTTGTCGTGGCGGTACTCCAACCGCGCCAGCACGTGCTCGTGCAGCTTCCACTGGCTCGTGAAGGTCACCTCATAAAAATCGACGTCGTCGAACGTGCCGCCGTCGCGTCCGGTTAATGCGGTTCGAACGCTGTCCTTGTCGTCAAACCACTCCGCACGGCTGGCCAGCGACCAGGTGTCGGTTAAATCGTACTTCGCGTACAGTGCCAACCCTTGCCACTCCGCCGAGTCGAAGCCTGCGGTCCCAGCGCCCTGGACCAAGCCGCTCTCATGGCCGAAATCGTAGTTGGCCATAAGCGTCAGCTTCTCCATGGGCTGGTAGGTGGCGATCAGGTCGATGACGCTCCGGTCATTTCGGTTGTCGCCGGTTCGCTCCGCCCCAGTGATGCCGTTGGCGGACAACGTCAGGCCCTCCATCGGGGTCAGCGTGAGGTTCCCGATGAGCGACTTGCCCTTGTTGTTGTCATCCACGATATCCCAGCCGTTGACGATCCCAGCGGTGACCGAGCCGAACTCACCCAGCGGGTAGGTGGCTAACGCCCCGGTGTGCGTGAAGGGAATGGCAAACCCGAACAGGTAGGAGCGGGAAAAGTTCCAGTTCGCCGGACTTTCAATCACCTCAGCACCGAGCAAGGTGACGAATTTCCCGACCTTGAAGTCGATGCCGTCGCCAACAGGCGCATTCGCCGTGATATAGAGCTGTTGCAGCTCGAATTCATCTCCCGCCGCCCCGAGCCCCAACCCGGTTGAGCCGATGACCGGCGCATCGTCACCGATGAGCAGATCCGTGCGAAACCCCACTGGCATCTCATCCGTTTCGGGTTTTTCGAGCACCAGCTCGAAGGCGTGGGGGGTAAAGCCATTTGGCTCAGTGTCAAAAACGCGCGTCCGGTTGGTCCGGCTACCGGAACCTGGATCGGACTCTGCAAAGTTATAGATATAGGAAACATCGGCGTAGCCGCTCATCTGCAGCCCGGCCAAGCCGCTGGGAAGCTCAAGCGTCGGCAAGCCTGCTTTTTGGCCGATGCCTCCCGAGCTGCCGGACATCTCCGATTGGGCCATGCGCTTCTCCAGCTTCTCTAGCCGCGACTTGAGCATTTGGATCTCGGCCTTGTCGCCATCCATGGAAGGGTCATCGGCCCAGACCGGACTTCCAGCCGCCAGCATGCAGCCGGCAACCAGCCCTGCAACGTACCGTGCGTTCATCCTACCTCCTCCGTTATCTACCCACACACGTCCCCACATCCGCGGCAACTTTACCCGCGGCACATTACGCAATCGTCACGCGCATGTTAATTCGGTGTTACAGATTGGGCCGGCTCAAAGCGGTATCCGGCTGCGCCGACTTCCTCTATAAACACCCGCCCATCGCGTTCCAGCACCCCTTTCAGATGCCGGATGTGCTCATCCACCATCCGCAGCCCTCCTGGGTCGTGCCGACCCAACCCTTCCTCTAAGAGCTGCCGCTTGGGCACAACTTGCCCTAAGCGGCCCGCCAGGTAGACCAGCAGCGCATACTCGCGGTAGGGGAGCACCAGAGGCCGGCCCCCGAGCAGCACTCGATATCGCTGGAGGTCGATCTCAAGGGTGCCAAAACGCAGGGTAAAGGGTTCGGGCATGCACTCCACCGTCATGGTGGAGGCAAGGATAACCGGGCGAGGTTACAGAGAAATAACGAGCGGGTTAAATCGGGGTAACAGAGCCGCGCTTTCGCTGAAGGATGGCTCGGCTGCTTCGGGCGGCCTCAGCCAGCAACGAGCCCAGCTTGGGATGGGCCGGTTCCAGGTCAACGGGAAATCCACGGCGCGTCAGCGCTTCGGTGCACATCGGGCCGACCGAGGCGATCACACAGCGGCGAGCGGCTTGCCGATACGCATCGTCCAGCTTCATGGTCTTGGCCACGCGCATCACATGCTCAAGCTGCGTGGCTGAGGTGAACAAGAGCACATCGGCCTCGCCGGCGCAGATCGCGCGCACCGCCTGCTGCAAGGGTTCAAGGTCCTCCGGCAGCGCCCACTGGTACACGGGCACGCGGAGCACCTCGGCGCCTCGGCTGGCCAGGCCGTCAAGCAGCTCGGGGTTGCTGACCCCATATTCCTGCACCGCGACCCGGCGGCCGGTCACAGGCAGATGCGCGTCAAGCGTCGCGAGAATTTCGCGCCAGGTGTTCGGCTCCGGCACGATGAGGGTAGGTTTGAGGCCGAACTCTGTGAGCGCGACGATGGGCTTCGGGCCGCGCGCCACCAGCCCCACGCGGCCAAGGGCCTGGGCGAGCTCGGGCAATGGAGATCGCTTCAACAGCGTGTGGAGGAGCACGCGCGTGCCCACCCCGGTCAGCAGGATCACGACGTCGATCGTGCCGTCGAACAAGCGCTGCGCGAACTGCAACGCCTCCCGCTGATCTTCCAGCGGAACTTCCCGCATCGATGGAGCCACCCGTGGTGCGCCGCCAAACCGCTGGATGAGCCGGCGCATCTCATCCGCCCGGCGGCTTTCGAACGATACGACGCGCAAGCCGTCGAACCCTTCCCCCGCGCTGGTCGCCTCAGGCATGAGCAGCCTCCATTCATTCTCTCATAACACGCCGGGGGGCCGGCGTCAAACGGAGATGCTTCTTGCCTTAGCCGCCGAGCTGGGTCATGACGAAATCGTGATGAGCAACGTCCTGTCGGTTCAAGAAATGCTCTTCCGGGCGCAGGAACACCGTTCGGCGCACTATCGCCTCAATGGCCTCCACGGATGCTCCCTCGCGCAGCATGGTTTTCAGATCCAGCTCTTCGGCGCCATGGAGGCAGGTTTTGATGCGGCCGTTTGCCTTCAGTCGAACCCGGTTACACATGCCGCAAAAAAACCGCGACAGCGGGCTGATGAACCCCACGCACGCCTCGGTCCCCTCGACACGGAAACGGCGGGCCGGCGCATGCGGGTCCAGGTCCTCGGGCACGAGCCGGTAGGCGCGCTCGATCGCCTCCCGCGCCTGCTCGTTGCTGAAAAATCGGTCGACCCGAGGGCCGTCGACGACGGTCGTGGTCGGCATCCACTCGATGAACCGCACTTCCAGGCGGTGCGTGGCGGCAAACTCCACCATGGGCACAATCTCATCGTCGTTGATCCCTTTCATAAGCACCATGTTCACTTTCACCGGGGTCAGCCCAACACGCCGGGCCTCCAGCAGGCCGTCGACGACGGTGCGCCAACAGTCCGTGCCGGTGATGGCCGCAAAGCGCTCCGACACCAGCGTATCCAGGCTCACGTTCACACGGTCAAGGCCCGCCCGCTTGAGCGCTTCGGCATGCCGCTGGAGTAGCACGCCGTTCGTCGAGAGCGCCAGCTGCTCCACCCCAGGCATCGCCGCCAGACGGCGAACGACATCGGGCAACCCGGGCCGCAGGAGCGGCTCCCCGCCGGTCAGCCGGATCTTGCGGACGCCCAGCCCCACGAAGATGCCGGAAAGCGTCACGAGCTCGTCGTTGGTGAGCAGCTGGTCCATCCGCTGGCGGCTGATGAATCCTCGCGGCATGCAGTACATGCACCGGAGGTTGCACTTGTCCACCACCGAGATGCGCAGATACGTGATCTGCCGGCCGAATTGATCAAGCATCCGCTTGCCCCTTGCCCCCCGCCCCGTGCCCCATCTTTTCGACGCGCACCGCGCAGAACTTCAGCTCCGGCTGTTTGGAAATCGGATCGCACGCATCAACGGTGGCGCGGTTCACCACCGCCTCCCCCCGCAGGCTCCCCCAGTGGAACGGCATGAAACACGTGCCTGGCTTGATCGTCTCGGTCACCCGGCACGCGGCCTGAGCCTGGCCCCGTCGGGAATGCACGACGATTAGATCTCCCTCCGCAATTCCCAGCGGCGCCGCATCCGCAGGATGCAGCTCAATGAACGGTTCCGGCTCTTTCTTCATCAGGACCGGGACCTTGCCGGTGCGGGTCATCGTATGCCACTGGTCGCGCACCCGGCCCGTCGTGAGGATCAGGGGAAACTGCGCATCGGGCATTTCCGCGGGGGTTTCGTATTCGTGCGCGATGAAGTGCGCCTTGCCGCCGGGATGGGCAAACACGCCGCCGGTGTAGCGCCGCATCGTCGAGCGGTGCCCGGGGGTGGGACAAGGCCATTGGATCGGCGCTTGCTTGAGCCGGCGATACGTCACTCCGCCAATGTCCAGATCTTGCCCGTGGGTGAGACGCTTGTACTCCTCATAGATAGCTTCTGCGCTGTCGAAGGCGAAGGCGCGCTCCAGCCCCATGGCGCGCGCAAAACGGCACAGGATCTGCCAATCGGGCAGCGCCTCCCCGGGTGGATCGATCGCTTGCTCGAGATAGGAAATCGCGCGCTCCGAGTTCGTCACGGTGCCGTCGCGCTCCGACCACTGGGCCGCCGGCAGGATGATGTCGGCCAACTGCGTGGTCTCCGTGGGATGGTAAATGTCGTTGACGATCACCAGCTCGGCCGCGGCGAACGCCTGCCTGACCATGGACAGGTTCGGCATGGACACCATCGGGTTCGTGCAGAGAATCCACACGCTCTTGACGCGGCCGTCGGCGAGAGCGTTAAAGAGCTCCACGGCGGTGAGGCCGGGCTTGGCATTGATCCGTCCCTCCGACACGCCCCACACCCCTTCGACCGCGCGGCGATCCTGTTCCTTCGCGACGAACCGGTGGCCCGGCAGCAGATGCGCCAGGCCTCCGGTTTCCCGTCCGCCCATCGCATTGGGCTGGCCGGTCAGCGAAAACGGGCCCGCACCCGGTCGGCCGATCTGGCCGGTGGCGAGGTGCAGGTTAATGACACAGTTGTTCTTGGCCGTCCCATGCGTGGATTGATTGAGCCCCATGCTCCAAAAACTCATGGCCGCCCGCGCCTTGGCAAACAGCAACGCCGCCTTGCGGATCTGCCCGGCCTCCACCCCGCAGATCGCCGCCGCCTGGTCGGGTGAGTACCGCTCAAGGAGGGGCTGGAGCCGCTCCCAATCCGACGTGTGGCGCTGCATGTAGCGCGCATCGAGGAGCCCTTCGCGGGCGATGACGTGCAGCATCGCGTTGAGCAGCGCCACATCGGTGCCCGGCCGGATCGGCAGATACACGTCCGCGATGTCCGCGGTGCGGGTCTTGCGTGGATCCACGACGACCACGTTGACCCGCGCGGGCGCGCGCAGTTTGCGTCGCCGGATGCGCTCGAACGTGACCGGGTGGCAGGCCGCCGTATTGGTGCCGATCAACAGGAAGCTGTCGGCCAGCTCGATATCCGCATAGCAACCCGGCGGCGCATCGGCCCCCAGCGACGTGACGTAGCCGGAGACCGCCGAGGCCATGCACAAGCGGGAATTGGAATCGACGTTGTTCGTCCCAAGGAACCCTTTGGCCAGCTTATTGACCACGTAGTAGTCTTCCGTGAGCAGCTGGCCCGAGACGTAGAACGCCACCGCATCCGGCCCATGGTCGCGGATGATCCGTTGCCAGCGGGTCGCGATCCGCTCCAACGCCTCGTCCCATGACGCGCGCTGGAAATCCTCCTCGCGCGAGGCGCGTATCAGCGGGGTGGTCAGCCGGTCCGGAGTGTGCACCATCTGCGGCAGGGTCGCTCCCTTCCCGCACAGCAAACCGTAATTGGCCGGATGGTTCGGATCGCCGCGCACCTTCCGCACGCGGCCGTCCTTGCTGCCGACGAGCACGCCGCACCCCACTCCGCAGTACGGGCAGACGCTCCGGTTCCAGGTGAGCTGCAATTCCTCCGGGGTGAGCGGCGTTTCGACAATCTCGCCGCTCTCCTGGACGACCTGCATCGCCACCCGCGCGTCAGCAGCCATTAGAATTTCGCGACCGTCTGCCAATAGAAGAAGTTCGCGTCGTCGCTCGCGCCGGTGTCTTGGACGAACGCGCCGGCATGGAAATGCGAATACCCGAACAGCATGTCGAGCTGCCTGCTGAGTTGCCACTTCGCCAGCAGGTCGAGCTCCTGGCCAAGCGTCTCGCTCGCGTTCACCCCGGCGGCACGGATCACCCCCTGGCCCGCGTTGAACCATGCGCTCTTGTTCGTGTCGAGGAAGAACCAGTGGTACTTGCCGATCAGCGTCAGCGATTTCAGCGGCTTCCCGGACAAGTTCAGCTCGAGGTGCTCGAGGTTGCGCAAACTGGCGAAATCGATATAGCCGTAGTGGAGGTGGTTCGTCGGAAACAAGTTGTCGAAGTTCCCGACTTTACCGTCGCTGGCGTTGTCATCTCCCGATCCGTGGTTGTATTCCATGCCGAGGCGCGGGCTCCACGGCGCTTCCACGAAAGTGTAGCCTAGCTCGTGATGCCAGGCCCAGGCCTTGATGTCTTCATGGGCGCGCGAGCCGAACTGCCAGGCCCATTCGACGCCGTAGTCCACTGGCCCGCGCTTGCCGCGAAACCGGTTGCCCAGCGTGTACTCCTTGAGCTGGCCGCGGCGGCTCGTCACCTCGCCCCGCAGTTCGTTATCGAGGTCGTGGCGCATCAAGAGGAACGTATCGAGGACATGGTCCCTCAGGGGCTTGAGCGAGGCATAGAGCCCGTAGAAGTTGTCCTCGTGGTCGGCGCTGTCCGCCGCCACGCGGTTGATCAGCACCGGCTGGCTGAACCAGGCGTCGATGCGCGCCCACTCGGCCGGGGCGCAGCTGAGTTTCACGGCATCGAAGACACGCGCCACGTTGGACCAGTCGAAGGCGCCCACAAACCGCTGCTCTCCGTAGGCCAGCTCCTGCCGGCCGACCGTCAGCGTGCCCGGTGCGGCCTCCCACGGGCTGGTGAATTCCGCGAAAAGCTGGCGCAGATCCAGCCGGTCCACAAACCCGGTGCCCTGGTTCAGGCTGCTGCTGGCGAAGCTCTGCGCATCCTGGCCCTGGACGAAGACCCGCACGCGCGACGGGATGCCCGCCTCGACGCCTAGGCGCGTCCGGAGCAAATGGATGGCATCGTCTTCGTAGCTGCCGTCGTTGAACGTGAAGTCATCGCGCAGCTCCAGCCGATAGCGCAACTCCCCGCCGGCTTTAACGGTGAGCGGCGGATCAACGGCTGCGGCCGAGCTGGTCAATCCGAGCCACACCACCATCGCGCCGATGCCGCGGCCTGACCACGTCATCGCCTCACTCCAGAGAACTCCTCTTGGGGAGGCATCTGCATCGTGGCCAGCGCCCGACGCAACCACGACATTTCCCAGCCCCGCTGGACCAGACGCAGCAGCACCAAACACCCTAACCCGGCAAGACCGAAGCACAGAAATCCCGCTCCGTAGGAACCGGTCAGGTCTTTCAGGAATCCGAGGAACGAGGGAAGCAGGAATCCCCCCATCCCTCCCGCGGCCCCCACGACGCCCGTGGCCACGCCGATTTCCTCGCGGAAACGCTGCGGCACCAACTGGAACACGGACCCGTTCCCCATCCCGAGGATCGCCATGACGAGGAACAACAACGTGGTCACCAGCCATAGCGCGGGCAACGTGCCGACGGCGATGAGGCCGACCGAGGCGCAAGCAAACAGCGCGGTCAGCATCCTCGTGCCGCCGAAGCGATCAGCGAGATACCCGCCGACCGGCCGCAAGAAGCTGCCGGCAAACACGCACAGCGCGGTGAAGTTGCCCGCCATCACTTTCGAAAGACCGTACTGGTCATGAAAGAAGATGACGAGGAAGCTGGCCAGGCCCACGAAGCCGCCAAACGTAAAGCTGTAGAACAGACAGAACCACCACGCGTCGCGCTCGCGGCACAGGCCCAGATAGTCCCGCAACGGCTTGGGAGCGGGCTGGGAGGGGTTTTCCTTCGCCAGCAGGCTATAGAGCAAGAGCGTGATCGCCACCGGGATGAGGGCCAACCCAAACACGTTGTGCCAGCCGACGCGCTCCGCCAGGCGGGGCGCTAACAGCGCCGCCAGGACGGTGCCGCTGTTCCCGGCGCCGGCGATGCCCATAGCGAGGCCTTGATGCTGCGGAGGGTACCAGCGGCTGGCGAGCGGGAGCGCGACCGCAAAGCTGCCCCCCGCGATCCCCAGCAGCAAACCAAGCGCCAGGAACTCCGGGAAGCTGCGGCCAAAGAGCCACGCCCACACCAAGGGAATCATCACCAGCAGCTGGCCCAGAATGCCGGTCCGTTTCGGGCCGATGCGATCCACGAGCACGCCGAGCGGAATCCTCACCAGCGAGCCTCCTAGAATCGGGATGGCCACTAGGAGGCCTTTCTGGCTCGCGGTGAGCCCGAAGTGGCTTGCGATGTGCACGCCGAGCACGCCGATGAGGACCCACACCATGAAGCTGATGTCGAAATACAGAAACGCCGAAAAGAGCGTCGGCGGATGGCCGCTTTTGGCAAAATCTTTTAGCCGCATACTCCATCTCCTTGTTGTGGGCTACGCGTCTGGTTTGCCGGTTCGGATCGTGTAGGCTTCCTTCACCGCGCTGACGAAGATCCGCCCGTCCCCGGGATGGCCCGTTTTGGCTGAGGCCAGGATCGCCTCAACCGCTTTGGGCGCTTCCTCATCCTTCACCACGAGCATGAGGCACAGCTTGGACAGCTCCCCGTACGTGGTCGCGCCCACCTGGATGCCGCGCTGCCGGCCGCGGCCTAATACATCCCACTTCGTCAGCGCCGACAGGCCGGCTTGCTCCAAGGTCCGGATGACTTCGGTTTCCTTCTCCGGCCGGATGACCGCTTTGATCAGTTTCATGGCGTCACTCCCGCGTCCTGGGTTGTGCGTTCTCGTTCTCCGGTGGAAATCCGGATGCTCTCCTCAACTTCGATGACAAAGATTT
>PCVX01000075.1:19105-20661 GCA_002796105.1 Candidatus Omnitrophica bacterium CG11_big_fil_rev_8_21_14_0_20_63_9 | reverse complement strand
ATTTTTCCGTCGCCGAACTCGCCGGTCTGGTTGGCGCGGATAACCGCCTCGATCGTCTCGGCCGAGCGCTCATCATCCACGAGCAGATCAAAGAGTGTCTTAGGCAAGAAGTGCAGCCCGGCCTCGCCGCCCTGGTCCCGCAACCCTCCCTGCCGGCCCCGTCCAAAGACGGGGAATTGGGAATAGCCGGCGCACCCGATGCGCGCGAGTTCCTCTTTGGTGGCAATCGCCCGGTTGCGGCGGACGATGGCGATGAGCTCAATCATCGGAGCACCCATTTGAGCGGGGCGAGTGCCAGCACCAGCGCGGTCATCCGGCAGACCCACGCCCACGACAGCGCAAAGGCGCCCAGCGAAGATCCCACGAGGCCGCCCGCGCACGCCGCAACCGCCAGCGGGACTATGCGCCCATCGACCGCGAGCTGGTGCGTAAGGAGTTTGCCGATCAGCCCGGCAAGCGAGTTGACGGTGATGAACGCAGCACAGACCCCGGCGGCCGTCTTGGGATCCGCCCAACGCCGGAGGATCATCAACGGGCTCAGGAAAATCCCTCCGCCAACGCCGGCCAGCCCCGACAGGAGCCCAACGGCTGCGCCCAGCGGCAGCGCCACGGCCGGCCGGGGAGCCTGGTAGGAGCCCTGCGAGCCGGTTAACGTGACGCCGATCCGAACGGCGGCCGCGTACAATGCGATGGCAAGGAATCCACTGTACAACTGCGGCGGCACATGAAGCGCGCCGCCAAGAAGCGCCATGGGCACGGAGGTCAGCGCGAAACTGAGCGCCAACCGCCACGACCCATGCCCAGCCCGGTGAAACATGCGCCACGCCGTCCCCGCCACGAACACGTTGAGGATCAGCGCGGCCGTGGTCATCTCGGCGCGCGAGCCGAATCCGATCAGCGACAGGACAAGGAGATACCCGGACGCGCCGCCATGGCCGGTGCTGGCATACAGCAGCGCGACCAAGCCAACCAGCGCTGGGACGATGAGGTCGAGGTCAGTCATGGGCCGCTCCTGATCGCGCATGGTGCGCAGCCGAGGCGGGGTGGACGCCGGCATACGGATCCTCATCGCGCAGGAGCTTGACGGCGTGGCTCAGCACCGGCTGCACCACGGCGAAACATTCCTTGACCGCTTTCGGGCTGCCGGGGAAGTTGAGGATCAGCGTCCGGCCGCGAGCGCCGACAATGCCCCGCGAGAGCATGGCAAACGGGGTCTTCTTGAGGCTCTCCTGGCGGATGGCTTCCTCCATACCCGGCAGCCGCTTGTCGATCACCTGGCATGTCGCTTCCGGCGTGGTGTCGCGCGGTGAGAGTCCCGTGCCGCCCATCGTCACGATCAGTTCGCAGCCGCCCTCGTCGGCCAGCTGCCTCAGCACCGCAGCGATGAGCGCCGGCTCATCCGGGACGATCGCGGTTTTCACCACCGTCACGCCCGCCGCTTCCAGCAACGCCTTCAGGGCCGGCCCGCTCGCATCCGGCCGTTCGCCGCGGAATGACCGGTCGCTCACCGTGATGGCCGCCGCGTTCATGCCGGCTGCCTCACGAACGCGCGTTTC
>PCVX01000075.1:4376-19095 GCA_002796105.1 Candidatus Omnitrophica bacterium CG11_big_fil_rev_8_21_14_0_20_63_9 | reverse complement strand
TGTGGATCAGCTGCAACTCGGTGATCGTTGCGGAAGGATCGACCGCTTTGACCATGTCATACAGCGTCAGTGCGGCTGCGGCGGCGGCCACGAACGCTTCCATTTCAATGCCGGTTTTCGCCGTGGTCGACGCGCGGGCGATCACCCGGATGCTGTGCGTCGCCGCCTCAAGCTCAAACGCCACATCCAGATGCTCGATGGGCACAGGGTGGCACAGCGGAATCAGCTCCGAGGTCCGCTTCGCCGCTTGGATGCCGGCGACCTTGGCCACGGTGAACGCATCGCCCTTCGCGAGCCGCTCGTGCCCGATCGCCTCGAACGCCTTGGTGGACAGGTGCAGACGGCAGGCGACCTCTGCCTGGCGCTTCGTGGCCGGTTTGGCTCCGACATGGACCATGCGGGCGCGCCCGCGATGATCAAGGTGCGTCAGCGTACTCATGGCGGAACGCCTCATAGTCTTCGATGGTGTTCACGTTGATGAACGAGCGCCACAGGCGCGGCTCCTCGATGTGCACGAGGCGGCTGCCTGGTTCGGACAGCAGGCTGTGCAACGACCGCGCGCCGCGATCAAGCAGCGCGCCGACGGTCCGGCACGCGCTCACATGGCAGACGATAGGGAGCGGCTGGATCCCCTCGTAGGGATGCAGGCTGGCGACGACGCGGCCATCCCCTTGGCAGGCGCCGGTCAACCGGTCGAGCACCGGTCCTTGCACCCAGGGCATGTCGCAGGAGACGAAACAGTTCATCGGCGTCTTGGTCTGCATGAGCCCGGTGAGCACTCCCATGAGCGGGCCATATCCCGGGGCCAGGTCCAGCAAGACGTCGTCCAGCGGCAGGGCGCGGAGCTGCCGGATGTTGTGCGCATTGCCGATGGCGATCACGCGATCCGCGCGGGACCTGAGCCGGCGGATGACGACCTCGATCAGCGTCTGCGACCCCGCCGCCAGGAGCGCTTTGTCGCGCCCCATCCTGGTGGAATACCCCCCGGCAAGGATGAATCCTGTCATCAGGACATCTCCTGTTGGGCGTTCTGCCGCTTGACCATCACCCGGGCTCCGGCCACCCACGGCCCTTGATCGGCCGCGACCCGGATCCATCCGTCCGCTTCCACGAGCCCGCGCAGATGGTGCGAAGCCTGCCCGGTGAGCGGCTGCGCGACAAGCAGGTTGTGATCGGAGCACTTCACCCGCACGAAATGGGTGCGCCGCGTGCGCGAAACGTTCAGGTCATCCACCAGGACCGCCGCCTCGGTATAGCCGTCGTGCCACGCCCGCCCCAGCAGGGCGCAGAGCGCGGGCTTGACGAATTCCTGGAACGTGACATACACCGACACCGGATTCCCCGGCAGGCCGAACACCAGCGTCCGACCGTGCTTGCCGACGAACAACGGCATGCCCGGTTTGATGTCCACCCGCCAGAACAGCTGGCGCACACCGCAGCGCTGCATCGCCTCCCGGACCAAATCCTTATCGCCGACGGAAATCCCACCGGCTACGAGGCACACATCAGCCCGCAATCCCTGCCGGATCTTCCGAACCAGGGAAGGAACCCCGTCGCGCGCCAGCCCCAGCCGCACCCCCCGCGCCCCCACTTGTCGCACTAGGGCGGACAGAAGCGCACTGTTGCTCTCATAGATGTGCCCGGATTTCAGCCGTCCGCTGGGCGGCTGAAGCTCATCCCCGGTCACCAGGATTGTCACCGTCGGAGGCTTCATGACGGGGACGCGGCGATAGCCCAGCGCCGCCAGCAACCCGATTTCCTGGGGCCGCAGCCGCGTGCCGGCTTCAAGCGCCCGGCTGCCTTGCGGCAGATCCTCGCCGCGCCGGCGGATGTTCTGTCCCGCACTGGGCCACCGCTGAACGACGAGCGCATCTCCTTGCCGCGTCGTTTGCTCCTGCATCACGATGGCATCCGCGCCGGATGGAACCTGAGCCCCGGTGAGGATCCGCACGGCTTGCATCGTGTTCACGCGCCCGGAAAATGGCCGGCCCGCCTCCGCCCGTCCGATCACGCGCAAGGGAGCGCTGGCATGCCCGTTGGTCGGCGCTGAGCCGTTGAAATGCACCGCATAGCCATCCACCGCCGAGTTATCAAACTGCGGGAGGTCCTGGCGCGCGACCACAGGATGGGCCAGCACCAGGCCCAGCGCGTCATCCAATGAGACCTGGGCGATCCGCGGCGACGGCGTCCACTTGAGAATGCGCGCCAGCGCCGCTTCATACGTCAGCATGATCGCGACGTCCCATCGTCGTAGTGGGTGTGTTTCCAGATCGGCACCCGCTGTTTGATGCCCTCAAGCAGGAACTGCGAGGCGGCGTAGGCCATCGCGCGGTGTTGGGCGCGGACAACGACCACGACGCTGATCTGCCCCGCTTCCACCAGGCCCAGCCGGTGCTGAATCTCCACGGCGTCGAGCGACCAGCGCGCCGTCGTCTCGGCCACCAGATAGGCGAGCTGGCGCTCGGCCATCTCGGCATACGCCTCGTAGAATAAGGCGCGGACCGTGCGTCCCTCATGCCGGTCGGCGCGGACCACGCCGGCAAACGTCACGAACGCTCCGCATGAGGGCTGCATGGCCCACCGCTCAAGATAGGCAAGACGGTTCCACGAAATGGGCTTCATCGTCAGGTACGCCGTTTTGGCCTCCATCGCCCTAGCCTCCGCTCACCGGCAGGAGGAAGCCGATCTCATCGCCGTCCTGCAGCGGCGTCTCCCAGGGGCGGTATTCCCAGTTGACGGACAGCCGCGCGTACTCGACCAGGTCCTGCAGCCGTGGGTAGCGCGCCGCGAGCGCTGCCTTCGCGTCCATCCCCCGTTCCCCAGGGGCCAGCTCCAGCCAGCACTCCCCGGTGTCAGCCGCGTCCCGCAACGACGCAAACAACCTCACCCTAATCTGCATGCCGCTCCCCGGTGCGGATCGTATAGGCCGCGTCCACCGGACTAATGAACACCTTGCCGTCTCCGGGCTGGCCGGTTTTCGCCGCCGATTCGATCGCCGTCATGGCCGGCGCCACCTTGGCATCCTCGACCACGAGGAGCAGCTGCACTTTGGGGATTTCATCGTAAACCGACGCGCCGACTTGAATGCCGCGCTGCTGTCCGCGGCCCAGGACATCCATCTTCGTGAGCGACACAACCCCGATGGCTTCCAACGCCTTCACGACCTGCTCTTCCCGTTCCGGCCGAACGATCGCCCGAAGCAGTTTCATGCTCCCACCCCCTCCACCCACACGGTGCCGTCTTCAACGACGGTCGGATACGTCTTGAGATTCATGCCGGGATCGGTGATCCCGCGTCCATCGGTCAGATCGAACTTGTACGCATGCCAGGGGCAAACGACGCACCCTTCCTCGATCCAGCCTTCCTGCAGCGGCCCACCCTCGTGAGGACACTCGGCGTCGCACGCGATGATCTTCCCGCCGCTGGCGAACACCGCCAACGACTTGCCATTAACCGTCACGAGCCGTCCGCTATTGTCGCGCAGCTCGCTGACGCGGCAGAGCTGGTGCTTCACGCTTCGCGCTTCCGCTGGAGTGTGCGCCACCGGTGCCTCAGCACGCTGGCCGGCACAGGGCGGTTCGACGGTTTCATCGGCGGGATCTTGGGAGGCTGGGACCATGAGGATGCGGTCCTTCTCCCCGAGGCGTAGCGGCTCGACGCGCTTAAAGAGCTCCAGGTGCTTGACGACGGTCGCCAGCACGTCGGGGAGCGCCTCATCGCAGGGGACCATTTCCATGATCTGCGTCCCTTCTTTCGCGTGGGGGCCGGTGCGGCCCCCCACATAGATGGCCACGGCATCGACAGACCTCCCGGCAATGTTGACCTTCATGCCTCGCAGGCCGATATCCGCGGCCTGGTGGTTGCCGCAAGCGGCCGGACAGCCCGACCAGTAGATCGTCAAGGGCTGGCCGTCAGGCCCCAAGCGGCGCTCCAGAGATTTCGCCACCTCCACCGCCCTCGCTTTGGTTTCAATGACCGCCAGGTTGCAGTACTGGACGCCCGTACAGCTGACCAGCCCGCGCATGAACCGGGACGGCTCCGGAGAGCACTCTTTCAGAAACGGCTCCTCCAGCAGGCGGCTCAGCCGTTCCTGGGGCACGTTGATGAGGATCGCCTTCTGCCCTGTCGTCAACCGGACGTCCCCGGTGCCGTAGACCTGCGAAAGACGGGCGAGTTCCCGCACAGCCTGGTATGACATGCGGCCGACCGTCACGTTGAGACCAACGGCGTACCGGCCGGGTTGTTGTTGCGGGTGCACGCCCACATGATCGTTGTGCTCTGACCTGCGCGCATCCTGCCCGGCGGGATGCGGCTGCCACCCCAGACGGCTTGCCAACGCCGTCCGGAACCGGCCGAGCCCCCAGGCTTCCACCAGGAAGGCCAGCCGGCACTTGGGCCGGGCGTCGCGGGGCCCCTCGTCGCGGAAGAGCTTGATGATCTCGATGACCACGTCGGCGGCTTGGTGCGGTTCGATGAACCACCCGAGATTGGGGGCGATGGTGAAGCCGCCTGAACCCATTTTGCCTCCGACCAGGACGTGAAAGCCCGCGCGCGACACGCCGTCCAGCACCGCCGTCGCGGGAACGAGCGCGATGTCCTGCGACTCCGCGTGCGTGCAGTTCTCCAGGCACCCGGTCACGGTGACGTTCAGCTTGCGCGGCAGGTTCGTGAACTCCGGGTTGCCGTCCGTCCCGACGATGCGATGGTCCAGCTCCAGGACGATGGGGGACGCGTCGAGCAACTCGTGCGGCGTGAGCCCGGCCATGGGACAGCCGTTCAGGTTGCGGATATTGTCCATGCCCGTCTGCAGCGAGCGCAGGTTCACGCCACGCAATGTCTCCAAAATCTGCGGGACGCTTTCCAGGGCATAGCCGCGCAGCTCAAGCTGCTGTCGGGTGGTGATATCCACGGTGCCGTTGCCCACCCCCTGGGACAGGTCCGCGATAGTCGTCAGCTGCTCGCTCGTCGCAAACCCGTTCGGCATCCGGATGCGCATCATGAACTTGCCCGGGGTCGGCTTGCGGAAGAACACGCCGATCCACTTGAGCAGCTCCTTGTCCGCCGGGGTCAGCGCATCGTAGCCGCCCGCGACGAGGCGCGGCAGATCCTCGCGGATGCGCAACCCATCGCCCTCTTTGGAGGCCTTGTACGTCTCAATAGGGTTATTCCCGGGACGCATGCGTCAGCTCCGTCGCCTGAACGGCGTGTTGCGCTTTGCCCATGATGATGTCCGCAGGCACCTGGGCGTGAAGCGCGTCGCGGCCGCGCTCCCCCGTGCGAAGCCGGACGGCCTCATCGATGGGCAGCACGAAAATCTTCCCATCGCCGAGCTGTCCGGTCTGGTTCGTCTCGATGAGCGCTTGGATGAGCGGCTCCACCTGGGCATCCTCCACGATCCATGAAATCATCCGTTTGGGCAGATACTGAATGGATGTCTGGCGGCTCGCTCCCTGGCGCGGCAGATAACGCAGGCCCCGCTCGCGCCCCCGTCCGAGGACCCGCTGCTGGGTAAAGGCCGGCAGCCGCAATCGCTGCACCCTGGATTTGGTGTGGTGCCACCGCTCAGGCCGGATGATGGCGATGACTTCCTTCAGCCGTATCAAGCGCTCAGCCGGCTCAGCCCACGTGGCCAATAGACCCGGGGCTGCGGACCGGCGGTGCTCCAGCGTCCCTTCCAGCATCGTCCGAAGTTCAGGTGTCACCCCGCGTGTCATCTCACAGGTTCCCCCAGGTTCCACAAAAAGAAAGACGGCGCTCCGCTACATGCGGAACGCCGTTGTTCCGTTTCCGTATTTACCCTAAGAAGACAGAACGGCGCCCGCTCGCGCGAACGCCGTTGTTCTCACGATTCTCCGTTGAATCGTTGAAAGCAACGATACACTGACTGTCCAGACGTGTCAAATGTTCGTTTTTTCATGAGGCGCCTTCAATTCATCGGCGAGCAGGATCGCTTCGGCGATCTCGCGCATGCTCCTGCGCTTCGCCATGCTCTGTTTCTGCAGCAGGCGGAAGGCTTCCTCTTCGGAGCAGCGCAACTCCTCGATCAAAATCCCCTTCGCTTTTTCGATGAGCTTCCGGTCATCGAGCGATTTCTGCAGCGCTAACGCCTGGTCCAGCACGCGGGTATGCTCGATGGCCACCGCGGCCTGGTTGGCGATGGTGTAGAGCACCCGGATTTCGTCGTTGCTGAACCGGTGCGGCTCAGCCGTATAACAGTTCAGGACGCCGATGACCCGGTCCTGCATGACCATGGGGACCGACAGGAGCGAGCGCAAGCCCTCGCGCCGGGCGATCTCGGGGAACATGTACCCGCGGTCTTTTGCCACGTCCAGCACGCTGATGGGCCGCCGCTCCTTGACCGCGCGGCCGCTGATGCTCTGCCCGACACGAATGGGGGGCTTGTTCCGGTAGGCCGGGCTCAGCGCTTGCGTCGCCCGGATAACGAGGGTCTGTTTGGCCTCGTCGAGCAGCATCAGCGAGCAGATCTTCGAGCCCATGAGCTGCGCGGTCATCGTCACCGTCAACTGGAGGATCTCATCAAGGTAGCGCTCCGACACCACCGCCTCGCTGACCTGGGCCAGCGTGTCGAGCTCGCGGCGACGTTGCCGGGCGGCCTCATAGAGCCGGGCGTTGGCGATGGCTCCCCCCACCAGCTGGCCGATGGTTTCCGCCAGCGCCACGACCTCGGTATCGTAGTGGTGCACGCGGCGGTGCTGGACGTTGATCACGCCGATGAGCCGTCCGCGCGTGCTGACAGGCACTGAGAGAAACGCCTCATAGCGGTCCTCGGGGAGCTGCTGAAACATCTTGAAGCGCGGGTCGTCAAACGCGCGGCGGTCGATCGCCATCGGGCGGCGCTCCTTTGCCACAAAACCGGTCAGGCCTTCCCCCACCTGCAAGGTGATGCGGCCGACATTTTCCGGATGGGACGGCCGGCAGGCGTGGAGCGTCAGTGTTTGCGCGGCATCGTCCAGCAGATACAGCAAGCAGGCGTCCGCCTCCGTCACCTGGGAGACGAGCTTGAGGATCTCCTCGAAGACAGTCGATAGCTCCAGCGTGCTGTTGACCGTCTCGATAATCTGCCGCAGCACTTGCAGCTGTGGAGTGGACATGGCCTAAGTGTACGGCGGTCCGGTTACGATCACGTTACGCAACCGTAAATTAGATGTTACGGTGGGATGGAGGGGATCAGCCCCAGAGGCGGGCGGCGAGCGCGGACAGTTCCCGTTCCAGGTCGATGAAAAACTGCCATTGCTTGAGCCAGGCCGGGTCTTCCTTCGGAAACTGGCTCAGATGCGCGTCGAATTCGGCTTCGAGCGCGCGCAGATCGCTGATGCCGAGGGCTTCCAGCAGCCACGCGAGCGTGTCCTCGCCGTCTTTCGGCTGCTCGCGCGCCAGGCGCTCCTGGTACGCCAGAAACGCTTCCGGATGGCGCTGCATCAGGAAATGGCACAGCGCCCAGCTTTGGGCATAGGCGTAGAGCTTGCTTTGCGTCGCCATCCCGCGAAAGCTGCCGATTTGGAACGCGTTGAGAAATTCCAGCGGCAGGACCTGTTGCTTACCCTTCGCTTCCTGGATTTCCGCCAGGCGCTCCAGGTTCGGCTCGCCGACCGGCCAAGGCTCCATATAGCCGGCCAGCCCCTCCACCACCCAGGAGTTGGCGGCCTGGATCTCGGGCAACGCGTCCGTGCTCTGCTGCCGCAGCAGCTCTTCCAGCAACCGGCGTTTTTCACTCGTATCCGTAGCTTGCAAGTACTGGCGTTTCTTCTTGACGGTCTCGCCCCCGTCATCGGACATGCGCGAGAGCACGATGTTTTGCAACCCCCGGCTGTGGAACAGGCTGTGGGTCAGCTCGTGGCGCAAAATGTCCTCGCCCATTTGCCCGTAGCTCTGGCGCAGGGTGCTGTGGGCGGATTCCAGTTTTTGCAGGAATTCCGAAATCTGCCCTTCCACCGTCAGCTCGTACTGCGTGCCTTTGACCTGCGCGGCAATGCGGTCGCGCGCCCCTCGAAACTGCCCCAGGAACGCGTCATAGAGGAGCTCAGAGAATTTCTCGCCGAGCGTGTTAAAGCAATAGAGCACTTGGTCGTCGGGATGGAAATAGCCGACCGCCAGCCACCCCGGCACCCCGTCGGCGGCCGCATACTCGATATACGTGTCGAAGTTCTCAAAGACGACGATGTAATGCTGGACGTGGGGCGTCTGGTCCTTGACTAAGGGAAAGAAGGTGAGGTACCAGTCGGTCGCCAGCTCGCGGACCGTCCGGCGATACTCTTTCACGGCCGGCCCGGGCGAATCGGTGACGATGGTGAACGCGCCCTCTTCATGCCACGACATCGAAGGAAACAGCTCTTTGAGCTGCGTTTCGATCTCATCGGAGCGCGCATTGCGGACGGGCTTAAAGAGGAGGTGCTCGACGTCCGTCCGGGCGATCGTCTGTTCCACCTGGCCGCCGTTCTCCAGCCGCTGGCTGAGCAGCAGCCCGGTCGGGGAGACGGCCGTCAAGGGCGCGTCCACCACGGTGCCCTTCTTGAGCTTCACCACGATATCCGAGCGGTACGGCCACTGAGCTTTCCTGTGCGCGCCTTCCCAGGGCATCGCCAGGGCGTCTCCGGCAGGGCTCGCCCCCTTGATCATCCGCTCGATCTCACCGCGCTGAAACCCTACTTCGCCTTCCTCCAGCACCAGGATGACCGCTTGCGGGGTTTCGTGCGCAAGCGTGCCGCTCACCACCCCGCCGTTTTTCAGATGCAGCGTGACCGGCGCGGCTGAGACGGCGGCCACCGTCGGAGTGGTCTCGGCCGCGCGCTGGTCAGGGGCGGCGGCCTGCGGACCCCGCACCATCTGGAGGATCTCCTGGCGCTTGAACGTCGCTTCTCCATACTCCCACTTGAGCACGAACTCGTCGGCGGTTTCGCGCAGCAGCTCGCCGGTCACCCAATCGCCGTTATGCAGGTAGAGCGTGACTTCGTTGCCGGTCAAGGGGGGCGGCGGCAACGCCGGGCTTGGTGATGGTTTGGGGGCAGCTTTCTTTGCGGCGGGTTTAGATGTCTTTTGGCTCGACGACTTGTCGGACTGCGGTTCATTCGTGCTGGGCAGCACGAGTCGGTCCTTGGCTGCCTGGAGGAGTTCGACCGCCCGCTCTTTCACGGTGATGAATTGCGGCGGCACCTGCTCCGGGTGCGCTCGAAAATACAGGAATGCGGCGCAGCCAAGGATGGCAGGGACTCCCCAGAAGACGATGGGCGAGATCCCTTCGTCGTAAGTCGTGGACTTTTTCTTCGGCGGCGGGAGCGGCGGCTTTGGCAGCGGTGGAAGCGGAGGAAGCGGTGGAAGCGGCGGAGGGGGGAGCGGCCCTTGGTCGCTCATGGCTGTGTCGAGGCCAGATAATTCGGCTGGGCGTATTCGACGACGGAGGCGGCGCTGTACTCCTGGGCGGCTTGGGCGACGTCGGCGCTGGAGTGCAGGATAAGCAGGTAGGTATATTTCAGAGTTTCCGCCTGGTCTGACACATGTGGGTACACCGGCCGGAGCTCTGAGACGCCGTAGCGGGCATTGAGCGCGTCCAGCTCGTCCACGCCCAAGCTGGTCACCGCGCGACCTTCGGTCAATGCGTGCTCGACGCGCCGGCCCGCCTCAGGCGCCAGCTTCACCACCAGCTGGCCCGAGATGAACCGGCCCTCTTGCGCGTCCCCGGAGGGCGGTTCGCGGTATTCGGCATGGCCCGTGGCGCATCCCGCGGTGGCCAGGAGGAGGGCGCCCGCGATCGCGAGGCAATGGCGCATGGCCCTAATCGGACTTGAGGAACTTATAGCCGACGTTGCGGATCGTCTCGATGTACGCGCATCCGCCGGCTTCGATTTTGGAGCGCAAGCGCCGGACATGGACATCCACCGTCCGCGTGCCGCCGTAGTAATCATAGCCCCACACTTTATCCAGGAGCACTTCGCGCGTAAAGACTTTTCCGGGATGCAGGGCGAGAAATTTCAGCAACTCGAATTCCTTGTAGGTGAGATCGACGAGCGCACCACCCACGTGCACCTCATAGCGCTCAAAGTCGATGGTCAGTCCGGCCTGCGAAAAACCGTTCTTCGACGCGACGCGATGCAGCTTCCACATGAGAAAGTGGAGCCGCTCCGCCAGCCGCTTCGGGCTGACCGGCAGCGTCAGGTAGTCGTCGACGCCCCAGCCGAAGTCGATGCGGCCCAAGTGTGCTTCGGTCACCAGGAGCACCAGGGGCAGCTCTTTCAGCGGCGGCTCCCGCTTGAGCGCGTGGCAGAGCTTGCCGGAGTCCGTGGCGCACCGCTCCAGATCGACGATGATGACGTCCAGCTTCTCCGGCGGAGCAAACTCTTCGCGGAAGAGCTGCGCGGATTCGACGGGCGTGGCCGTGAAGCCCCCTTCGAGCAGCCCGGATTTGAGCGCCTTCTTGGCTGCCCAATCGTCCGTGATGAACAGGGCGCGGTACATCAGCTTTGTCGGTACCGGTTCGTAATGGGCATGCGGCGGTCCTTGCCGAACGCACGGGGGGTGATCTTCACGCCGGGAGAGCCTTGGCGGCGTTTATACTCGGCGCGATCGACCATCTGGATGACGTTCCGCGCCGTCTCCGGCGGCACGTGGTTCTGGCTGAGAATCTGCTGGAAGCTCCGGTTTTCTTCGACATAGGATTTGAGGATGCGATCGAGCACGTCGTAGGGTGGCAGCGTGTCTTGGTCCGTTTGGTTGGGGGCCAGTTCTGCCGTGGGGATGCGCTGAATGACGCTCTGGGGAATCGGAACCCCCGGGCCTCGCCGGTTGCGAAACGCCGCGAGCCGGTACACCAGCGTCTTGGGGACGTCCTTGATCACGGCGAAGCCTCCGGCCATGTCGCCATAGAGCGTGCAGTAGCCGGTGGCGAACTCGCTCTTGTTCCCCGTCGTGAGGACGAGCCAGCCGAATTTATTCGACAGCGCCATGAGGACGTTGCCCCGGATGCGCGCCTGGATATTCTGCGCGGTCACATCCGTGGCGTTGTCGCCCAGGAACGGCTTAAGCGTTTCAAGATACGCGCGGAACACCGGCTCGATGGACAGCTCCTGCACCTCGATCCCCAGCATATCCCCGGTGGCATGCGCGTCCTCCTGCGTCTCGCGCGAGGAGTAGCGCGAGGGCATGACGACACCCATGACGTGCCCAGGACCCAGGGCGTCGGCGGCGATGCAAGCGGTCAGCGAGGAATCGATCCCGCCCGAGAGCCCCATCACCGCCGTGGAGAATCCGTTCTTGCGAAAATAATCCCGGACGCCCAGGACGAGCGCTTCATACACTTCTTCTTCGGCTCCGAGCCGCTGCGCGGACTCGAGAGGCACGCAAGGCCGCTCGCGAAGCGCGCGCGGCCACACCGCCGTGGCTCGACCAGTTTTGCGCGCTCTGCCCAGCCACTCCAGCTTCACATCGAGCACGGTGATGTCCTCTTGAAACTGCGCGGCGCGGGCCACTTCCCGGCCCTGCGCGTTCAGGCACAAGCTCCCCCCATCGAACACCAGCTCGTCCTGGCCCCCGATGAGGTTGCAGTAGGCGATGGCGATCCGGTTGTGCCGTGCCCGCTCGCGAAAGAACTGCTCGCGCACGACAAGCTTCTGCGCGTGATAGGGGCTGGCCGAGGCGTTGATGACCAGCTGGGCGCCGGCCGCCGCCAGCTCGCGGCATGGCCGCTCTTCCCAGAGATCCTCGCAAATCGTCAAGCCCACCGTCACTCCGCCGGCGTTCAGCAACCGCAGCTCGCTGCCGGGCGTAAAGTAGCGTTTCTCATCGAACACCCCGTAATTGGGCAGGAAGCGCTTGTGGTACGTCGCCACGTGCCGGCCATCCGAGAGGACCCCCATCGCGTTATAGATGCGGCCCTGCCGATCCTGGTCGACGAAGCCCACGAGCGCGGTCACGCCGCGCGTGAGCGGAGCGAGCCGCGCAAGGCTGTTGAGATTTGCCTGAATGAAGGAGGGTTTGAGCAGCAGGTCTTCCGGCGGATAGCCTGTAACCGCCAGCTCCGGCACCACCACCAGGTCCGCCCACCAAGCTTGGGCCCGTCGGATAGCCGTTTCGATCAGAAGGCGGTTGCCTTCCAGATCTCCTACGGTGACGTTGAGTTGAGCTAAGGCTAAGCGTAAGTGAGACATGCGTTGATCTAGGCAACAAGAAGACGCGTGTATTATAGCATGGAAGCCCTACTTCGACGACTTAGTGTCTGGCGGGGGCGTTCGGAAGGAAAAACTCAAGCGGGGCCCAGTTTGCGGCCCGCTACTTCGACATGGAAAAGATCATCGGCCTGTGGAGGAAGTCCCCTCCAACAATTGGAATGTCATGGGGATCTCAACCCAGAAATCGACCGGCTGGCTCCAGCGCTTTGCCGGCCTGAATCTCCAACGCTGTACCGCCTCAACCGCGGCCTGATCAAGTATGGCGTGTCCGGAAGATGAGAGCACATTGACGGTGCCGCAACGGCCTGAGCTGAGCACTTCCACCTCAAGCAGCACCGTCCCCTCCCACCCCTGCTCCCGCGCCCGGTGCGGATAGACCGGCGGCGGGTTGCGCAAATATCCTGGTAAGACCTCGGCCTCAGCACCGCGACGCGCCTCGCTGACGATCGGCGCGGGGGCTGGAGGTTGCGGTGGTGCCGTCTGCGCAGGGGCTTCCGGCGGCGCAGGCGGAGTGGGCGATTGCGCCACAGCCGAGATCGCCGGCTCCGGCGGCATCAGCACCAACTCCACGCTGGTGGGAGCCCGCTCGACATCAAAGGCGGGTGGCAGAGCCGTTGGCAACCCGATGAGCAACGTGGTATGCAGCACCACCGACAGGCTCAGCGCCATCCGAAAGGTCGAGGTCATGGCTGGTCGGACCGGGTTTGGAACGAGACGCGCGTCAAGTCCGCCTGGCGGACCGCGTCCAGCACGCTCATGACGACCCCATGGCTGACCGCCCGGTCGGCGTTGATCAGCACCAGCGGCGGCCGGACCAATCCGGCCCGATGCTGGCGCAACGCCGCCGCCAGCGAAGCCAGCGGCACGGCTTCCTGTTGGACCAGCACGGCGCCGTCTGCGGCCACCGAAATCGTCAGCGACTCTTCTTTGGACGGCGCGCTCGTCGTCGCCGTCGGCAGATCAACCCGAAGACCTTCCTGCATCGACAAGGAGAACACGCTGAAGACAAAGAACGCCAGCAGCAAAAAGAAGGTATCGATGAGCGGGATCAGCTCCACGCGGGAGCGCTTGGCCACGAACGGTTTGATGATGACCATCGTCCCTCGTCAGGCGGAAAGACTCGCCATGTGGAGATCCGGCTTCGGCCCGGGACTCGAGGGCGGCTGGGGCTTCGCGCTGCTCCGCAACGCCCATCCGACGATCGCCAGATAGCTCACGTACGCGATGACTTCCAACAAGGACGGGTTGCCGTTGTAGCCGAACAGCGATTTGAGAAAAGCGCCCACGCCGACCTTCTCATTCAGGATGTGGTTGATATCCCAGACATGATCAATCAAGGTCGGTAGCCAGCCGAGCTCTTGCAGCTCATGAATGCCATACGCCAGCAGGCCGGCGGCGATGATGAGCAGCAGCCATCCGGTTGAGCGAAAGAGCGCGCGCAGCGGGATGCGCCGTCCCCCGATGAAAATGGCCGCTGTGATCGCGACCGCCAGACCGCTCCCCAGCAGGCCGCCGGCGGCCGAGACGGACGTCCCACTTTGCATCGCGACGGCGTTGAGGAACAACGCGCTTTCCGCTCCCTCGCGGAAGACCGCGAGAAACGGCAACGCGACCATGGCCGGAAGGGCTTGGCGGGCGACGGCGTGTTCGACGTCCTGCTCGATCTGGGGACGAATGAGCTTGGACTGCCGATCCATCCAAAACACCATGTACGTCAAGACCCCGCACGCCACCAGCGAGATGACCCCCTCAATCAATTCCTTCCACCGATCTTGCGTAGCCTCAGCGACAGCGCTCAGCCCCCAGCCAACGAGCGCGCTGGCCGCCACCGCCGCGGCGATACTGAGCCACACCACCCGCGCATAGCGCATGGCGCGAAGGCGGGCGAGCATGGTCAGGATGATCCCGACGATCAGCCCCGCCTCCAACGTCTCGCGGAACATGATGAGAAACGTGCTTCCGATGGTGCTGCTCTCCATGGTGTCTCCTGGTGTGCGCCGTTGCTTAGCGGTCTTGTGGCACCGGCTCGAGCGGGTGCTGTTTGCCTTTCTGGTACAGGATCTGAAAGTTCGTCACGTTGGCCGAGATATGGTTGGAGGCTTCTTCGACCTGGGCGCAGAAATAGTTATAGGCGATCACCGTTGGAATGGCGATGGCCAGCCCGGCCACGGTCGTGATGATCGCCTCCGCAATGCCTGCCGAGACCGTGCGGGGGTCGGGGATCTGCCCTTCGAGCGCTCCAAAAGCTCCGAGGATGCCGGTCACGGTGCCGAAAATCCCCAACAGAGGGGCGATGGTCACGATCGTGTCGAGGACCCCCAATGACCGCTTCATGCGCCGCAGCTCGGCGTTAGCCGCCACCTCCAGCGCTCCCTCTAGCGAAAAATGATGGTGGCTCAGACCGTTGAGGAAGATGCGAATCACGGGGTCGTGCGCGCCGCGGCCGCTGGCGATGGCCTCCTCAAATAACCCGCGCTCCGTGAAATGCAGCAGCCGGTGCACCGCCTCCTCGCTGCGCGTGCGCCGCTCCTTCCACCAAA
>PCVX01000075.1:0-4339 GCA_002796105.1 Candidatus Omnitrophica bacterium CG11_big_fil_rev_8_21_14_0_20_63_9 | reverse complement strand
CGAACAGAGGAGGAGGGGGTACATGACCGGCCCCCCTCTCACAAACCACTGCCACATGCTGCTTATCCGCTCCGTGGGTTAGAAGGACACGCCGACCCGCACGCCGCCATAGATATTCCGCTCCGCCGCCGGGTCGATCCCATCAGAGCGAACGCGCGCATAGTAGCGCTCATCAAACAGGTTATTGACGCCGGCCACCAGCGTCACGTACGGCCGCTTCCATACGGTCAGCTCTCCGGTCAGGTCCCAGACCTTGTACGATGGGACGGTGCGGCTGGCCGTGTTCGCGTCATCTGCGAAATGATCATCCACGAAGACGCTGCTCAGATTGACTTTGGCCAGATCCTGGAACGCGTACTGTACCCCGGCCTTCATAATGTATTGCGGCGCGTACTGCGGTGTTTTGCCGTCCTGGGGTCCTTCGGTGAAGGCGGCGTCCAGCAGCGTCACGCTGACAAACGGGCTCAACGAGCCTACCTGTTGGCGCGCTTCGGTTCCCTGAGCTGCGTCATAGAGCCCGACAAGATCCGCCTCGCCGAACAGCTCCACCCCCTGGTGGAGCGCGTCGCCGACGTTCTCCAACGTGTTACCGGACGTGCCGATCTGGTCTTCAAAGCGCATCAGGAAGTAGCTCGCGTCCCAAGCGATCGCGCCCCCGGCATGCCGGCCGCGCGCCCCGATGTCATACGTCCAATTCTTGCCTTCCTCCAAGTCGTTATTGATGACCTGCGTCGCGCCGGTCGGGACGGCTTGCGTAAAGATCTTCGGCCGGTAGGATTGGGACAGGTTCGTGTAGAGCTCCGTCGACGGACTCAGCGCATAGGCGGCTCCCACGCCGAAGAGCGGCACGAAGTCGAACTCGTTGGCCGATGCCAGCGACCGGCCGGCGCTCGTTTTGTCCACGTTCACGTGTTCCTTGAGCTGCTGCCAGATGTGCTCCAACCGCACGCCCGGGGTCACCGAGAGCGAGCCGACGCGGAACAGGTGCTCGGCAAACAGCGAAAGGTACTGGGTTTCGCGGTCGCTCTTGTTACGCAGTGCTCCGGTGTCCGCGTCCGGCGTCGTGCCGCGCTGATCCTCACGCGGGGAATCCGAGTAATAGTTCAGCAATCCCACCGTCAGCGTCTGCCCTGGCTGGCCCCACGCGTCGTAGGTATAGCGCACGCGCGGCTCGAAGCCGAACGTGTAGAAGTCCTGCTCTTCGATCGTATTCGTCGTGGACGTCGACCCGGTGGGGGCGGTCCCGAAGCCGCCGCCGCGCTGGCGCTTGCTGTAGCGCCGGTAATGGCCGCCGAAGGTGCGAAAATCGAACTGGCCATGCTCCCCGAGGTCTTGCTCATACCGAAGGTTGGCGTAGTACCGTTCCAGACGAAAGCGGTCATGTTGGAGATTCGTCTTGTCGCGCCCCTCGCTGTCAGCCACCGCCTTGGTCAGGCCTCCTGGCTCGCCATGCTCCTCGTGGTACTCCTCATAGTTCAACGTCCACCGAGAGTCCGTGGTCTGACCCCACGTGGTCTTGAGCCCGCCGCCGATGACGTCGAAGTCGCTATTGCCCTCTCGAAACCCATTCCCCTCCCGCTCATGGATGTAGGCGTCGTAGCCGAGCGGATCGAGATGGCCGCCCAGCGAGGTGTAGGTGGAGAAGAGCTGGTTGCTGCCAATGCTGTTTTCGGTGTACAGCTGCGCCGGCGTGCCTGTCGGCGGCTGCTTTGTGACGAAATTCAGCGCCCCACCCGGCTGCGGCCCGTACATGAGCGCGGCGCCGCCGTGGATGAATTCGAGACGGTCCACGGTCTGCAGCGGCGGCACGTAGTATGCCTCCGGATATCCGAACATGTCCGCATGGATGGGGATCCCGTCCTTGAGCACCTGGGTGAACTGCGCGCGGTGCGGCTCCAGTCCGCGGTAGCCGACGCTGAACAGCGGCGTGGATTCTTCGCTGAGCAGGAGCCCGGGCGTTTTCTCAAGCGCTTGGCGGTAGTTGTTGTTCACGATCGCCGGCCGCTCCTTCAAGTTGATCACGCTGGTCTTTTTCCCGGCGTGCACGCGCGTGCCTTCGACATCAGGCAGAAACGGTCCGTGGAGCTCTTCGGCCGACACGGTCACTTCTTCCAGTCTGCGGGCGTGCTTCGGCGCGTCTTCCGCGAAGGCGTGGGGCGCGCCCCACGCCACGAGCAGTGCGCTGGACACAACGGTGTGCATCAGACGACCTTGCATGGATCCCTCCTTCGGCTCAAGGGCCGGCGGTTGGCCGCAAGCCTCCGGAGGTCCGGTCGGTCGGCGAATCTTCAGACGGTGACACAGCAAGCCGCACCCGCTCGATGCGGTCGATTTGCACGACGCGGGCGTTATGCACGGTGATTTGTACGGTCCCGTAGCGCAGATCCGCGATCGCCTCGCTGATCTGCTGGAGCAGCTCTGGCGACGGCGGGCTTAACTTAGACATTTCCCTCGAGACTGCGGTAGTCAATGCCGTCAAAGTTCGTGGTGCGCGCAAGTTGCGCCCGAAACGCCCAGGGCAGCACCACGTCGATGTGGTCCACGACCTGCCCTGTCCGGTCCCGGCGCACGCCGTGCAAGATGAGTTGCGCATCCTTCACGCACAACGCGGCCTCATCGACCCGCAAACGGATCTCCGCCATCAGGCCACGATCTGCTCCACGTGCAGCGGCGGCGGCGGCTGGCGCACCCAGCGCGCCTTGGCCGGCTGCCGCTGGCAGGTGCGGCATACCCCATAGAGCTTGTGCGTGTGGGACACGAGGTGATAGCCGAAGCGCTGGACGACTTCTTCTTGCAGCGCCTCCACGCGCGGCTCTTGAAACTCGATGATCTCCCCGCAGGCAACGCACATCAGGTGATCATGGTGGGACTTGGCGGACATGACCTCATAGTTCGGCGGGCCGTAACGGAAGTCGTGTTTGTCGATCATGCCGACATCTTGGAGCAGCGCGAGGGTGCGGTAGATCGTTGCGCGCCCGATCGTGGAGTCGGCCTTGTGCACGTCCTTTACCAACTCTTCGGCCGTGAAGTGCAGGAAGGCGAGCGCCCTGCGGACAACCGTGCGGCGCTCTGCGGTCAGGCGGACGCCTTGCTGTTTGAGCTGTTGTTCGACCTGTTCTAAGCGCTGTTCGAAGGACTTGCTCATGAGACTATGTCTCAATACTTCCTCTAGAAAATTGAGACTTTGCCTCTCCGAAACGCCTATTTATGAGACTCAGTCTCAAATTATACTCTAAGAGAAACGCGAGTGATCCTCGCGTACGTATAACTACTCTATCAAGAAATGGTGGTCAGGTCAAGCGAAAATTTAGGGCGCTTGACCTTCGTCGGAGACCGCCTCAACGCTGGTGATCTCGGGCACCTCGGCGCGAATGGCCCGCTCGATGCCCATTTTGAGCGTCATCATCGACGACGGGCAGCCATGGCAGGCACCGACCAGCCGGACTTTGACCAGCCCGTCCGCCACGTCCACGAGCTCGATGTCGCCGCCGTCCATCTGCACTGCCGGCCGGATGCGGTTGATCACTTTCTCAACACGATCTCTCATGATGGGGTCCTCCGTCGACTACCAGACGCTAGCTTAGCATGTTCTGCCCCGCCCCGCAAGACGGCGGCGACGGTCCGGCCGATCGCGGCTGGGCTTTCAATGATGGTGACACCGGCCGCGCGCAGCGCGGCGAACTTCTCATCCGCGGTGCCTTTGCCTCCGGCGATGATGGCGCCGGCATGGCCCATGCGCTTCTCTTTGGGCGCCATGCGGCCGGCGACGAACGCAAACACCGGCTTCTTCACGTGCGCCTTGATGTAGGCGGCGGCCTCTTCCTCTTCGGTGCCGCCGATTTCACCGATCAGCACGATCGCCTCGGTCTGCGCGTCGCGCTCAAAGAGCGGCAGCAAGTCTACGAACCCTGAGCCGATCACCGGATCGCCCCCGATGCCGATGCACGTGGATTGGCCGAAGCCGGCTTGCGTGAGCTGATACACCGCGTCGTACGTGAGCGTGCCGCTGCGCGAGAGGACCGCAATCGATCCTGGCTGATGGATATAGCCGGGCATGATGCCCAGCTTGCACGCGCCGGGCGTGATCAGCCCCGGACAATTCGGGCCAATGAGCCGGATCGATGTTCCCCCGAGCCGGCGCTTGATGCGCACCATATCCAGCGTCGGGATGCCTTCGGTGATGACGACGATGAGCGGCAGCTTCGCGTCGATCGCCTCGTTCACCGCGCTGTACGCGAACTTTGCCGGCACGAAAATCACCGTGGCATTGGCTTTGGTCGCAGCCACAGACTCAGCGACGGTATTGAAGACCGGGACGCCATGCACGGCGCCGCCGGCT
>PCVX01000080.1 GCA_002796105.1 Candidatus Omnitrophica bacterium CG11_big_fil_rev_8_21_14_0_20_63_9 | reverse complement strand
TCGCGGATCTCGCCGACCATGATCACATCGGGGTCGTGCCGCAGGATCGAGCGCAAACACGTCGCGAAACTGAGGTCGATCTTCGGGTTGACCGGCACCTGCACCAATCCCTCCAAGTCATACTCCACGGGGTCTTCCGTCGTGATGAGCTTCCGGTCGGCGCTGTTCAGCCCGGTCAAGCAGGCGTACAGTGTCGTGGTTTTGCCCGCGCCCGTCGGCCCGGTCACCAGCAGCAAGCCGTGCGGCAGCGCGATCAGCCCTTCCACCGTGCGCTGCATGGACGGTTCCATGCCCAAATCGACGAGCGTTTTATCCAGGGAGCGCTTATCGAGCACCCGCAACACGATGCTTTCGCCGTGCATGGTCGGCAGCGTCGAGATCCGCAGATCGATCTGCCGGTCGGACACGCTCAGTAGGATGCGTCCATCCTGGGGTAATCGCGACTCCGCGACATCCAAATTGGCCAGCACCTTCAGGCGGGACGCCACCGCCATGGCCAGCGTCCTGGGGGTTTGCGCGACTTGGTAACAGCGCCCATCGATGCGGTAGCGGATGAGCACGTCGCGCTCAAACGCTTCGATGTGGATGTCGGAGGCCTGGCGCTTCACCGCCTCCAGCAGCATCGTGTCCACCAGCCGCACCACAGGCGCCTGGCTGGCCAGCTCCACCAGCGCAGCGCTGTCCTTGGTGGCGGCAGCCACAGCGGCCGAATCGGCCTGCGCGAACACCTCGGAGAGCGCCTGGACGTTCAAGCGCACCGGCTCATCCGCCATCGCCGTCAGGCCTCCGTCCCTGCCACGACCCGCAGCACTTCCGCCATCGTCGTGAGCCCGTCCCGGATCTTCAAGCATCCATCCTCGCGCAGCCCGCGCATCCCGGCGTTCACGGCGACGCTGCGGATCGCCGACGCGGTCGGCTTGCCGATCACCAGTTGCCGCACCGCCTCGTCGATGACCAGCAGCTCGAAGAGGCCCACCCGGCCCAGGAACCCCGAGCCATTGCATTTGTCGCACCCGTTGCTGCGGATCAACTGAATGACGTCCGGCGCGCCCAAAAAAGCCCGCTCTTCTTCGGTGGCATTGTCCGTCATGCGGCAGTGGGGGCAGATCCGGCGCACCAGCCGTTGCGCGAGGATCCCTTGGATCGTGGACGCCACGAGGAACGGGGCCACGCCCATGTCGATCAACCGCGTGACCGCCGAGGGCGCATCGTTCGTGTGCAGCGTCGAGAGCACGAGGTGGCCGGTGAGGGCGGCCTGGATGGCGATCTGGGCGGTCTCCTGGTCGCGGATCTCGCCGACCATGATGATGTCCGGAGCCTGCCGCAGCATGGAGCGCAGCCCGGCGGCGAAGGTGAGCCCGATCGAGGCCTTCACCTGCACCTGGTTGACGCCGGGCAACTGGTATTCAACCGGGTCTTCAACCGTGATGAGCTTCCGATCGGGGTGGTTCAGCAGCGAGAGCGCGCCGTAGAGCGTCGTCGTCTTCCCCGAGCCGGTCGGCCCGGTGACCAAGACGATGCCGTGCGGGCGACGGATGAGCGCGTCCCAGAGCCGCTGGTCTTCGGAAGCCATGCCCATCTCGGCCATCCCGCGGATCGGCTGGCTGCGGTCCAACAGCCGCATGACGACCGACTCGCCGTGCATCGCCGGCAGCACCGAGACACGCACGTCCAGCGGCCGCGTGTCGACCGTCACCTGCAACCGGCCGTCCTGCGGCAGCCGCTTCTCGGCGATGTTCAAGCCGGCCATGATCTTGATGCGGCTGACGATCGGCCCGTGCAACGCCTTGGGAGGACTGGTCGCATCCCGCAACACCCCGTCGATCCGGTAGCGCACGCGCAACTGCTGCAGCCCCACCTGCAAGTGCACGTCGCTGGCGCGCATCCGTACCGCCTCGGAGAGCATAGAATTGACCAGTTGAATGATCGGTGCGTCAGTGCCGTCAGACGCAGCCGGACCCGGAGGACGGGCTGCCGGCTGGGGCTTCGAGGGCTCGGCTCGCTTCGGAGGGACTGCGGGCGCCACCACAGGTGCGGAGGCCGGCTGAGACATGGCTGGGAGTGGTGGCACCGTTGGGGCTACCTCGAGCAAGGGAGCAAAATCCTGCTCCCGCACCAGCACCGCTTCGAGCGGACGCCCGCAGCGGCCCGAGAAAAACTCCAGGGCAAATACCGAGAGCGGATCGTCGGTCGCCAGCACCAGCGTGCCGCCCTGCTCCCGCAGCGGAATGAGCCGGTGGGCGCGCCACATGGCGCCGGGAACCTGCGCAGCCGCAGCGATGGTTTCCGGACGCGCATCCAGCCGCTGCGGCACCGATCCGAACTGCGTGGCCAGCCGCCGCCCGGCCTCGACATCGCGCAGGAGTCCTTGCCGCGCCAGGATAGCGCTGAACCGCTCCTGCGTCATCGCCAGCTCCTGCTTCGCCTGCTCAAGCTGCTGTGGCGTGGCAATGCCCAGCGCGATCAGCCGAGCCGAAAGGTTCTCAGGACGCAATGCGATCATCGCCATTTAGGATGCTGAGCCGGTGACGTAGACGTAGCGGGCTGTGCGGGTGGAATGGTTGCGAACGCAATGGCGCGTGCGGGACCGCAGCCAGGCGCACTGTCCCGCCCGCAGCCTGACCTTCCGGGTGGCACGACGGCCGTTGACGTGGATGTCCAGCGTCACCATGCCCGTAAGAACGATCAAGAGCTCTTCGCGGGCCTGCGTGGAGTGCCAGGTCATCAACTCCCGGGGCTTGAGGACCACCGCACCGGCCCGCAGGCCGCGCAGCCGCTTCGGGATGAGGCGCCCCGCCCGCAAGGCGGACCCCACGCGAACGGGCGCGCCACGGCGCGCTATCACGGCCGGCTCCTGCGAGGCGGACAGTTGATCAGGTGCGCGAGGTACGCGGCGCCGAATCCATTGTCGATATTGACGACGCCGATGCCTGGGACGCAGCTGTTGAGCATCGTCAGCAGCGGCGCGATGCCCTGGAAGCTAGCGCCGTACCCGACGCTCGTAGGGATGGCGATCACGGGACAGCGCACCAGCCCCGCGACCACGCTGGCCAGCGCGCCTTCCATCCCGGCGGCGACGACGATCACGCGGGCCCGCTGCAGTAACCGCCACTGGCTCAGGACGCGATGCACGCCGGCGATGCCGACGTCATACAGCCGCGTGACCCGGCTGCCTAAGAGCCGCAAGACGACCGCGGCCTCTTCCGCAATTGGCACATCGGAGGTGCCGCCGGTCACGACCAGCACGAGCCCGGTGGAACGGACCGGACGGCGACCCGGATGGTAGGCCAGCCGCGCGATGGGATCATAGCGCAGCGAAGGGACCGCGCGGTGCAGGAGGCGGTACCGCTCCGGATCGAGCCGCGTCATGAGGGTCAGCTCGCCCGCCTGCAGAAACCGGCGCGCCAGCTGGATCAGCTGGCCGGTGGTTTTGCCGTCGCTGAAGATCACTTCGGGCAGGCCGCGCCGCAGCCGTCGGTGCGTATCGAGCCGCACCGAGCCGACGTGGTCGAAGGGGAGGCGCCGCAGCTCTTCGATCAGCGCACCTGGCGTGCGCTGTCCGGTGCGCAGCTGCTTGGCCCATCGTTGGATCAGCTGCTCGTCGACCATGGAGGGGCCCCCGGCGTCGGCGACGCTACGAGAGAATCAGGTACACCACAAAGATGGCTAAGAGGGTCGCCGAGACGATATAGAAATCGTAGAAGTAGAAGAAATCCCGCACGTGCCGCAGCGTCGTATCCGTGCGCACGGCCGTGGCTTTCGCTACGGCAGGGTTCGGCCGAAACGCAATCGTGCCTTTCAGCGCCTGGACTTGCTCTGGACGAAAGCGGAGGAACTGCCCTCCAAGTTTATACCCGGTCAGTTTGCCTTGCCGGACCAGTTGCTCGACGTCGAGGTCCGTGACCCCAAGGAACTGCGCCACTTCGGCGGTGGTCCACAACTTCTCCATCCGTGACGATCTGCCTTTCCATCTGCCGCAGCCTCTTCGATCTGCGACATCTGCCCTTATTTAATCTTCTCGTGCGCTAGCCACTCCTCGATCTTTCCCCGCTCAAACCGCCAGTCCGGCCCTTCCTGCAGCGCCGGCAGCCGTCCGGACTGCGCCCACTGCATGACCGTGCTGGCATCCACTTCCAGATATCGGGCCAGCTCATCGGACGTCATCCAGGACCGCTCACCCGCCGCGCCCAGCATCTCCAGCGTCCCGTGCAGCACCGCGCCGTCGTGCATGATGACGCGCGGGCTGATGATCTTGCCGTTCACCCGGGCCGTCGATTGCAGCTCCACACGGCCGCTGGCGGTGATGGTGCCGTTGACCGAACCGCTGATCGAAATAGACTCTCCGCGGATCGTCGCTTTCACTTTGGCCTTCTCGCCAATCGACAGGTTGCCTTTGGTGTCCAGCGTGCCTTCGAATTGCCCGTTGATCTGCAGGTTGACCGGGTCCTTGAACGTCAGCGTGCCCGTCATGCTGGCATCCACTTCAAGCCACCGCTCGCCGCCCGCGTCTTCTTCCCGCTGCCGTCGAAGCGCCATCCCCGCCTCCGCGTTCTACGCCGTCTCCACCCGCCCTACGCCAGGCACAAGTTCGGATCGCTCTGCAGCGAAAGTGCCGCCACCCGCCCCCGCTGAAGCAGCGGATACCCGATGCCGGCCACCATCGCGCCATTGTCCACGCACATCTGGGGCGGCGGGAAGACAACCCGCAGCTTGTGATCGGCCGCCTCTTGCGCAAACCGGCTTCGCAGCCGCCGATTCGACGCAACCCCGCCTCCGACGACGATCTGCTTCGTCCCGATGCGCTGGCACGCTTTGAGCGTCTTGGCGATGAGCGCATCCACCGCCGCCTCTTGGAAGCCGGCGGCGATATCTGCGATCTGCTGCGCGCCCAAATCAGTCCGCCCCCGCGGCAGATCGGCAGGCTCGGGCCCAGTCGAAGGCGCAGCCTCAGACGCGGCAGCCGATGCGGATACGGGATGCTCAAGGAGCTTTTGGACGTAGTGATACACTGACGTCTTGAGGCCGCTGAAGCTGAAATCAAACGCGCCCTTGGTCTGCACGCGCGGAAACAGCGGCTTCTGCACGCGGCCGCGCTCCGAGAGCCGGTCGATCACCGGCCCGCCTGGATAGCCCAGCCCCAGCAGCTTAGCGACCTTGTCGAACGCTTCCCCCACCGCGTCGTCTTTTGTTTCACCGAGCACTTCAAAGCGACAGTCGCCGTGCGCCACGCACAAGAGCGTATGGCCTCCGGATACGACCAGGCCGATGTACGGCGAGGTGACGTCGCTGTCCGTCATTTCTCCGGCGTACAGATGCGCGGCCAGGTGGTCAACCGGAATGAGCGGGCGATCAAGGGAAAGCGCGAGGCCTTTGGCGAACGCCAAGCCGATGACAAGCGCGCCGGGCAGCCCCGGCCCTTGCGTGACGGCGACCGCATCGATGTCTTCGAGCGAGCAGTGCGCGTCCGCGAGGGCTTGCGTGAGCACCGCCCAGATGGTTTCGACATGAAGCCGCGCAGCAATCTCAGGGATCACGCCACCGTAGGGCCCGTGCAGGGGGAGGCTGGAGGAGATCGCGTTGCTGAGCACCGTGCGTCCGCTTTCGACGATGCCGATGGCCGTTTCGTCGCAGGACGTTTCGATGCCTAGAATACGGATGGGGGAGCTACTCACACCCAACTCTCGTGCAGGTCAGTTGACGACCTGGTGGTTCCCCTTATGCTGGTACACCTTGATGCCCTTGAGCAGATCGACCGCGCGCGCCAGCTGGTTATCCCGCGGCTTTTTCTCGGGCGTCTCGCCCTCGGCGGTCTTGCCGTTCTCGACACGATCGAAAATTTCCTGCGTCTTCGCTTTCGTGTCCGCCTTCTCATCCTCTTCGGTGCGGCGCTCAAAGGGCACTTCCACGTCCGGCAGAATGCCCTGCCCGTGGATCGAGCGACCGGCCGGGGTGAAATACTTGCTCGTGGTCAAGCGCAGTGCGCTGCCGTCCCGCAGCGGGAAAATCGTTTGCACCGAAGCTTTGCCGTGCGACTTGGTCCCCATGATGACGCCGCGGTGGTGGTCCTGGATCGCGCCGGCCACGATCTCCGAGGCGGAGGCCGAGCCCTCGTTGATGAGCACGACCAGCGGCGTCTGGCGCACCAGCCCGTCGACCTTGGCGCGCAGCTCCTGGTTCTGGTTGCGCAGCCGCCCCTTGGTGCTGACGATCAGCTGGTTCCGGTCCAGGAACAGCTCGGCGACGGACACCGCGGTGTCGAGCAGCCCGCCCGGGTTGTTGCGCAAATCGAGGATGAGCCCGTCCATCGCTTGGTCCTTGAGCTTCTTGAGCGCGTCCTCCAGGTCCTGGGTCGTGCGCTCGCGGAAGTCCGAGAGCCGCACGTAGCCGATATGATCGTCCAGCAGTGTGGCCTCGCGGATGCTTTCGATTTTAATAATCGCCCGCTCCAGCTCGAATTCTTTCAGCTCGGTTTCGCCCTCGCGCAGCACCGTCAGCGTGACTTTCGTGGCCGGCCGGCCGCGCAGCTTCTTCACCGCTTCGAGGAGCGTGATGCCGCGCGTGAGCTCGCCGTCGATCTTGACGATGCGGTCGCCCGCAAGCAGCCCGGCGTTGAACGCCGGCGTGTCATCGATCGGAGAGATGATCGTCAGCAGATCATCCTTGATCGTGATCTCGATGCCCAGCCCGCCGAATTCGCCTTCGGTGTCGACCTTCAGCTCGTTGTAGCTGTCCGGGTCCAGGAACTGGCTGTACGGATCGAGCGTGGCCAGCATGCCTTTGAGCGCCCCGTAGATCAGGTTCTTGGCTTCGGGCTCTTCGACGTAATCCGAGCGCACGATCGACAATGCGTGCTCGAAGAGCTCGAGCTCTTTATAGATGGCCTCGTTGCTCTCATCGGTCGCCGTCGGCTTTGCCGCCGAGGGCGCCCCATGCAGCCCCAGCAGCACCAGCAAGGCCGTGACACCGACAATCCAATGCCGTGGTCTCATGCACATCCCTCCTGCGGCTTCATGAAGGCACCTGCGCAAGCTTGCGCTTGAGAATCTCTCGAATCTGCTGCGGGTTTGCCTTGCCTTGTGACAGTTTCATCACCTGACCCATCAGGTGTGTCAGTGAGGTTTCTTTGCCGTTACGGTAGTCCTGAACCGACTTCGGATTTGCCTCAAGCACCTGTTCAGCGAATTGTTCCAAGGCCGCGGGGTCCACGATCTGGCGCAGGCCGCTGGCTTGCGCCAAGTCAACAGGATCCTTCGCCTCCTCGAGCATGTGCACGAAGAGGTCCTTCGCCTGCTTGCCCGAAATGGTGCCCCGATCGATCAATTCTAGCAGATGTGCGAGCCATTCGGGGCGAAGTTTCAATGCCTCCGGCTCCAGGTCCTTCGCCTTCAAATACTTCAGCAGCTCGCCCATGATCCAGTTCGCCACGGGTTTGGCCGCTGCGCCGGCGCGGATCGCGCCTTCAAAGAGCTCGGCCAGGACGCGGTGCTGCGTGAGGACCGCCGCGTCATATGCCGAGAGCTGGTAGGTGGACTGCAGCCGCATACGCCGCTGCGCCGGCAGCTCCGGCAGCGCGCGCTTGAGCTGTTGGACCAGCGCGGGATCGATGACAAACGGCACCAGGTCCGGCTCGGGAAAGTACCGGTAATCGGCCGCCGCTTCCTTGCTGCGCATCGATTCGGTCTTCAGGCCGCGGGCATCCCACAGGCGCGTCTCCTGCGCGATGCGCTCTCCGCGATCCAGCAGCAGCGCTTGCCGCTTCACTTCATGCTCGACCGCGAGCTTCACCGCCCGGAAGGAGTTGAGGTTCTTCACCTCCACCTTCGCGCCCAGCGCGCGCTCCCCCGCCTTGCGCAAGGACACGTTGGTGTCGCAGCGCAGGCTGCCCTCTTCCATGTTGCAGGTGGACACGTCGAGGTACTGGAGGACCGCTTTCAGCTCGGTGAGGTACTCGTAAGCCTCCTCGGGTGAGCGCATGTCCGGCTCGCTGACGATCTCCAGCAGCGGCACGCCGGTGCGGTTGAAATCGACGAACGTCTCCGCCTGGCTGCCGTCGTGCAGCAGCTTGCCGGCATCCTCTTCCAGATGGATGCGGTGGATGCCGATGCGCTTCACCTGCCCCTCGGCGGTGATATCCAAATGCCCACGCTGGGCCAGCGGCTGATCGTACTGCGAGATCTGGTAGTTCTTCGGCAGGTCCGGATAGAAATACTGCTT
>PCVX01000028.1:20953-51379 GCA_002796105.1 Candidatus Omnitrophica bacterium CG11_big_fil_rev_8_21_14_0_20_63_9 | reverse complement strand
CGCTGAGCCGCTGGAGCGGGGCCTAAGCGCGATGAAACCGAAGCCGCAGGAGCCGCACCGCACGACCGGCGAGCCGACCAAGCCGGCCGCCGCCGATGCGACCAGCATCCCGGAGCAGTTGGAGCGGGAGCTGCAGCAGCTCAAGGATCAACACCTGCGGCTGCTGGCGGACGTGGAGAACGCGAAGAAGCGGCTGAGCCGCGAAAAAGAAGAATTCGTGAAGTACGCCGGCGAAGGGATGGTCCGGGGCTTGCTGCCGATCGTCGACAGCCTGGATCAAGCGCTCATCGCGGTGGATAAGCGTTCCGATGCGGATGCCGTGATCAAGGGCGTGCATCTCATCTACCGGCAGCTCTTGGGACTGCTAGAGAAGGAAGGCGTAAAGCGGATTTCGACGGTCGGTGAGCCGTTCGACCCGCACGTGCACGAAGCGGTCGGGCACGTGGAGGCCGCCGACGGCACGCCGGAGAACACGATTGTGGAAGAAGTGCACGTGGGCTATACCATGAACGGCAAGGTGCTGCGACCGGCACTCGTGAAAGTTGCGAAAATGCCTCACACAGACAACCCAACACACCATCAGGCACAGGATCAGGAGGAACCTTCACATGGCTAAAGTCATCGGGATCGATTTAGGAACATCGAACAGCGCGTGCGCCGTCATGGAGCATGGCCGTCCGGCGATCATCCCTTCGGCGGAAGGCACGAGCATCGGCGGCAAGGCGTTTCCGTCCTACGTGGCGTTCACGAAGGACGGGCAGCTCTTGGTCGGCGAACCGGCCCGCCGGCAGGCCGCAACCAACCCGGAAGGCACGGTGCAGGCGGCCAAGCGGAAGATGGGCACCGACCACGTGTATCGCATCTACGGCAAGGAGTACACGCCGCAGCAGATCTCCGCGTTCATTTTGCAGAAGGTGAAGCGGGACGCCGAAGCGTATTTGGGCGAGCCGGTGAAGGAAGTCGTCATCACCGTGCCGGCCTACTTCAACGACAACCAGCGCCAGGCGACCAAAGATGCCGGCTCGATCGCAGGCCTTGAGGTGCTGCGCATCATCAACGAGCCGACCGCGGCGTGTCTGGCGTACGGGCTGGACAAAGCGGGCAAAGAGCAAAAGATCCTCGTGTTCGACCTGGGTGGCGGCACGCTGGACGTCACCATCATGGACATGGCGCAGGGCGTGTTCGAGGTGAAGTCCACGAGCGGCGACACCCAACTGGGCGGCACCGATATGGACCTGGCGCTGGTGGACTACATCGCCGGCGAGTTCAAGAAAGAGTCCGGCATCGACGTGCGAAGCGACAAAATGGCCAGCCAGCGCATCCGCGAAGCGGCGGAGAAGGCGAAGATCGAGCTCTCCAACGTGCTGGAGACCGACATCAATTTGCCGTTCATCACGGCGGATGCTTCAGGCCCGAAGCACCTGACGATGAAGCTCACGCGCGCGACGCTTGAGCAGATCATCGGGCCGATCATCAGCCGCTGCCGCGCTCCGGTGGAGCATGCGCTGAGCGACGCCAAGCTGAAGCCGGCCGAGATCGATAAGATCATCCTGGTCGGCGGGCCCACCCGCATGCCGATCGTGCAGCGCTTCGTGGAGGAAACCGTCGGCAAGAAAGTGGAGCGCGGCGTGGACCCGATGGAATGCGTCGCCATGGGAGCTTCGATCCAGGCGGCGATCATCAAGGGCGAGGTCAAGGACGTGCTGCTGCTCGACGTGACCCCGCTGTCGATGGGCATCGAGACGATGGGCGGGGTGTTCACCAAGCTCATCGAGCGCAACACCACGATTCCCACGCGCAAGAGCCAGATCTTCTCGACCGCGGATGACAACCAGTCGGCGGTGACGGTGCGCGTCCTGCAAGGGGAGCGGCCGATGGCCGGGGACAACGTGGAGCTGGGCCGCTTCGATTTGGTGGGCATCCCGCCGGCGCCGCGCGGCGTGCCGCAGGTCGAGGTGGCGTTCGATATCGACGCCAACGGCATCGTGCACGTTTCGGCGAAAGATCTCGGGACCGGCAAGGAACAGTCGATCAAGATCAGCGCGCCGGAGAAGCTCTCCAAGGACGAGATCGAGAAGATGGTCAAGCAGGCTGAGCAGTTCGCTGAGGCGGACAAGAAGCGCAAGGAAACCGCCGAAGCGAAAAACCAGGCGGACCAGCTCGTCTACGCGACCGAAAAGAGCCTCAAGGACCTGGGCGACAAGGTCGGCCAGTCAGACCGCTTGGCAATCGAGCGCGCGCTGGGTGACCTGAAGGAAGCGATCAAGTCGGACGATGCCGGACGTATCAAGCAGGCATCCGAGGCGCTGACGCAAGTCTCGCACAAGCTGGCTGAGGAAGTGTATAAGAAGGCGCAGGCCGAAGGCGGCGCAAAAGGCGCGCAGCCAGGCCCGCAACCTTCGCCGGAAGAGCCGGCCAACAAGCCCGGCGGCAAAGACAACGTCGTCGACGCCGAATTTAAAGTTGAGGACGATAAGAAGTGAGACCGCATTGCTGGCCGCAGAGCCTCCGGTTCGCCCAGCGAGCGAATCCGCGGGCTCAGCGAGCCGGCAGCGAATGTCTCCTAAGCTGCGGGCACCTGTCCGATCCCGCCCTCAACGGGCGGGGAGTTGGTGCCCGCTTCGCTGCAAGGCGAGCGCCCGGAGGCCGCAGGCTAGCTGCCTGCGGCACTTCCTCGCCGGCCAGCGGCTCGGTCGCCCGCGTCTGAGCGAGCGGGCGAAGCCGGAGGCGATAGCGATAAGGTAAATGCCAATGACAAAGCGAAATTGGTTTTTGAGCATTACAGCGCTACTGGTATTGGGCGCGGCCAGCGCTAGTTTTGCCAGTTCATCGGCGCGCCGCAATGCCGGTCTTGATGGAACAACGCAGGGTGATGCGGACCGTTCGCATGAAGCGCTGTTGTCCACGATCGTGCGGCGGATCGGCAACGAGCTTCCATTCAATCCGCGCTCGATTGCGCATCTAGAGCAGGCCTGGCAGCGGTTCACTGAAGGCCGGCTTGATCAGGCGATGGCTTCTTGCGAGCTGGCGATTCAAGCCGATCCGCGGGCTGCGCTTGCCTACTTTGTGCGCGGCATCATCCGGGTCGCTGGGGGCGATCCCGAAGAGGCGATTCGGGACTTGAGCACGGCCATCGAGCTCAATCCGGAGCTCGGCGGCGCTCGGCTCCTGCGCGGGCGGACGTACGATGCGCTGGGGCTTGTGCGCGAAGCGCTGGCGGATTACGACGCACTGTGCCGCTCAACGGATGCCCCATGGGTCGCGTACTACTTCAGGGGCATCGCGCACCGGCACCTGGGGCAATTTCAGCAAGCGATCGACGATTTTGACGTGGTCGCGGCGATTGAGCCGGCGTTTGCAGATGCCTACTACTACCGTGGCCTGACGCACAACGATCTGAAGGATTATGCGAGCGCCATTCCGGACTTCACGACCGTCATCCAACTGATCCCGGAGGATGCGCAGGCGTATAACAACCGGGGCATCGCCCACGATGAGCTGGGGCTGAGCGAGCTGGCGCTGGCCGATTACACGAAAGCCATCGAGATCAACGGGTACTACAAGGCGCATTACAATCGAGGGCTGTTGCTCAAACGGTTGGGGCGGCTCGATGAGGCCCTGCAGGACCACAACCGGGCGATCGAAGATGAACCGGAATTCGCCTGGGCCTATCACGGCCGCGGGAGCGTCTATCTGGCCCAGGGCAAGATCGAGCAGGCGATGGCGGACTACAACCGGACAATCGCGCTCGCGCCCAAAGAGCGGTGGGGCTATATGGGCCGAGGCAACGCGTACCAGGCGCAGGGGCAAATCGAGCTGGCGATTCAGGACTTCTCCACCATCATTGCGCTTGAGCCGGACGTGGACACCGCCTATTACAACCGCGGCAATGCGTATGGCGAGCTGGGAGACCGGACTCAGGCCATCGCCGACTACACCAAGGCGATTTCGCTCAATCCTAAAGGCGCGGATGCCTACATGAACCGCGGGCTGGCGTATCAACGGCAGGGCGAGTTGGAATCGGCGATGGCGGATTACGAGGCCGCCCTGGCGATCGACCCTGACAATCCTGACGGTTACAACAACCGCGGCAACGTCTACATACTGCAAGAGCGGATTGACGATGCGCATGCGGAATTTGAGCGCGCCATGAAGCTGAACCCTCAACACGCCCCCACGCATAACAACATGGGTATGGTGTACATCGCGCGGGGCGATTCGGCGCGGGCGCTGGAGGCGTTTGATCGGGCGGTGCAGTTAGATCCGAAAGGCGGCGAGTTCTACAACAACCGGGCCGCCGCGCATTTAAACCTGGGCCACTATGACCAGAGCTGGGACGATGTGCATCAGGCCGAAGAACTCAATATCACGATTCCCGAACCATTGTTAAGATTTCTCCGGCAGCGATCCGGACGGAATCAGTAAGATGCCGACGACGAAGCGAGATTATTACGAGATCCTGGGGATCGCCAAGAGCGCGACCGAGGATGAGATCAAGCGCGCCTACCGCGGCCTAGCGATGAAGCACCACCCGGACCGCGTCGAGGCGGCGCACAAGAAGGAGGCCGAGGAGAAGTTCAAAGAGATCTCCGAGGCCTACGCGGTGCTCTCGGATAAAGAGAAGCGCTCGGTGTACGACCAGTACGGCCACCGAGGGTTCGACCAGCGCTACTCGACCGAGGACATCTTCCGCAACGCCGACTTCTCGAGCATTTTCGAGGACCTGGGTTTTGGCGGCTCGGTCTTCGAGGATTTGTTCGGTGCTGCCATGGGCGGCGGCGGGCGCACCCGGCGGGGCGGGCAGCGGGGCGCTGATCTTGAATACGAGCTCAGCCTGACGTTTGAGGAAGCGGCCAAGGGGGTCACGAAGCACATCACCATTCCGCGGCGCGAGCTGTGCCCGGAATGCCGGGGCGAGGGTGGCGAGCGCACGACGTGCTCCACCTGCCAGGGCGCGGGCCAAATCCGCCAGTCGGCCGGGTTCATGGTTATCGCGCGCACCTGCCCGCGCTGTGGCGGGGCCGGCAGCCAGCTCAAAAAGGCCTGCCCGAAGTGCCGCGGCGAAGGCCGGCAGGAAGTAGAGCGAAAGATCGAGGTTTCGGTGCCGGCCGGGGTCGAGTCCGGCATGCGGCTGCGCCTTGGCGGTGAAGGGGAAGCGGGTGTGCGCGGGCGCGGCGACTTGTATGTCTTGATGCACGTCACGCCGCATCCGGTGTTTGCGCGCAGCGGCTCGGACCTGGTGCTTGAGTACCCGGTCAATATCGCCCAAGCCGCGCTGGGCGCCGAGCTTGATCTGCCCACGATGAACGGCAAGGTGTCCATGAAAGTGCCGCCCGGGACCCAAAGCGGCACGGTGTTTCGCGTGCGGGGCAAAGGGCTGCCGGACGTGCGGCACGGCCGCGCCGGTGACCTGCTGGTGCGCGTGGTGGTGGAGACGCCGACCAACTTGAGCGGGGCCCAGCGGCGGTTGGTCGAGGATCTTGGGCGGCAACTCGGGGACGAAGCGCATCCTGCGCGCCGCTCGCTCTTGGGGAAAATCCAGCAATTGTGGAAGAAGTAGAGCAGACGATGCCGACCTACGAATACCAGTGCCAGAAGTGCAAGAAGCCCCACGAAGCGTTGCAGTCGATTACCGCCAAGCCGCTGACCAAGTGTCCCAAATGCGGCGGGCGGCTGAAGCGGCTCATGGGCAGCGGATCGGGCTTCATTTTCAAAGGCAGCGGGTTTTACATCACCGACTACCGCAAGAAGAGCTACCACGAGGCGAAAAAGAAAGATCAACCCAATTCCTCAGGCAGCAGCTCCTCCTCCACCGGCTCGAAGACGTAGCCGGTGGTGGTGGGCGGCGGTTGCCGTCGATGCCATCGCCGTCCTGATACTCTCGGTCATGCCGACAGATGATCGGCTGCCTGAGCTTCCGTACCTTGACAAGATTCTGCATCTCTGCCAGTATCTCATTTTCGCCTGGCTGCTCGTGCAGGCGATCCGCGTCGGCGGCGGGCGCGATCGCGCGTACCTGCTCTGGGCCTGGATCTACGCGTTCAGCTACGGCTTGCTGATGGAGCTGATCCAGGCGTTCGTGCCCTGGCGCTCGGCGGACCTCGCCGACGCCGTCGCCAACGGCATCGGAGCCGCACTCGGCGTGTGGCTCGCCACCAAGCTTCCCAAGAGGCCAACACACTCCTGGACATGAAAGAGCGCTGGAACCTGGTCGCAGCAGAATTCGCCCACCACCTGCCGTATACGCTCATCGGCACCCTGATCGCCATGGCCGGGGTGTGGTGGTTCGGCACGCAGCAGCTCGACAATGGGCATACCGGGGAGCTGCTGACGCAGTCGCGCTCGATGTTCCATCTGTTTCATCCGCTGCACATCTGCCTCTCCGCGATTGCGACGACCTCGCTGTTCTGGCGCCATGAGCGCCATGTGTTTCGGGCGGTCACGGTGGGCGCCCTGGGGACGATTATCCCGTGCGGCTTGAGCGATTACGGTTTCCCGTATGTCGGCGGGCTGCTGCTCGGTCAGCGCATGGAGCTGCATGTGTGCCTCATCGATCATCCGCAGCTGTTCTTCTCGTTTCTCGCCCTGGGCATCCTGGGCGGGTTCTGGGCGGAGGAGCGGCTGACCGGCAGCCATCTGTTCTCCCACGGCGTCCATATCTTCGTCAGCAGCGTGGCATCGCTGCTGTACTTCATGTCATTCGGCTTTACCGGCTGGATGACGGACGTGCGGCTGGTGTTTCCGGCGTTTCTCGTCATCGTGCTGGCGGTGTGGATCCCGTGCTGCATCAGCGACATCGTCGTGCCAGCTACCGCCGCGCGGCCGATTTGCGCTTCGGACCACACCCATTGATGGTGGCCATCAACCCGTTTCGCGCGCTGCGCTACGATCCGGCTCAAGCCGGGCAGCTGGGCGGCGTCCTCTCGCCCCCCTATGATGTCATCACGCCGGAAGAGCAAGAGCGGCTGTATCAGGCCTCGCCCCACAACGTGGTCCGGCTGATCCTTGGCAAGGAATCGGCGCAGGACTCGCCGGCGGACAACCGGTACACCCGCGCCCGGCGCGATTTCGACACGTGGCGCTCCGAGCAGATTCTGGCGCAAGACCCTCAGCCCGCGATCTACGTGTTGGAGCAGCGCTTCCAGGACGGCGGCCAGACGCACACCCGCTTAGGGTTCATTGCGCTCTTCCAATTGGATGGCGAGGGCGGGCCGCCGGTGTATCGCCATGAAGCCACGCTCTTGGCGCCCAAAGCCGACCGCACCAAATTGCTCGAGGCGATTCCGGCGAACCTGGAGCCGATCTTCTGCGTGTACCCTGATGAAGGTGGGGCGGTGCAGAGGGTGTTGGAAGCGCTGACGCGTGCCACGCCGCCATCCGGCACCGCCACGCTAGGGTCTGAAGCGATCCGATTCTGGGTGGTGACGGACCACGACCTGGTTCAACAGATCAAGCAGCGCTTAGCGCCGGTGCACGTGCTGATCGCGGACGGCCATCACCGCTTCGAAGTCGCCTACGCCCATCGCAGCCGATATCCGGCGCTGATGAGCTATTTCGTGTCGATGGCCGACCCGGCGCTGGTGGTGCGGCCCATCCACCGCGTGGTGGAAGAGCGCGGGGCAGCGATGGTGCCGGCGCTCACGTCGCTGTGCACGCTTGAGCCGGTTGCGGACCTTGACGCGCTTTTGGGTTGGCTGCAGGCGCAGTCAGCCGCCGGGTGCTTCGGCTTCTTCGATGGGCAGCGATATTTCCGGGTCACGCTGACCCCAAGCTCATTACAGCGGTGGGTGCAGGCCCCCAGCGTGCCAGCACCGCTGGCCGGGCTGGACGTGTCGATCCTGCACGGCTTCTTGCTGCCCAGCGCCGGGCTTAACGGCAGCGGTGTGCGCTACACCGCGGATGCGCACCGCGCGCTGCATGAGGTGACGACGGGTTCGGCAGGCTCGGCCTGGTGGCTGCGCGGCATCCCCCTGCGGCAGGTGTACGAGCTGGCCTCCAAGGGACTCGTGCTTTCGCCGAAGTCGACGTATTTCTATCCCAAGGTGCCTTCAGGCATTGCGATCAATCTACTTACTGGGTTACAATAGCTGCTTCCATGAAACTCTTCAGCCGACGGGCTTCTGAGCTTGGCAGGAAAAAGCGGCGCGAGATCCCCGCGGGCCTTTGGACCAAGTGCGAAGGCTGCGGGCAGCTCATCTACAACAAGGCGCTCGAAGAGAACCTGCGCGTATGCGCCAAGTGCGATTTTCATTTTCCCCTCACCGCGAGGCAACGCCTCGCCCTCACGATCGATGACGGCACGTTCGAGGAGTGGGACGCGGACCTCAGCCCGGCCGACCCTCTGAAGTTCTCGGTGCCAAGGCCCTATCCGGAGAAGATCGTCGAAGAACAGCGCACCACCGGCATGACCGACGCCTGCGTGACCGGCCGCGGCCGGCTGGAGAGCCAAGACGTCGTCATCGGCGTGACCGACTCGCGCTTCATGATGGGTTCGATGGGCTCGGTGCTGGGCGAGCGGCTCACCCGGGCGATCGAGCGGGCCACCGAGTCGCGCCTGCCGGTGGTCATCATCTCGGGCTCGGGAGGTGGCGCGCGGATGCAGGAAGGGATGCTCAGCCTCATGCAGATGGCGAAGACCTCCTGCGCGCTGATGCGCCATGACGAGCAGGGCGGACTGTTCATCTCGGTCCTGACGCATCCGACCATGGCCGGGGTGCTGGCCAGCTTCGCCACGCTCGGCGACCTCATCATCGCCGAGCCCAAAGCGCTCATCGGGTTCACCGGTCCGCGCGTCATCGAGCAGACGATCCGGCAGAAGCTGCCGGAAGGGTTCCAACGGTCGGAGTTTTTGCTCGACCACGGGCTGATCGATCTCATCATCCACCGGCGCGAGATGAAAGCGACGCTCGCGAAGCTGATCGGCGATTTCCGGATGAGGGCGTAATGGCTCACGTCAGCTTGCGCAGCATCTCCAAGATGTACCTGGGCGGCGTCCTGGCCGTCAAAGAAGCCAACCTCAACGTCGAGAGCCGCGAGTTCCTCGTGATCGTCGGGCCTTCGGGCTGCGGCAAGTCCACGCTGCTGCGCATGATCGCGGGGCTGGAGGAGACGAGCAGCGGCGAGATCTGGATCGGCGACAAGCTGGTGAATGACGTGGCGCCGAAGGACCGCGACATCGCGATGGTGTTCCAGAACTACGCGCTCTACCCCCACATGACGGTGTATGACAACATGGCCTTCGGGCTGCGGCTGCGCGGGTACGGCAAGCAGGAGATCGACCAGCGGGTGCGCGACGCGGCCGGCATCCTGAGCATCGAGCCGCTGCTGCAGCGCCGGCCGAAGGAGCTCTCGGGCGGCGAGCGGCAGCGCGTGGCGGTGGGGCGCGCGATCGTGCGCAAGCCGCTCGTCTTCCTGTTCGATGAGCCGCTTTCAAATTTGGATGCGAAGATGCGCGTGCAGATGCGCACCGAGATCCACAAGCTGCACCTGCGGCTGCAGACGACGATGATCTACGTGACGCACGACCAGACCGAGGCCATGACGATGGGCGACCGCATCGTGGTCATGAACAAGGCGATCATCCAGCAGGTCGCCGACCCGCTGACGATCTACGAGCACCCGGCGAACCGGTTCGTGGCAAGCTTCATCGGCTCGCCACCCATGAACTTCATCCCCGGCAAGATCGTGCGGGTGGGGCAGGACTTGTACTTCACCGACGGGCAATTCCGGCTGCGCGTCGTGGACGAGATGGCCGCGCGGCTCCTCAGCTATGAGAACAAGCCGGTGCTCTTCGGCGTGCGGCCGGAAGATTTGTACGACAAGCTGTTCATCACCGATGCGCCGGGCGACTGCGTGGTGACGTCGACCGTGGAGCTCGTGGAACCGCTGGGCGCTGAGGTGTACTTGCACTTGCGCGTGGGCCAGCATGCCATCATCGCCCGCGTGGGACCCCACGACCGGCCCGAGGTCAACCAGGACATCGACCTCGTTTTCGACATGGGCAAGGCCCACTTCTTCGACACCCAGACCGAAGCGGCCATCGTGTAAGTGCGGCCCCTGACCGGGCCGCGCCCCCTCCAATATGGACGCAGCCGCTGCCGTCAATACGTCGCCGCTCCTCCGCCGGTTCACGGCGGCGCTCCTCATTGCGCTCGGCACCTTCCTCGTCATCGCCATTCCTCAGACGTCCAGCGTCGGCACCACCCTCATCGAGCTGTGCGCGCTGCTGGCCGTGGCCCTCGTGCTGTACGGGTGGCTGGTCTATCCGTTGACGACGATCATCCCGGCATGCGCCGCGCTGCTGGTGGCCTTGGGATGGGCGTGGGCGGTGCGGCGCACCGACTGGCTGCTCGCTTCGTGGGTGGCGTGCGCGGCCCTGGCGGCGCTCGTCATCAGCCAGCGGCAACGTTGGGCAAAAGAGTTGCAGCGCCACCGGCAAATCGTGGAGCAGCGGCAGGGGCAGCGCACCGAAGCCGAGCACGCGCTGGCATCCGCCGCCGACGCGCAGGACGCCTTGCGCAAGAAACTCGACCGCTACAGTCAGCTCCAGACCATCGCGGAGGAGCTCAGCAATCTCACCGACCTCGAATCGATTGCGCGCTTGGCGGTCGACCGGGCCTTCGACCTCATCGGCAAATCGGACGTCTGCCTCCTCTTCCTGCTGGACCCTGAGCGGCAAGAGCTCTCGTTCTTCGCGTCCCGCAAGCAGGAATCGGTGCCGGCCATCCGCGCCAAGCATGGCGACCCGTTCGACCGGCATGTCATGCGCACGCACCGCCCGCTGCTGGTCAGCGAGGTCCACCGGGACATCCGGTTCACGCCGGCGGTGATCGCGGAGCGCCCGGTGGGGTCGGTCATCGCGTGCCCGCTGCTCTTGAACCAGCGGCCGGAAGGTGTGCTGCGCTTGGATAGCGCGCAGACCGGGGTGTACACGCAGGATGACCTGCGGTTCCTCGACATCTTGTTGGACCTGGTCGGAACCGCCATGACCAACGCCAGGTTCTTCGCGCAGGCCCAGCGGCTGGCGATGACGGACGGGCTGACCGGGCTCATGCTGCGCCGGCCCTTCCTGGACGGCTTAAGCCGCGAGCTGACGCGCTCCGCCCGCAGCCACGAGCCGGTGTCGGTAATCATGATCGATGTGGACCACTTCAAAGCGTATAACGACACGTTCGGCCACACCGCAGGAGACCTGGTGCTGCGGCTGGTGGCCGACATCTTGCGGCAAACACTGCCGGCAAGCGCCCTGACGGCGCGCTACGGCGGCGAAGAGTTCGCGGTGCTGCTGCCTCGCGTGTCGCGGCTGCAGGCGGCGGATCTGGCCGAGCAATTGCGAAGCCGCATCGCGCAAGCCAGCCCCGGCGAAAGCCGCAGGCCGTCGCAGCGGCCCACCACGCCGCCGCGCGCCGGCTCGGTGACGGTGTCGGTCGGCGTCGCCACCGCGCCGGAGGATGCGCAGGCCGAGCTGGACGTCATTCGCGTCGCGGACCAGCGGCTCTACAGCGCCAAAGCCTCCGGCCGGAACATGGTGTGCGCGTCCTGATGGTGTGGACTGTCCTGTGCTGGATGCTCGTCATGGCCTCCGGGCTGCTCTGGGACCGGCGCTACACGCAGGTGCTGTTGCTGGTGCTGGCCGTGGTGGCGGTGGCCACGCGGACCGTGACGTTGACCGAGTGGACCGGCCTAGCCCGTTTGCTCATCCTTGGCCTATCGCCGTGGCTGCTGGTGTCGTACCGGGAAGCCGCCGAGCGGCTGAAGGACGAGCTCCACGCCCAGGAAGCGCAGCAGACCACGAAGCTGCAAGACGCGACGCGGTTCTCGGAGGAGATCCAGAAAGCGAACCAAGACGCCGAAGCGCATATCGCAGCGATCACCGATCTGTACCGCGTGACGAAGGAGACAGTGCGCGCGCTGCACGTCAAAGAGCTCTTCGACGCCTCACTGACGATCGCCCCGCGACTGCTCAGCGCCGGAGGGCTGCGGCTGATGGATTGGTCCGGGGACAAACCGCAGCTCTTACGGGCCCGGCGCCGGATGGATGGGCGCATGACGGTGGTCGGGGAGGGTGATGCCCACAGCGCAGGCGAGCCGGCGAAGCTACTGGAAGTTGAAGAGGCGATTATGCGGCAGGTCGTCTCGCTGGGGCAGCCGGCGAGCGCTGCGGTGCGCGAGCTGGCCAGCGTGGCTCCCACCGGCATTTCGCGCATGGCCTGGGCGCCGCTGTGGCGTGAGCAAAAAGCGGTCGGCGCGCTCGTCGCCGATGAACTTCCGGAGCAGCAGCTGAAGACGCTGTCCATCGTGGCGAACCAGCTGTCGTTGCAGCTGTCGCGCATCCAATTGTTCCAGCAGGTCGAAGCGCTCGCCGTGACCGACGCGCTCACCGGGCTGTTCGTGCGCAACTACTTCATGGAGCGGGCGCGAGATGAGATCGCGCGCTGCCAGCGGCTGAACATGCCGTCGACCGTGCTGATGATTGACCTGGACCGGTTCAAGGAGAAGAACGACACGTACGGGCATCTCGTGGGCGACGTCGTGCTGCGCGACGTGGCGCGGCTGCTGCAGCGCAACTTGCGCGAGATCGATCTGATCGCGCGCTACGGCGGTGAAGAGTTCATCCTGCTGCTTACCGAAAGCAGCGCCGAGCAAGCCGAGCCGATCGCGCAGCGGTTGAAGCAGCTGGTCGAGGCGCACCCGATCCGCGCGTACGATGAGTTGCTGACGCAAACGATCAGTATGGGGATGGCGAGCTTTCCGAATGACGGGCGCACGCTGGACGAGCTGGTCGAACATGCGGATCAAGCACTCTATGCGGCGAAGCGCTCCGGGCGGAATCAAGTGGTGCGATGGATACCAACGTCGTCAACATAGCGGTAGTTTCTAGTTTCAAGTTTCTGGTTTCTGGTTGGAAGACAGAAACCTAACTAGAAACTTGAAACCAGAAACTAGAAACCGAGTGTGGTATGGCTCGCGCATCTTCGTGGACGGTGGGGGTGGATTTCGGTGGCACGTACGTGAAGCTCGGCCTGGTGGACCAGGCCGGGCGGGTGCGGCACGCCGAGCGGTTGGCCTCGCAGACGGTCCGGTCCCCCGGCGCGTTCATCGAGGGAGTGAGCGAAGCGGTCGAGCGCCTGGGGCGCCGGGTCGGCGTGCGGCCCTTAGGACTTCGCGGGGTAGGAGTCGGCGCGCCAGGGCCGATCGATGGCCGCCGCGGGATCGTGCACAACTTGGTCAACGTGCCAGGCTGGCAGCTGGTGCCGCTGAAGCAGCGGCTTGAGCGGCGGCTGCGCTGTCCGTGCGCGGTGGATAATGACGCCAACCTCTATATATTAGGCGAGGCGCGGTTCGGGGCGGGGCGCGGAGCCAAGACATTGGTCGGGTTGACGCTCGGCACCGGGGTCGGCGGCGGGATCGTGCTGGATGGCCGCGTGTTTCGCGGCGCGGTGGGGGCTGCGGCGGAGTTAGGTCACATGGTGATCGATCCTCAGGGCGCTCGCTGCGGCTGCGGCGCGCGCGGGTGTTTGGAATCACACGTCGGCACCGCGGCCATCTTGCGCTTGGCACGCAGCGCCGTCCAAGGCCGCGCCAGGATCCTGCAAAGACTCATGCAACAGCCCGGAGCGAGGCTGACACCTGAACTGGTCTGCCGGGCGGCCGATCTGGGCGATGCGAGCGCCCGGGCCATCTGGCAGGACGTCGGCCGCTGGCTCGGCATCGGGGTGGCCAATCTCGTGAATATCCTGAACCCGGATGTCGTCGTCATCGGTGGCGGGGTCGCCAACGCCTGGCGGCACTTCGCGCCGGCCCTCCGTGTCCAGGTGCGCCGTCAGGCGCTTGAGTTGCCGCGCCACAGCGCGCGCATCGTGCGCTCCCAGCGCGGAAACGAGGCTGGCATTGTCGGGGCTGCTGTGTTAGTCTGGAACGAAATGCAAGGGGGCCAAGCACGCGCATGAAGATTTTTCTGGATTCCGCAAACCTCCAGGAGATTAAGGAAGCGATCAGTTGGGGTGCCATTGATGGAGTCACCACAAATCCTAGCCTGGTGGCCAAGGAGCGCCGCGAGTTTTTCCCGCTGCTCAAAGAGATCTGCGCGACGGTCAACGGCCCGGTGAGCATGGAGACCATCGCGCGCGACGCCGCCGGCATGGTCGAGGAAGGGCGGACATTCGCCAAGCTCCATCCCAACATCGTCGTCAAATGCCCGCTCACCAAGGAAGGCCTCAAGGCGACGCGCCAGCTGACCAGCGAAAAAATCCGCGTCAACGTGACGCTGTGCTTCTCGGCCACGCAAGCGCTGCTGGCGGCCAAGGCTGGGGCGTACTTCATCTCGCCGTTTGTCGGCCGGCTCGATGATATCAGCAGCGACGGCATGGGCCTCATCCGCGACATCAAGACCATCTACGGCAACTATCCGTTCTCCACGCAGATTCTCGTGGCCAGCATCCGGCATCCGCTGCACGTGGTCGAGGCGGCCCGGCTGGGCGCTGACATTGCCACGATGCCGTTTTCGGTGCTGGAAGCGCTCGTCAAGCACCCGCTCACCGATGCCGGGCTCGAGCGGTTTCTGAAAGACTGGGACCAATTGCCGGCGGAGGCCAAGGCGTGGAAAGTCACAACCCGCTGAGGGAATTCCTGCCACAGGCATGAGGCGTTCGGCACAACGAGCGATCGCCAGCCTGACCGCTGGGCTGCTGGTTTGCAGTCACACCACGCCCATCCCCTCGTATCTCGAGGCCGCTGAGCGCCCGGCCTCAGCCTCGACCACTACTCCCGCCCCAGATCCTGAACGGTTGTGGGATGATGTGAAACGCTTCCTGCGCCAGGGCGCGTACCGCGACGCGCTGCAAACGCTCGAGACGCTCCACGTCCTGACCCCAAACGACCCCCAAATCCTGCTCTATCGCAGCCTCTGCCAGACGCGCCTGCGCGCCGCCTCCGGGATTGACGCCCTCACGCCTGAAGAGCTGTCCAGCTTGCAGCAACGGCTTCGTGAGGAGGAGCGCGCTCAGCGGCGCTGGGCAAAACAGCAGAAAACTTTGGAGCGCCAGCTGCGCTCCGAGCAAGAGCGCTGGGATCAAGAGCTCGCGACGCTCCAGCGCCAGGCCCAGCGGCAAGGTCGCGCGCAGCGCCAGGAGGTTCAAGCCGACGCGGTGCAGGAGGCCAAGACGCAGCGCGCGCAGCAGCGCGCCTTGCGCCGGCAAGAAGCGCTTGAGCAAGTCGAAGTAACCGAAGCGGCGCGCGAGACGGCCGCCAAAGAAGAGCCACGTACACCGGAAGCTCCAGCCGGACCGCCCACCATTTCCAGCGCAGACGCACGCTCGGTGGAACTGGCGCCGGTGACCGTACCGACGACCGGCGAGGATGAGGCGCAGGAGCAGGGTGAAGCGATGGCGCCCAGCCTTGTTGGCCGCACCCCGCCGCCGGCGGGCGCGGTGCAGATCAACGCCTACCGGATGACCATGTCGCCGGACCGGAAAGTCGCCATCGCCGAAGGCAGCGTGGAGGTCATTTTTGAAAACGCGCTGCTGACGTGCGACCGGATGACGCTCTTCACGGACACCAAGGACGTGTACGCGGAAGGGAGCGTGCGCCTTGAGGAAGGCACGCAGGTCTTCCGCGGCGAGATGGCGCATTACAATTTTGCCACGAAGAAAGGCCGCTTCCTCCAGGGCACCATCTCGACCCCGCCGTGGCATCAGCACGGCCGGTCGGTGGAGCATGTGGCGGAAGGCGTTTATGAAACCACGCCGGGTTACATCACGTCCTGCGACCAAGAGCCGCCGCACTTCAAATTTTACGGCCGCCGTACGATCGTATTCTCGGACGATAAGTTGGCCAAAGTGCGCAACATGGCGTTCCTCGTTGACCGCGTCCCCTTCTTCTACCTGCCGTGGATTACGGTAGCCGACCGCAAGTCGCCCTTCTTCATTATCCCCGGCAAAAAGAAGCCCTGGGAGGCGTTTGCGCTTATGGGCTACCGCTACGAATTGCCGCACAACAACAAGGGTACGCTGCGGCTCGACTGGCGCCGCGCGTTCGGGTGGGGGGTCGGCGTGGACCACCAGTTTGAGAGCAAAGAGCTGGGCAAGGGCCTGCTGAAGGTCTACTACAACGACGAGCCCAACCGACGCGTGATGGATCCCAAAGCGACGCTGCCGAAGGGCGCGGCGGATAAACGCTACCGCGTCTTATGGCGCCATCTGTGGCAGGTGCAGCCCGATACGACCATGTTGACGAATATCCAGGAAGTCAGCGATGAGAACTTCCGGAAGGATTTCCTGTTCCGCGAGGAGTTCGTCAATGACGACAACCCCGAGAGCTTCGTCTCGGTCATCAAGAGCGCCGAGGCGTTTACGCTCTCAGGCCTTGCGCGAAAGCGCATGAACCGGTTCGAGACCGTCGATGAGGTGTTTCCGCAGCTCACGCTCGACGTCCGGGAGCAGCGCATCGGGGACAGCTGGCTCTTTTCTGAAACGAAGTTCGACGTGGCGAACTTCCAGACCAAGCGGACCCACTCGGACAACGATACGGATGTGATCCGCCTGGATTGGTTCCAGGAGTTCAGCTACGCCTTGGGGCTGTTCAGGCCGATTGAGATGACGCCCAGGGCAGGCATCCGCCAGTCGTACTACACCAAAGACCGGCAGGGTGGGGTGGAGCGGCCTCAGGGAAAGCGGGATGTGCTCAGCGGGCAAGCCAACCTGGGGGTCGACGCCAGCCTCAAACTGTTTCGTATCTTTCCGGTCAGCACCAATTTCCTGGGATTGAATATCAATGTGCTGCGGCACGTCCTGACGCCGACGATCGGGTATACGTACGTGCATCAGGCGACCGTGCCGAATGAGCTCCTGAATTTCGCCGCCGCGGGCGGTCCTTCCAACCAAGTGTCCTTCAGCCTGGAAAACAAGCTGCAGACCAAGCGCAAGGCCATCGACGGTAAATTGCAAGCCGTTGATTTGGCCCGACTGGTGACCTCGTTGCCCTATACGTTCCAAGGCGCTGGCAATAAGGAGGGCGGCCAGTTGGGGGATTGGACGTTTGACCTTGAGCTGTATCCGCGGCCGTGGCTGCGGCTGGAGTCGGATTGGACGGTGACGAGCCATCTGGACAAGCGCACCCGCGATACCCACCTGCCGGTGTGGAACGTCGATGTGGTGATGGTCGGCGGCCGTCAAGGCGCTGAAGCCACAGGCGCTCCCGGTATCCAAGCGCCGACGCCACGAGCGTTCGAGCCAGGACCTCATCCGGACCTCAATTTGCTGCCGCAAGGGCAGTGGTACTTTGGGCTCGGGCACCGGTATTCGCAGAATGACAAGACTGAGGACGTGCTGCAGTTCGATTGGCGCCTGAGCGACAAGTGGGAAATCGGCACCTTCCATCGCATCACGTGGAAAGAAGTCTCCGGGACCTCGAAGCGGTTTGGCAACGTGCGCGAATACCAATATCGGCTGCGGCGAGACCTCCACGACTGGATCGGCGAGGTCGTCTACCGCGTTGACCGCGAGTTCGGCGAGGAGCTCTTTCTGACCTTTACGCTCAAAGCGTACCCAGACATCCCGATTGAGATCGAAGACTCCTACCACCAGCCGAAGATCGCCTCCCAAAGCAGCCCCTTCTCGCCGCTGCGCATCACAACTCCTTGATACGAAAACTCTTGTCGAGGCCAGCTGTTTTTGACTATAATGCTGGCCTGTTCGACGTTTGTGCCCTCCTCGCAATTTTGTCCCCCACAGCCTGAACGGACGATAGACGCCAAGGGTGCGTGCACATGGACATATCCGTGATCGGCGCAGGGCATGTTGGCTTAGTCACCGGCGCGTGCTTTGCCGACCTCGGCCACCATGTCGTGGTTGTTGACAACGACGCCAAGCGCATCAGCGGGCTCAAGCGCGGCGCCCTGCCGTACTACGAACCCGGGCTGGATGAGCTCGTGCGCCGCAACGTCAAGCAGCGGCGCCTGCGCTTTACCACGTCGGTGCGCGAAGGCGTGGCGCATTCCACCATCATTTTCATTGCGGTCGGCACGCCGCAGAAGGCCAGCGGCGAAGCCGATCTGACCTATGTCGAGAACGTCGCCCGCTCGATCGCCGAGTCCCTGCCAGGCTACCGCCTGATTGTCGAGAAATCCACCGTACCGGTGCAGACCGGCCAGTGGATCGCCCGCACGATCAAGACCTACCTGAAGAAAAAACATGCGTTCGACGTGGCCTCCAATCCCGAGTTTCTGCGCGAGGGCACCGCGATCCAGGATTTCATGAAGCCGGATCGCGTGGTGCTCGGAGTCGAAAGCCGCCGGGCAAAGCAGCTCCTCACCGAGCTGTACAAGTCGCTGGGCGCGCCGCTCGTGATAACCGACATGAACAGCGCCGAACTCATCAAACATGCGTCGAACTCCTTTCTCTCCATGAAGATTTCGTTCATGAACGCGGTGGCCCAGGTGTGCGAGCGCTGCGGCGCGGACGTCCAACAGGTCGCGGAGGGCATGGGGCTGGACCGGCGCATCGGCCGCTCGTTCCTAAACGCGGGCGCCGGGTTTGGGGGCTTCTGCTTCCCAAAGGACCTGGAAGCGTTCATCAAAATCTCGGAACAGCTCGGGTACGATTTTGAGCTGCTCAAAGTGGTGCGGACGATTAACGAGCAGCAGAAACGGTCTATCGCGCAAAAAATTCAGCGCGCCCTGTGGGTGCTGAAGGGGAAAACCATCGCGGTGCTCGGGCTGTCGTTTAAGCCGAACACCGATGACATGCGCTACGCGCCGTCGATCGACATCATCGAGTACCTCCAAGGGGAAGGGGCCGCGATCCGGGCCTATGACCCGCAGGCGATGGCGGAGGCGGGCAAGGTGCTCAAGCGCGTCACGTTTTGCAAGACCGCGTACGAGGCGGCCCGGGGTGCGGATGCGCTGGTGGTGCTGACCGAATGGCCGGAATTCCAGGAACTGGATTTCGCCCGGCTGAAGCGGGTCATGCGGCAACCGCTGCTGATCGATGGGCGGAACATCTACGAGCCGGGCCCGGTGCGAGCCGCCGGATTCCGCTACCTCGGCGTCGGGCGAGGGAGCCATGAAGCTCATTAAAGGCGTGCTGACAAAGCCGTTGAAGGTGATCCCGGACGAGCGGGGGCGGCTGTTTGAGATGCTGCGCTGTGACGAACCGGTCTTCCGCAAGTTCGGGCAGGTCTATTGCACGACGGTCAATTACGGGGTCGTCAAAGGCTGGCACTACCACAAAAAGCAATATGACAATTTTATCTGCGTCCATGGCATGATCAAGCTCGTCGCGTATGATTCGCGTCCAGGCTCGCCGACGCGCGGCGTGGTCAACGAGTTCTTCATCGGCACCCACCAGCCGCTGCTGGTCCAAATCCCGCCCGGCGTACTGCACGGCTTCAAGGGGCTCAGCCATCCTGATGCGACCGTCATCAATGTCTCCACGGAGCCCTATCATCACGCCAAGCCGGATGAATTTCGAGTCGCTCCCCATAGCGGCGACGTCCCGTATGATTGGAGCCAAAAGGATGGATAAGCGATAAGCCATGAAAGGCGTCATCCTGGCCGGGGGGTTGGGGAAGCGTTTAGAGCCGCTCACCCGGATCACCAATAAGCACCTGCTGCCGGTCTATGACCGGCCGATGATTTACTATCCCATTCAGACATTGGTCGAAGCCGGCATCTCGCAGATCCTGGTGGTCACCGGCGGCAACAACGCCGGAGATTTCCTACGGCTGTTGGGCAACGGCGGGGAGTTCGGGCTCAAGCATCTCGACTACACCTATCAGCGGGGCGAGGGCGGCATTGCGGAAGCGCTGCGGCTGGCCGAGCACTTCGCCGCCGGCGAACCGCTCGTGGTCATCCTCGGCGATAACATCATCGAAAAGAGCATCCGCACGTACGTGCAACGCTTCGCTGCGCAAGAGGGCGGGGCGAAAATTCTCCTGAAAGAAGTCGATGACCCGCACCGCTTTGGTGTCGCTGAGCTGCGAGGAGACCGCGTGATCGGCATCGAAGAAAAGCCAAAGACGCCGAAGTCCTCATACGCGGTGACCGGCATTTACATGTACGACGCGCAGGTCTTCGACATCATCAAGACGCTCAAACCATCCGGCCGCGGAGAGCTGGAGATTACCGATGTGAACAACGCCTATATCGGCCGGCAGCAGATGACCTACGATATCCTGGACGGATGGTGGACAGATGCCGGACTCCCTGAGACGCTGTACCGCGCCACGACGCTGGTGCGCGAACACACCCTGCGTCAGCGCGGGCCCGCCCTTGAAGAAGACACGCTCATCCGCCTGGCCAAGACGGAGCCAGTATGACCCTGCAGGCCGTAATAAGATGGATGCGCAACGCACGGTTTTTAGGCAGGTGATGGGATGAAACTGCTTGTCACAGGCGGAGCGGGGTTTATCGGCTCGCAATTCATCCGGGGTTGGCGCTTGCGCCATCCATCCGATGAGTTCGTGAACCTCGATCGGCTCACCTACGCCGGCTCCCGCCAGCGCCTGCAGCCGCTTCACGGCCAGGACGGCTACCGCTTGGTCCAGGGCGACGTCTGCGACGCTGCCGCGGTCGGGCGCGCGTTGGACGGCTGCGACGCCGTGGCGCATTTTGCGGCGGAAACGCACGTGGACCGCTCGATCACCGATGCTGCGCCGTTCCTGAGGACCAACGTTGAGGGGACGCTGGTCCTGCTCGAGGCTTCCCGGCGAGCCGGGGTCAAGCGCTTCCTGCACGTGAGCACGGACGAGGTCTACGGTCCGGTGATGCAGGGGGCGGTGGATGAGACCGCCCCCCTCGCGCCCCGGAGCCCCTACGCGGCGAGCAAAGCCGCCGCGGATCTTCTCGCGCAGTCGTTCCACCACACGTACCAGCTGCCGGTCATCGTGGCCCGGCCGACGAACATCTACGGCCCGGCTCAACTCCCCGAGAAATTCATTCCCCTATGCGTCGTGAGCGCCATGCAGGAGCGCGGTATTCCCATCTACGGCGACGGGCAGCAGCGCCGGGGATGGCTGTTCGTGGAGGATGCGTGCGAGGCGCTCGAGCTGCTGCTTCAGCGCGCCACGCCGGGCGGCATCTACAACGTCGGCAGCGGCCACGAGGAAACGAATCGCCGCACCGCCTGCCAGATCCTTTCGCTGATGGATCGGCCTGAAAGCCTGCTGCAACCGGTCGAGGACCGGCCGGGGCACGACCGCCGCTATGCCATGCGCGATGAGAAGCTGCGCGCATTAGGATGGGCGCCCCGCACGTCGTTCGATCAAGGGCTGAAGGCCACGGTGGCGTGGTATCGCGCGAATCGTTCCTGGTGGGAACCCTTGGTGCAACAACTCCGTGAAGATCCTTATCACTGGCTCAACCGGGCTCCTCGGACAGGCGCTTCTGAGTCGCGCCGCGTCGTCAACTGACGACGTGGTTGGGCTCTCACGGCACCAGCCGCACGGCGCAACGGCCGGGCGTCATGTGGTCTGTGACCTCACGCAGGCCGCGCACGTCGCCGCCTCCTTCGCCCGCATTCAGCCCGCCCTGGTCATCCATGCGGCGGCGCTCTCAAACGTGGATCAATGCGAGCAGGAGCCGGCGCTTGCGCGCATCGCGAACGTGGAGACGACGACCCATGTCGTCCGAGCCCTGAACGGCAGCGGTGCGCGGCTCCTCTTCATCAGCACGGATTACGTGTTTGATGGGCGCAAAGTCGGCCCCTACGATGAGGACGACCTGCCGAATCCGCTGGGAGTCTACGCGCGCTCAAAGCGGGAGGCGGAGCAGGTGGTGTTGGACTACGCGCACGGGATCGTGGTGCGGCCCAGCACGCTTTTTGGGCCGGGGCGGATGAACTTCTGCGACCATGTCGCCGACCGGCTGGCCGCCGGACAGCTCGTGGAGGCGTTCGCGGATCAAGTCACGTCGCCGACCTATACCGCGGATCTGGCTGAGGCTTTGTTCGCGCTCGGCAGGTGGCTGTCAGCCCCGGGTGCCGAGGGGCGCGCGCGCGTCTACCACCTCGTCAACGCGGGCGGCTGCAGCCGCGTGGAGTTTGCCCATTGCGTCGCGGACCTGACGGGTTGCCCGCGCAGCCTGGTCCGGGCCATCCCCATGGCGGCCCAGCAGCGGCTGGCTGTGCGGCCCTGCAACTCGGCGTTGACAAGTCGCTACGCGCCGCCCATGCTAGAAAGGATCTTGCGACCGTGGTCCGAAGCGCTGGAGGCGTACCTGCGCCAGCGCCATCCTTTACTGCGGCTCACGTAACACTGTAAGGAGGAACCTCGCATGGCTCGCACGCAACGATCCAGTCAACACGCGTCGCCGCTGGCGCAATTGGCCAAGCGGATTGCCGCGCGCAACGCCCGTGTCGCCGTGATCGGCCTGGGCTATGTCGGCCTGCCGCTGGCGGTGGAATTCGCCAAGGAAGGGTTCCGGGTGACCGGCATCGACCTGGACCGTCGTCGGGTGGACGGCGTGAATCGCGGCCGGTCGTATATCTTGGACGTGCCCAGCGAGGACTTGCAGAAGCTGCGGCGCGCGCGACGGCTGAGCGCCACCTCGTCATTCGAGCCGCTCGGGGCGCAAGATGCGATCATCATCTGCGTGCCCACGCCGCTGCGCAAGACCCGCGAGCCGGACATGTCCTTTATCGTCTCGGCGTCGCAGGAGATTGCCAAGCGGGTGCGGCGCGGCCAGCTGATCGTCCTAGAAAGCACGACGTATCCTGGCACGACCGAGGAAGTCATCTTGCCGGCGATCCAGGCCCATGGGTTGACGGTGGGAAAAGATTTTTGCCTGGCGTTCTCGCCGGAGCGCATCGATCCGGGCAACGCGACGTACACGACCCGCACGATCCCGAAGGTGATCGGCGGCATCACGCCGCAGTGCACGAGGCTCGCGACCGCGCTGTACGGCACCGCGATCCATCGCACCGTCCCGGTGTCGTCCGCGAAGGTCGCCGAAATGGTGAAGCTGCTGGAAAACACCTTCCGCGCGGTGAACATCGGCTTGGTGAACGAGATCGCGCTGATCTGCCACCGGCTGGGCGTGGATGTGTGGGAAGTGATCAACGCCGCGAAGACCAAGCCCTTCGGGTTCATGCCGTTCTACCCGGGGCCCGGCATCGGCGGCCACTGCATCCCGTCGGATCCGGTGTACCTGGCCTGGAAGGTCCGCGCCCAGGGATCGGAGGCGCGTTTCATCGAGCTGGCGACGCAAATCAACGGGGCCATGCCGGAGTACGTGGTGCACCGCACGATGAGCTTGCTGAATGACCGCCGCAAGTCGATGAAGGGCGCGAAGGTGCTGCTGCTCGGCTTGGCCTACAAGCCGAACGTCGGTGATTTGCGCGATTCGCCGGCGCTTGACGTCGCGCGGCTCCTGAAAGAGCGGGGCGCGATCGTGCAGTACCACGATCCGTTCGTGCCGTCGGCGGAGCTGAACGGCCGCCGGCAGATGTCCAAGCCGCTGACCGCGGCCACGCTGCGCGGCTGTGATTGCGCAGTGGTGCTCACCGACCACTCGAAGGTGGACTACGACCTCGTCCGACGGCAGGCGCCGGTGGTCCTCGATACGCGCAACCACTACGGCCAGCTCGATCGTCGGCAGGCCAAGAAAATCGTGAAGCTCTAAGGAGGATGCATGGCACGGTATCTCGTGACTGGAGGGGCGGGGTTCATCGGCTCGCACATCGTGGATCGGCTGCTGGCCGATGGCTACCAGGTGCGCGTGCTCGACGACCTGTCCTCCGGCCAGCTGGACAATCTGGCGCACGTGAAGTCGAAGGTTGAGTTTCTGCAGGGCGACATCCGCGACCGCGAGCTGGGTGGCCGGGCATGCCGCGGGGTCGAGCGCGTCATCCATGCCGCCGCGTGGCGCAGCGTGCCCAAGTCGATGGCCGATCCGGTCGGCTATATGGACGTCAACGTGACCGGAACGACGGCGTTGATGGACGCCGCGGTGAAGGCGAAGGTGACGCGCTTCGTCTGCGTCTCCTCAAGCTCAGTCTACGGTGAAACCAGCAAAGTCCCCATGGTGGAAACCGATCCGGCGAACCCGGTCTCGCCGTACGCCGCCTCCAAGCTGGCGGATGAGCTGCTGTGCGGGCTGTTTTGGCGCGGCTTTGGGCTGGAGACCGTCGCGGTCCGTTACTTCAACGTGTTCGGCCCGCGGCAGAGCCTGGAGAACGATTACGCCGTGGTGATCCCCAAGTTCATCGCGTGCCTGCTGCGCAAAGAATCCCCGCCGGTCTACGGCGACGGGACGCAGTCGCGCGATTTCACGTATGTCGAAAACGTCGTGGACGGCACGGTGCTGGCCTCCCAGGTGTCCGGCGTGGGCGACGCCCAGATCTTCAACATTGCGCTGGGCGAAGAGCATGCCGTGCTCGATTTGCTGCAGGAGCTCAACAAGATTTTCGGGTTATCGGTGCCGCCGGCCCTTCAGCCGAAACGGCCCGGCGACGTGCACCGCACGTACGCGGACTCCTCAAAAGCGCAGCGCCTCCTGGGCTGGAAGGGGAAAGTCAATTTTCCCGAAGGGCTTCGGCGCACCGCCGAGTGGTTCCGCCAACATCCGCCCGTCGCCCGGTAAATGCGCTCGATAGCTCTCTAATGAGCTATTGAGTTTCCCGCATGCCACGCATTCCTCTCGTTGACCTTCAGGCACAGTACCAGTCGATCAAGCCCGAGATCGACGCTGCCGTTGCGCGCGTGCTCGCCAGCGGGCACTTCATTCTCGGGCCGGAAGTCGAAGCGCTGGAGCGCGAGGTGGCGGCGTATTGCGGCACGCGCCACGCGGTCGGTGTCGCCTCAGGCACCGACGCGCTAGTACTTTCGCTGCGCGCGTGTGGCATCGGCCCGGGCGCTGAAGTCATCACGACGGCGTTCAGTTTTTTCGCGACCGCCGAAGCCATCCTGCTGGCCGGCGCCGCCCCGGTGTTCGTCGACATCGAGCCGGCGACGTGCAACCTCGATGCGGATCAGCTGGCCGACGCCGTCACCTCCCGGACCAAAGCGATTCTCCCGGTCCATCTCTACGGGCATCCCTGCGCGATGGATCGGGTCATGGACGTGGCCCAAGCGCGCCGCCTGCGCGTCATTGAGGATTGCGCCCAAGCGATCGGCGCCACCTGTGGCGGACAACGAGTCGGCGCGTTCGGCGACGCCGGCTGTCTCAGTTTTTATCCGACGAAGAACCTGGGCGGCTACGGCGACGGCGGGATGGTGGTGACCAACGATCCCAAGCTCGCCGAGCACATCCGGCTGCTGCGCGCGCATGGCAGCGCGCAGCGGTACCACCACGCGGCGCTCGGCGTGAACAGCCGCCTTGACGAGCTGCAGGCGGCGGTCCTCCGGGTCAAGCTGCGCCACCTCGACCGCTGGACCGAGGCCAGGCGCCGCAATGCGGAGGCGTACCGGGCCGCATTCGCTCGGCACTCAGCGGCCGGTCTCGAAGGCCCGGTTGAGCGGCCAGGCTGCCAGGCGGTCTACCACCTGTATACGATCCGCTCGCCGAAGCGCGACCGCATCCACGACACGCTCGACAGCGAGAGCATTGAAACGCAAGTCGCCTATCCGGGGACGTTGCCATCCCAACCCGCCCTGGCTGCGATCGGTGGACGGCACGCCCCGGTGCCGCGCGCCGAGGAGGCGGCACGGCAGGTCCTCAGCCTGCCGGTGTATCCGGAGCTGACCCTCGACGTCATTGATCGGATCGCCGCCGCAACAGCCCGCGCCGCGCGATGACCCCACTGTCGGATATCGTGATCGTCGGCGGCGGCATCGTCGGGCTGGCCACTGCGCTTCAGCTGCTGGAGCGCTGGCCAGGCCTTCGGGTGACGCTGTTGGAGAAGGAAGCCGACCTTGCCCGGCACCAAACCGGCCACAACAGCGGCGTGATCCACTCCGGCATCTATTACCGCCCCGGATCGCTGAAGGCGGCGCTGTGCGTGGAGGGGGCCCGCCTCCTGATCGATTTCTGCCGGCGCCACAGCATCCCGCACGCGGTGAGAGGCAAGATCGTGGTCGCCACCAGCGATACGGAACTGCCCGCGCTGCGCCGCCTCTATGAGCAAGGCCGAGCCAACGGGGTTGAGGGGTTGTCCACGCTTGGCCCCGAGCAGCTGCGGGAGATCGAGCCGGAGGCGCAGGGCGTGCAGGCCTTGCACGTTCCGACGACCGGCACCGTGGAGTATCCCGCGGTCGCCGCGGCCTATGCCCGGATCGTTCGTGAGCGGGGAGGCACGGTGCGTTGTTCAGCCGAAGTCAGCCGGTTGGCGCGGCAGGGTGGAGAGTGGATCGTTCAGACGACAAGCGGCGAGTTTCGAAGCCGGTATCTCGTGACATGCGCCGGTCTGCAAGCGGATCGGGTAGCCCGCCGCGCCGGGGCGCAGGTCAGCATCCGGATCGTACCCTTTCGCGGCGACTATTACGAGCTGGCACCGGCCCGACGGGATCTTGTCCGGAGCATGATCTATCCGGTGCCTAATTCCGCGTTCCCCTTTCTCGGCGTGCACTTCACGCGGGGACTGGACGGGTCGGTCCATGTGGGACCGAATGCTGTGCTGGCGCTGAAGCGGGAAGGGTACCGCCGGGGCGATATCGCGTGGCCGGATGTCGTGGAGCTGGCCGGGTTCGTCGGATTTTGGAAAATGCTGCACCGGTATCGGGCGCTGGGCCTGCAAGAGATCGTGCGGACGTGGAGCAAATCGGCGTTTGTCGCTGCCGCCCAGCGGCTCCTCCCTGATGTGCAGGCCAAGGACTTGGTGCCAGGCGGCAGCGGCGTGCGAGCCCAAGCGGTCGATGCGGCCGGGCAGCTCCTGAATGACTTCGAAATCCTCACGGCGGAGAACGCCATCCATGTCTGCAACGTCCCCTCGCCGGCGGCCACCGCGTCGCTTAGCATCGGCCAGCGCATCGCCACCCTCGCTTCTGAGGCGTTTAACCTGCGGCCTCCAGCAGAGCGCTTGACTTCCAACATTAAAAAATAGTAATATTTGTCAAGCTTTCTGTCATCGGGCCGATCAACCGGGAGAAGGAAACTGCCTCTCCACTACTCCTTGACGAAAAAACAGCAAGTAGTTTTGGAGTTCCTCCGACAATATTTCCTCCAACATCGCCGCTCTCCCTTGATCCGCGAGATCCAGATCGGGTGTCAGATTGTCTCGTATAAGTCGGTCCTTGACCGGCTGAACGCCTTGGAGCGCAAGAGCCTCATCAAGCGTCTTCCCAATAAGCATCGGGGGATCCGCCTCAGTCGGCAATCTCAGCAGCCGACGCCTGAAGTACAGGAATCGTTGCTTGTGCGGCGCGGCGAGGAAATCGCCGCGGCATGAGGATTCTGATCACCGGCGGGGCCGGGTTTATCGGGTCCCACCTGTGCGACCGCTTCCTGGCGGACGGTGACGACGTCCTCGCCGTCGATAACCTCCTGACAGGCTCCGCCGCGAATCTCCAGCACCTCGAAAGCCAGCCGCGCTTCCGGTTGCTCACGCACGACATCACGACCCCGCTCTCCCTCGCCGACCCGGTCGACTACGTGCTGCATTTCGCCTCGCCGGCCAGCCCGATCGATTACCTGCGGTTTCCGCTGGAAACCATGAAGGTCGGCTCGCTGGGCACGCTCAACGCGCTGGAACTGGCCCGCGCAAAGGGTGCGAAGTTCCTCATCGCCTCCACGTCCGAAGTCTACGGCGACCCCGAAGTCCATCCGCAGCCGGAGTCTTACTGGGGCCATGTGAATCCCATTGGGCCGCGCAGCGTCTACGATGAGGCCAAGCGGTTCGCCGAAGCGCTGACGATGGCCTATTACCGCTACTACCGCCTTGATACCCGCATTATCCGCATTTTCAACACCTATGGCCCGCGCATGCGCTTGAATGACGGGCGGGCCGTGCCGACGTTCATCGGCCAGGCGCTGCGTGGCGAACCGCTGACGGTGTACGGCGAGGGGAGCCAGACGCGCAGCTTCTGCTATGTCGATGATCTGGTGGAAGGAATCCGCCGAGTCATGGGCCAAGAAGAGATGCATGACCCGATCAACCTCGGCAACCCGGATGAGCGGACGATCCTTGAGATCGCCAACAAGATCCTGGCGTCCTTTGGCGCGCCGAGCAGCCGGATCGAGTTCCGCCCGCTGCCTGTGGACGACCCGAAACAACGCCGGCCTGATATCCACCTCGCCCGCACCCGCCTCGGGTGGAGCCCCGCTGTGAGCTTGGATGAGGGGTTGCGCAAGACGATTGCGTGGTTTCGCCAGCATGCCATCAAGGCGTAAGCGGTCGCTTCAGCGCCGCCTCTTTCTCGTCGGAATCTTCAGCGTGGCGCTGTGCGCCATCTTGATCGTCGAAGTGTGGGAAGCGGGTGGAGGCGTGATCCGGCTGCCCCTTCGGATGGCGCCAGAAACAGGATTTCCAGTTGCGCTGTTGTCCTGGTTGGGCGTGGCAGCCTACGCGTGGGGCTACAGCCGTCTCTTCCAGCTTACCCCGAGCAAGTTATGGGCGCGAGCAATCCCGATGGGATTCGGATTGCATCTCCTTGTTCTCCTGGCCCATCTCATGGCCACGGTTGTGCATGAGCCTCCCACGCACCTGTCGATCTGGTATCTTCGTTATCTCGATGCGCTCTGGGTCACAACGCTGGCCGCCGGTTTCATCGTGGCATGGCGGATGGCCGCGCGGTGTCGAGCGGGGAGCCTAGAACCCATCCTGTTTTTTCTTCCCCTGTTCATCGGCTATGCGGGGTTTTGGGTGGAGAGCATGGTGCTGGCACCCCGGCTCACCATCGCGGCGAGCATCATCGGGCTGTCGGTGCTGGCCGCTTCGCGTTTTTCGCTCGGACAAGTTGCCGGGACGCGTCTTGTCGCCTTCGTAAAACATGAGCAAGGATTCTTGACAATCATTTTCTTCATCGCCCTGGGCCTGCGGCTCTTCTATACGACCAGGGTGATGTCGAATCCTAATTACTGGGAGACCGGCTCAGATGGGCCTGCCTATGACGCGCTGGCGACGGCGCTGTTGCGGCATGAGGAGGACGCGCGATGGTCGGGCATGCCGCTGTTCGCCCCCGGCTACGTGCGGTTTCTGGCCCTCATGTACTGGCTCCTTGGGCGGAACTATTTTCTCGTCTGTGCGGTGCAGTCAGTGATCGGCGCATGGGCGTGTCTGCTGCTGTACGCTATTGCCAAGCGGCTCTTCGGGTTGCCGACGGCCCGCCTAGCCGCCATGTTCGGGGCGGTCAACTTCTCCATGGTGTTCGCCGCCGCGGCTATCGGTCACCAAGCGTTGGATGTGTTTTGGACGCTGGCGGTGGTGTGGTGTTTGGTGCGCTATACCGAGGATCCCACGCGATGGGGACGCCGGATGATCCCTGTGGGGATGCTCCTTGGTTGGGCCGCGGTCACGCGAGAGGGCAATATTGCCTTCTGGCTGTTGTTGCTGGGGTGGTTCCTGATCGGCGTGCGGGCCAAGTTGGGCTGGCGCAAAGCGGTATCGCATGTGCTCGCCCTGTCCGTAGGATTCGCGATCGTCCTCGCGCCCTTTGTTGCCGGTAAGGGAGGCGGAATCCACAGCCGTCTGGGCACGCAGTGGTTCATCCTGCAGCATGCCGGCTTCGATCTGAATGCGTGGTTTAACCCGTGGCGCGAGCCGCTCGTCGCGTGGGAACGCCTTAGGGAGCAACCGTTTGAGGTGATCCAGAGGGTTGGCTCCGAGATTCTGCACGGGTTCAATGCGATTTTCTTTTACCAAGAGTACGGGTTTTTTGATCCGGTGGCGCTCATTCGGGACAGCGCGTACTCCTACGGCATCTGGTGGTATGCGTACCTCTTGGGCTTTTGGGGGTTGTGGCTGGTGCTGCGTAGCGCTCTCCGGACTCCGGCTCAGCGTTTGGGATGGTGGCTGGTATTGGTCGTGTTGGTCTCACGAGCGCTGCCTCATCTCTTACTTGAGGGGAGTTTTAGGCACCGCGTGCCAATGGAACCTTATCTTATTCTGCTCGCGGCGTACGGCGCGGTGTCGGTCTGGCAGCGCGCGAAATTCCATCCAGCTGACCTAAAATTCCATTGACAACTACTTAAGAATGCTTAAAGTATGATGAACGTGTTCATTCCTTGAACAGCTCTAGTTCACGCCGTGAACATCCTGAGCAGCCGAACGTTATCCTCATGAATCAACGCACCTACCGGGACATGCACCTCCTCAACGAGGTGACGCAGTCGCCGGACATCACCCAGCGGGAACTTTCACAACGCATCGGCATGGCCCTGGGTCTCACCAACCTCATGCTTCGCCGGCTGACGAAGAAAGGCTACATCAAGATCATCGGCACCAAACGCAGCCGTATCCGCTACCTGATCACCCCGCAAGGCATTCTTGAAAAAACCCGCCTGACTTACGAGTTCATCCATTTTTCGCTGCAGTTGTACGGGCGCGTCCGCTCCTATCT
>PCVX01000028.1:16050-20931 GCA_002796105.1 Candidatus Omnitrophica bacterium CG11_big_fil_rev_8_21_14_0_20_63_9 | reverse complement strand
GGATCCTACTGTACGGGACCGGCGAGTTGGCTGAACTTGCCTTCTTGACGATCCATGAAATGGGCTTGGAGCTGGTCGGGGTGGTCGATGAAGCGCCGACCCTGCCGCAATTTCTCGGGCGATCGGTTCAGCGGATCGCCGACGTGAAGCCGGCCGACTATGACTGGGTCGTGGCGGCCTCGCTGCGATGGGGCGAGGAGGATCTGCAACGCCTGGCCGCGCTCGGGATCGCGGTAGACCGCTTGATCGTCCTTCCGGAATCCGGCGTTCCCAACCCGAGCGTGCATGCTGCAGCGCTGGACCGGATGCTGGCAAGCCAAAAACCGGTCGCTCCGCTGCCGGCTGCCGCGCCGGTGTCCTTGGAGCCCGCCGGGCCCTGATGGCTGTGCTGCGACCGGAAACCAGCGATGTCATCGTGCTGTGCGGCGGCCGAGGCGCGCGGCTCGGATCGCTCACCGCAGCGACCCCCAAGCCGCTGCTTCCGGTCGGCGGGGAACCGTTCCTGCTTCGGCGGCTGCGCGCGCTGCGCGCGGAAGGGGTGCGGCGCATCCTCCTCGCGGTCCATTATCTGGCTCCGCAGTTCCATGCGTTCGCGCGCACGTATGCGGGCGAATTTCCCTCCATGATCGTGGTGGAAGAACCGCGCCCGCTGGGCACAGGCGGAGCGTTGCGGCATGCCGTCCGCTACGCGCAATCCTCGGTGTGTGTGGCCTTAAACGGCGATTGCTGGGGCGTGAAGGCGATCGCGCCGGTGCTCGAGGCGCATGCGAGACGGCGCGCCCGATTTACCATGGCCATCGTGCGGGCGGAGCGGGTGGAGGGCAACGCCCGACGCAAAGGCATGGTGTCGCTGGGGCCTGAAGGCGAGATCCGCGGGTTCACAACCGGAGACGCAAGCGGACAGGCCTGGGTGAACGCCGGGGTGTATGCCTTTGACCGCGCGCTCGTGGACGCATGGCCCGAAGGGTCGTACGATCTGGAGCAGCAATTGCTCTCCCTCGTGCCGCCGGGCAGCGGCTGGACGTTTCGTTCGGACGAATCGCTGCTGGATATCGGCACGCCGGACTGCTACGACCTGGCCAATCAGCTCAGCGCGCGATGAACACGACCACGACGACTCCTTCGAGCACCTCCTATCGGATCACCTTCGGTCACATTGAAATCGGCGCCTCGGCCCGCCGATGGTTGAACGAGGCGCTTGAGCGCAATTGGGTCTCAGAAGGCCCGAATGTGCAGCGCTTCGAGCGCGAGTTTGCCCGGACGTTCGGGTACCGGCACGCCATCGCGACCAGCTCAGGGACCGATGCGGGCATCGTGGCGATGAGCGCGCTGCTGGAGCGCGGCGCGACGCGGGGGGATGAAGTCATTACGCCGGCGCTGGGGTTTGTGGCGACCGCGAACTGCATCGTCGCCGCCGGTCTGATGCCGAAGTTCGTGGATGTGGAGCTGGAGACGCTCAACATCGACCCTGCGCGCATCGAGGCCGCCATCACGCCGCGCACCCGCGCCATTCAGGTCGTCCATACGATGGGTAAGCCATGCCGCATGGCCGAGATCCTGGCGATCGCGAAGCGCCATCGACTGGCGGTGATCGAAGACTGCTGCGAGGCGCATGGGGCGACGCTCAGCGGCAAGGTCGTCGGCTCCTTCGGCGACGCCGCGCTCTTCAGTTTTTACGCGGCCCACATGATCTGCAGCGGGGAAGGCGGGATGGTCGCCACCAACGACGACGCATGGACCGCGCTGTGCCGCTCCATCCGCACCCATGGCCGCCGCGGCGGCCAGCTCTACTTTCACTTTGACCGGGTGGGTTTCAACTCAAAGATGAACGACCTGGAGGCGGCGATCGGGCTGGAGGGGCTGGAGCTGTTTGACCAGACGTTCGCGGTCCGCCGCCGCTACCTCGCGCGGCTGTGGGAGCTGTTGCGCTCGTTGGAAGACCGGGTGATTCTTTATCCGGACGGGCCAGGTGAGGTGACCTGCCCGCACGCGTTTCCACTGGTGCTGCGGGATGCCACGCGATCCATCGAGGGGCTGTACCGGCACCTCGAGGGCCGGGGCATCCAATGCAAGACGCTCTTCGGTTCGCTGCCCACGCAGCATCGCGCGTTTGCGTTCCTGGGCCGCCGGCTGGGCGAGTTCCCCGTGGCGGAGCGGATCGGACAGACCGGATTGCACTTCGGCGTCCACCAGTATTTGACGGATGAGGACATCGCCTATGCTGCAGAAAGCCTCGCCGCCTACTTTGCGTGACGCGGCGCTTGCGGGGCGGCAGGCATCCGCGACGCGCGCGGACACCCTCGCCCTCTACCACAAGCTGCTGCTGGTGCGCCGCGCGGAAGAAAAGATCCGGGAAGAATACGCCAGCAACGAGATGAAAACGCCGGTCCACTTGGGCATCGGCGGGGAAGCCATCTCGGTGGGGGTGTGCCACGCGCTGCCGCCAGGGACGAAAGCATTCGGCACGTACCGGAACCATGCGCTGTATTTGGCGCTGACCGGCGATACCGACGGGTTCTTCGGCGAGCTCTATGGGAAGGTGACCGGAGCCAGCAAAGGGAAGGCAGGCTCCATGCACCTGGCGGCTCCCGAGCAGGGGCTGATGGCGACCTCGGCGGTGGTGGGGACTACCATTCCGCTTGCTGTCGGAGCGGCGCTCGCCCACCAGTACCGCGGCGAGCCGCATCTCGCCGTCGCGTTCTTCGGCGACGGCGCGGTCGAAGAAGGGGTGTTCTGGGAGAGCTTGAATTTCGCGTGCCTAAAGCAACTGCGCATGTTGTTCGTGTGCGAGGACAACGATCTGGCGATCCATACCGCGGCCAGCGAGCGCCAGGGATTCCGGTCCATCCCGGAGGCGCTGCAGGGTTTTCGCTGCCATGTCGCCAGCGGCGATGGGAGCGATCTGCAAGGCGTCATCGCGGCCACGACCCAGATCCTCGGCCGGATGGAGCAGGATTCGCGCCCGGGGTTCTTGCACCTGACCTATTTCAGATTCCTTGAACATGTGGGGCCGATGGAAGATTTTCACGCCGGCTACCGGCCGCAGCCGTCGCCGGAAGAACGGCTTCGCCTTGACCCGGTCTGGCGCGTTGAGCAACGGCTGTTTGAGCATGGTGTTTCGAGGCAGGAACTGGACGCCATCCGTTCCTCAATCGATGAGCAGATCGCCCGCAGTGTTGATGCGGCTCGTCAGGCACCGTTTGCCTCCCCTTCAGAGCTGTCGACGGACGTGTGGGGATGAGCAGGCGCACGACGTTCCGGGACGCGCTGGCATCCGCGTTGGCTGATGAGATGGAAGCCGATCCTTCCGTGCTGGTGTTCGGGCTGGATGTCCCGGACCACAAGCGGATTTTCGGGTCTACGGCCGGGCTGGTGGAGCGTTTCGGCCAGCGGCGATGTTTTGGCACGCCGCTGTCCGAGGACGCCATGACGGGCGTGGCGCTTGGCGCGGCCCTGTCTGGATTGCGGCCGGTCCATGTGCACATCCGGGCGGACTTTATGCTACTGGCCATGAATCAAATCGGGAATATGCTCTCGACCCTTCGCTATATGAGCGGCGGGCAGCTGCGCATCCCGCTCGTCATCCGCGCGGTGGTCGGGCGAGGCTGGGGCCAGTCGGCGCAGCACAGCAAGTCGCTGCACGGCATGTTCGGCCATTTTCCAGGCTTGAAGGTGGTCCTGCCCACCACGCCACAGGACGCGTACAGTCTCCTGCGGGCCGCGATCCGCGATGACAACCCGGTGATCATGCTGGAGCATCGCTGGTTGTACGAAGTGGAAGGCGATGTGGACACCACGCTGCGCCTTCCGCTGGGAGCCGCGGCGGTGCGGCGCCAGGGCAAGGACCTCACGGTGATTGCCACGTCATGGATGACGGTTGAAGCCATGAAAGCCGCCGAGGTGCTGGCTGTGCGGGGTATCGAGCTTGAGGTCGTGGATGTGCGCAGCGTCGTCCCCTTGGACGAAGAGACGCTGGTCGCCTCGGTGACCAAGACCCATCGCTGTCTCGTGGCCGACTATGACTGGGCGTTCTGCGGGTTTTCGGCGGAAGCCGCCGCGCTGATTGGCCGGCGCTGCTTTGGGGTGTTGGAACGGCCGGTCGAGCGGCTTGGGTTCGCCCAGGTGCCATGTCCGACGACGCGGCCCCTGGAAAACTTGTTTTACCCCAATGCGGTGAGCATCATCCGAATGGCGGAACACATGCTCGAGCTGGAACCCGCCGATGTCAGTGGTGAGTCGTTCTATAGCCATGAGCAGCGGTTCAAAGGACCCTTCTGACCCATGACCCCATCCGAGACGCTCGTGGAATTGCCTGTGAGTACTGGCGAGGTTGGCGGTGCGCCGCTGGCTGCACAGCGCGCAAACTGGCTGCGCGCCCTGTGGATTGAACTGCGACCTTCGCAGTGGGTGAAGAACCTCTTTGTGTTTGCTCCGGTGTTTTTCTCGGAACGCCTCTTTGTTCCGGCAGTGCTCTGGCGCAGCCTGATGGCGTTTGGCTGCTTCTGCGCCGTCAGCAGCTCCATCTATCTCTTGAATGACCTCATGGATTGCGCGCAGGACCGCCTCCATCCGGAGAAGCGCCATCGGCCGCTGGCGGCTGGACTGCTGAAGGCTTGGACTGCCCAGGTTGCGCTCGTCGGGCTGCTGGGTGTGTCGTTGGCGGGAGCGGCCGCGCTGAGCGGGGCCTTCGCGATGATCCTCGCCGGCTACTGGGGACTCAACCTCTGGTATAGCCTACGGTTGAAACACCTGGTGATTATCGATGTGTTCGCGATCGCCACAGGCTACCTCCTGCGGGTGATCGGCGGGGCCGTCGTGATTGGCGTCGCCATGAGCACCTGGCTGCTCATTTGTACGACTCTCGTAGCGCTCTTCATCGCG
>PCVX01000028.1:14484-16044 GCA_002796105.1 Candidatus Omnitrophica bacterium CG11_big_fil_rev_8_21_14_0_20_63_9 | reverse complement strand
AAACGGCGCCATGAGTTAGTGCTGCTTGAGGAGGACGCCCAAGGGCACCGGCAGGTGCTGGGTGATTACCCCATCCCGTTCCTTGATGCCATGATTGGGATCATTACCGCCTCCGCACTGGTGAGCTACACCCTCTATACCGTGAGCGAGGACATCATGGCGAAGTTCGGATCGCCAGGACTGCTCCTCACGGTTCCCTTCGTGCTCTACGGTTTTTTCCGGTACCTCTATCTCGTCCATCGGCATGAGGAAGGCGGGGATCCGGCGCAGAGCATCATGACCGACCGTCCGATGCTGGCGAATCTCATGCTGTGGGTTCTGACCGCTGGCATCATCCTGTATGGAGCCTCGAGATGATGCGGCGGTACATCGCCGGCCATACGGGGTTGGTGGGCTCAGCCCTGGTGCGCCGCTGGGCCGGGCAGCCCTCGATGGAGCTGCTGACCGCGACGCATGCCCAGCTGGAGCTTACCGAGCCGCGCGCGGTCTGGGCATGGCTAGAGGCGAACCGGCCGCATGAGATGGTCCTGGCCGCGGGAAAGGTTGGCGGGATCGGCGCGAATGCCGGCGAGCCGGTGGCGTTCCTGTATGAGAACCTGATGATGGAGGCAAACCTCATTCGCGGCGCCTGGCAGGCCGGGGTGCGCCGGCTGCTCAATTTCGGCAGCAGCTGCATGTATCCAAAAGCGTGTCCGCAGCCCATGCGTCCGGAGCACCTCATGACCGGGCCGATGGAGCCCACCAGCGAGCCGTACGCGATCGCCAAGTGGGCCGGCTTGTCGCTGTGCCAGTCGTACAACCGGCAGCATGGCACGCAGTACCTGACCGCGATTCCATGCACCGTCTACGGGCCAGGGGATCATTTCGATGCGCAGACCGCCCACGTGCTCTCGGCGTTGATCCGCAAATGTCATGACGCCAAAGCCCAGGGGGCGCGTTCGGTGTCGCTCTGGGGAACCGGAAATGCGCGACGGGAATTCGTCTATGCGGATGATTTGGCAGAGGCGTGCGAGCTGGTGCTGGCCCGGTACGATGGAGACGGCCCGATCAATATCGGCTCCGGGCAGACCTGCACGATCCGTGAATTAGCCGAGCTGGTGGCCGACGTCGTGGGGTTTCAGGGCGAGCTCCAGTGGGTCCGCTCGGAACCTGATGGGGCTTTGGAGAAGCGCTTGGAGGCCTCGGCGATTCATCGGCTGGGGTGGACGGCCCGCACACCGCTGCGCGAGGGCGTGGCGCGCACCTATCAGTGGTTCCTCGAGCACGAGACTCATCAAGGAGCATCGAAGGTCGCATGCGCATCCTGATCACCGGGGGAGCAGGGTATTTGGGCTCGGTCATGGTGCCCATGTTGCTGCAGGAGGGCCACCAGGTCACCGTGCTGGACAATTTTCTGTATGACCAGACGTCGCTGCTGGATTGCTGCCATCATCCGGCGCTGTCCGTGGTGCGGGGCGATGCGCGGGACCGCGCGCTCCTCACACAGAGCTTGAAGCAGGCCGAGGCGATCTTTCCGCTGGCCTGCCTGACCGGAGCACCGGCCTGCGAGCGCAACCCGCA
>PCVX01000028.1:0-14377 GCA_002796105.1 Candidatus Omnitrophica bacterium CG11_big_fil_rev_8_21_14_0_20_63_9 | reverse complement strand
AGGAGGGCATCGAGTGCACGGAAGACACGCCGCTGCGGCCCATTTCCACCTATGGGCGGCTCAAAGTGGAGATCGAGCAGGCGGTGCTGGACGCGCCCAATACGGTGACGTTTCGCCTGGCGACGGCGTTTGGCATCAGCCCGCGGATGCGGCTCGATTTGCTGGTGAACGACTTCGTGTACCGGGCGGTCACCGACGGCTTCCTCGTGGTCTTCCAAGGGCACTTCAAGCGGAACTTCATCCATGTCAGGGATATCGGGCGGGCGTTCCTCCATGCGCTGGAGCATTTCGAGGCGATGAAGGGCCAGCCGTATAACGTGGGCCTCAGCGACGCGAACCTGTCCAAGCTCGAGCTGTGCGAAGAGATCAAGAGGCAGGTGCCCGGCTTCTACTACGTGGAAGCCGCGATCGGGCAAGATCCGGACCAGCGCAATTACATCGTGAGCAACGACAAGATCGAGCGCACCGGCTACCGGCCGAAGACCTCGCTGCAGGACGGGATTGCGGAATTGATCAAAGGGTATCGGGTGGTGCGTCGTCGCGGGTACGCCAACGTTTGACGGAGCGTGATGAGCAGGCCAGACCTTGAAGTCGTGTTGATCAATCCGGGAAGCCGCACGCACGTCTATCAAGCCTTGGGGGCCGAGCTGGCGGCGATCGAGCCGCCGGTCTGGGCCGGGCTCATGGCGACCTACCTGCGCCGGGCCGGCCACACCGTCATCATCCTCGATGCCGAAGCGGAGGAATGGACGCCGGAACAGGTCGCGGAGCGCGTTGCTGACTTGAAGCCCAGGCTGGCTGCGGTGGTCGTGTACGGCCACCAGCCGTCCGCGTCGACGCAGAACATGACGGCGGCAGGGGCCATCTGTGCCGCGATCAAACAGCACGCGCCTGCGCAGGCGGTGCTGCTGGTGGGCGGGCATGTGGCCGCGCTGCCGGAGCGCACGATGGAGGAAGAAGACGTCGATTTCGCCTGCAGCGGAGAGGGCCCGATCACACTGCTGGAGCTGACCGAAGCGTTGAAGACCGCGCAGCCGGATTTCTCGAAGGTGCGGGGGCTGCTCTATCGCGAGCATGGCCAAGTGCAGCGCACCCCGGCGGCACCGCTGGTCAAGGACCTCGACGGCGAGATGCCGGAGCTGGCCTGGGATTTGCTGCCGATGGAGAAATACCGGGCGCATAACTGGCACTGCTTTGATGGGCTCAAGCGTCAGCCCTACGCGGCGATCTACACGACCCTGGGCTGCCCGTACCACTGCAGCTTCTGCTGCATCCAAGCGCCCTTCAAGAGCGGAGAGAAGGAGCTCGGCTTGAAGGTGAGCACGAACAGCTACCGCTTCTGGGGCATCCCCGCGATCATGGCGCAGATCGGCCGGCTCGTGAAGGAGTACGGGGTACGCAACATCAAGATCGCGGATGAGATGTTCGTGCTGCACCCGCGCCACGTACTGGGGCTGTGCGACGCCATCATCGAGCGCGGCTACGACCTGAACATCTGGGCCTACGCCCGCGTGGATACCGTGCGGGATGAGATGTTGGACAAGCTGAAGCGGGCCGGGGTCAATTGGCTGGCCTTCGGCATCGAGGCGGCGAGCGAGCGCGTGCGCCAGGACGTGCAGAAGGGCTTCGGGCAGGAGGAGATTTTCAAGACGATCGGAAAGGTCCGGGCGGCCGGGATCAACGTGATCGCCAACTACATCTTCGGACTGCCTGAGGATGACATGGAGACGATGCAGGCGACACTCGACATGGCCCTGGAGCTCAACTGCGAGTTCGCAAACCTGTATTCGGCCATGGCCTATCCTGGCAGCGCGCTCTATGAGCTGGCGGTGCAGAACACCTGGCCGCTTCCGGCGCGGTGGTCAGGCTATTCCCAGCACGCGGTGGATTCTCTCCCGCTACCGACGAAATATCTCTCGGGTGCTGAGGTCTTGCAGTTTCGCGACCAGGCTTTTCAGACGTACTTTGCGTCTCCACGGTACCTGGAGATGGTCCGCCAGAAATTCGGCCCGGAGACGATGGAGCACATCCGCCAGATGGCCTCGCACAAACTGGTCAGGCACTCCGCGGTGGCTGCGAGATGATTATTAGCCGCACGCCGTTTCGCATCTCGTTCTTCGGCGGAGGCACCGATTATCCGGTGTGGTTCCGCGAGCACGGAGGCGCGGTCTTAGCGACGACCATCGACAAGTACTGCTACATCACGTGCCGGTATCTGCCGCCATTTTTCCAGCACCGCAGCCGCTTGGTGTATTCGAAAGTCGAAACGGTGATGTCGAACGACCAGATCGAGCACCCTGCGGTGCGGGGCGTGCTCGAGCATCTCAGGATCTCGGACGGACTGGAAATTCACCACGACGGAGACCTGCCGGCCAGAACCGGCTTGGGGTCCAGCTCCGCGTTCACCGTGGGTTTCCTGCACGCGCTCTACGGCCTGAACGGCCGCATGCCGACCAAGCTGCAGCTGGCGAACGATGCGATCCATGTGGAACAGCAAGTCCTCAAAGAGTCCGTGGGATCGCAGGACCAGATCATTGCGTCGTTCGGCGGCTTCAACCGAATTGATTTTTCGGCCGACCGCCGCTTCCAGGTGTCGCCGGTCATCGTGAGCGAAGACCAGCGCGTGCACCTGCAAGAGCACCTCATGCTGTTTTTCACCGGGTTTTCCCGGACCGCTTCGGAGATCGCCAGCGAGCAGATCCAGGCGACGCCGAGCAAAGCGCAGGAACTTCGCCTGATGCAGCAGATGGTCGATGAGGCCATTAGCATTTTGCAAGGCGGTGACGATCTGGACGCGTTCGGACGATTGCTGCACGAGGGCTGGCAGGTCAAGCGAAGCCTCACGAACCGGATCTCTACGCCGCAGATCGACGCGCTCTATGAAACTGCCTGCGCTGCCGGAGCCATCGGCGGCAAGCTGTTGGGAGCGGGTGGCGGCGGGTTCTTGCTGTTGTTTGTCAGGCCACAGGAGCAGGACCGCGTGAAAGAGGCGCTGCGCGGCGTGTTGCACGTGCCGTTTCGATTTGAGACCAGCGGCAGCCGCATTATCTTTTACGAGTCCGAAGGCGCGCGAGACGCCATGCCGCTGGACCGCGACGAAGTCCGGCACAACGTTCCGGTGAGCCGATGAGCGCGAAGAGCGCCATGCCGGTGGCGGTGAAGCGGCCGGCTCATGGGCCGCGCAAGACCGCATCCGCGCCGCCGGCGCAAGACGCCTCCGCTTTCCTGCAGCGGTACGCGGGGGAATTCCAGCGGTTGTGCGAGGAGACGCGCGCGTGGATCCCCCGCCTCCTTGAGGTGCGCCAGCTCCTGGTGGACACGGCTCGCCTTGGAGGCAAAGTCATTCTGGTGGGCAACGGCGGCAGCGCGGCGATGGCGAGCCACGTGGCGGTCGATCTCACAAAAAATGCCAAGGTCCGCGCGGTCACCTTCAATGAACCGGATCTAATCACATGTTTTGCGAACGATTTCGGCTATGAGCGGTGGCTCGAGAAGGCGATCGAGCACTACGGCGAAGCCGGCGACGTCCTCATCGCGATCTCTTCGAGCGGGAAGTCCGCGAACATCCTTAACGCGTGCGCGGCCGCCGCGCGCCAGCAATTTGCCGCGGTCATCACGTTCTCGGGTTTTTCGCCGGATAATCCGCTGCGCCAGCTTGGGCAGGAGAACTTCTGGGTCGACAGCCGCGCCTACAATCTGGTCGAGATGACGCACCATTTCTGGCTCCTCGCGCTGGTCGATCTGATCATTGGCCGATCGGAGTACGCCGCCTGATGGACCTTGCGAAGCGCACCGAGCCATTTCGGCCCTTGGCCTTCTACTGGCAGGTGGCGGTGAAGCCGCACCTGATGCCAACCGCCGCGATCGTCCTGCTCATGCTCATCGGAGCGGTCGTGGACGCTCTGGCGATTGGCTTCACGGTGCCGTTGACGGATGTCCTGACGGATCGGGGCGCCATGGGGGAGGGCCGCGTGGTCGCCCTGGTGCGGGGGTCGCTGCAGTCGCTCGGAATTCAGCCCAGCGCCAACATGGTGGTGTTCGCGTTCCTGGTGCTGGTGAGCGGTTTCTTCATCATTCGTAGCGCGCTGGCATTGCTGAATCAGTATTGGATCGCCGCGATTGCGGTTAAGCTGCGGCGGACCACGAAGGTTGCGCTTGCCGAGAAAGTGCTGCACGCGCGATACGAAGCCATCTCGAGCCAGGCGCGGGGCACCATCCTCCATGACATCAACAATCCGGCGCAGTCGCTCACCGGCTCGGTGATTTACCTTGGCCAGTTTTTCACCGGAATGTTCAACAGCCTGCTCATGATCGGACTGCTGCTCTATCTTTCTTGGTGGGCGACGCTCCTCCTGGGCATTGTGGCCGTGGCGGGCGTGCAGGGATGGCGGTGGTTCGCGGACCGCCGCTCGGCCATTCACGGACAAACGCTGTATGACTTGCAAGGCGAGCTGCAGAAGCTGCAGGTCGATGCGATCGATGGCCTCAAAGTCGTCAAGGCGCATGGGCTGGAGCGGCGCCTCGTGGCTCGGCAAGACGAGTTGATGTCCCGTGAGCTGCAACCGGAGCTGCACCTCACGTTTTTCCGGCATGGCCCGATGCTCGTCAACGAAGTCATCGCGATCGCCATCGTGGTAGGCTTCGGCGCCATCACCTTTTTCTCTCCTGCGGCCGGTCTGCGGGTCTCCATGCTGGTCGCGTTCCTCCTGGCGATCCGGCGGCTGGCGCCGGCGATGGCCAGCATCAATGCGGCGACGGTCAACCTCAGCCGCTACACGCGAGACCTCGCGAGGATTCAAGACATCTTGCAGGTATTGCCGCAGGAGCGGCGCGGCGGGCGCGCGCTGGAGCAGATCAAGGACATTCGAATGCAGGACGTGACGTTCGCGTACGCCGCGCGTCCTGATCACCGCGTCCTTGACCGCGTCACGGCGGCCATGCCCAGGGGCACGGTGACGGCGATCGTCGGATCCACCGGCTCGGGGAAGAGCACGATCGCGAATCTGTTGATCGGCCTGTATGAACCGCAGGCAGGCTCCATCCTGGTGAACAGCGTGGATCTTCAAGCGCTGGACCTGCACGCCTGGCGCGCGCGGGTGGGCTACGTGAGCCAGGACATCTTTGTGTTTAATGCGACCATCAAGGACAACATCGCCTTGTGGGACGAGAGCCTCTCGCAGGATCAGATCGAGTGGGCCGCTCGCACCGCGCAGCTCCACGAGTTCATCGCCTCGCTGCCTGAGGGCTATGAGACCGTGGTGGGCGACCGGGGCGTCCGGTTATCCGGAGGGCAGTGCCAGCGGTTGGCCATCGCCAGGGCGATCTTACGGCGTCCGGAAGTGTTGATCTTTGATGAAGCGACCAGCGCCCTCGACAACCTCACCGAGCGCGCAGTGTACGATGCGATCAACGCGCTGCACCATGAGGCCATCGTGATCGTGATCGCCCACCGGTTGAGCACCGTGCGCGAGGCGAATCAGATCATCGTGCTCCAGGGGGGGCGCGTTATTGAAGTGGGCACGCACGACCTCTTAGTGGGACGTCGCGGCGTTTACGCCAAGCTCTATGAAGAAAAAATACCCCAGCCGGTCTCGCCAGGGGCGGCGGAGATCGAGGTGGCGGGATGACCCACCGCAGACAACTCAGGACGATTCAGGGGACCGTGGCCTTGCGCGATCTGCGATCGATCAGCGAAGAAGAGTACCGCGCAGCGGTCGGCGTCTTTCAGGCGATTCAGTCGCTGATCGAGCGCCGGCCTTCGGAGATCGCGCGGCGTGGGGGCGCGGTCGTGGGCTACCCGGATAAGAATTGGAAGCCAGAGGGCAACCCCAGCGACTTTTTCCGCTTCACCGCCCACGTGCTGCAGGACACCCCCTCGTATGAGGTCATCAACCGCCTGCGGTTCTTCACCGGCGGCTTCAGCGGCGTGCCGCTGCTAGGGCGGGAGTGGACGTACGAAAACTATCTTTCGACCTACCGCCACTACAGCACGGAGCGCTACGATGCGCTGTTGCGGCAGCGCGTGTTTGACGCCATGCGGTTCAGCCTCAACGATTTCCGCGCGGCAATCCGCGATCTGCCTGAGGAGTTCATCGTGAAGCCGCCCCGCCTATTAGGAGAGATCGGCTGGCAAGTCGGAGAGACGGTGGTGAACTTCGACACGTATTCCTATCAGGAGCGCGCGGTGCTCCTCTATGAAAGCGGCGTGCTGAACTGGCTGCGGGAGCGGGAACGCGCCAACGGGACCTTGACCTTTTTGGAGATCGGGGGCGGGTATGGTGCGCTCGCCCTCTACCTGAAGCGGCTGTTTCCCTCCGCGCGCTACCTGATCGTCGATCTACCGGAATCGCTGTTTTTCTCGGCCACGTACCTCGGACTCGTTGATCCGCAGGCTGAACAGACGATCTACACCGGCGCTGATTCGCACACGCTGCGCACCAACGCCCCTGGCTATACCTTTATTCCCAATTATGTCTTCGAGGATGTGGTGACGGCCGGCATGCCCGTGGATCTAGCACTCAATACGCTGTCGTTTCACGAAATGTCATCGGCCCAAGTTCGCCAATACGCCAAGGGCATCAAGGCGCTATTGGGCCGCGAGGGGGTGCTCTATGAACAGAATGGCGCACCCCCGCCAGGGGACGCATTTGGTTGCGATCCTGAGCCGATCCTTGCTGAGGAGTTGTTCTGCGAGCGTTTCACCCCGCGGCTGATCACGCCGCAGCGCGGGGTTCCGCGCTTGTGGTCCTCGATCCCGCGCGACGAGATGATCGAACGCCGATTCAAACCGCTGTCCGGTCGAACGTTTGCCGCCGAAGCGATTATGGCCCGGCGCTGGGTTGAGCAGCAGGTCAACCAGTGGAAGCGCAGCCGATGGCTCCTCCCGCTCAGACAGCTCAAGCGCGTCTCGAGGCCGTGGGCAGGACGATGACGGAACAGGTTTCGCAACGGCCACGACAAGCGGTCATCTTAGCCGGCGGGCGAGGCACGCGGCTGCGGCCGCTGACGGATACGCGCCCGAAGCCGATGATCGAGTTCGATGGGAAGCCGTTTCTTGGCCATCTGCTGGAGCTGCTGCGCGCCCAAGGCATTGAGCAGGTCCTCCTCTTGCTGGGGTACCGGCCGGAGGCGGTTCAGTCGTATTGCGGCAACGGCCATGCGTGGGGCCTGGACATCCAGTACGTGGTGTCCGCGGTCGAGGATGAGACCGGGCGCCGGCTGAAGCTCGCCGCGCCTCAGATCGAGCCGACGTTTCTCTTTCTTTACTGCGACAACTACTGGCCGATGCCGCTGGATCGCCTGTGGCAGCGGTATACGGAGGCCGGCGTTCCAGGATTACTTACCGTGTACCGCAACCGCGACGGGTACACGCGGGACAACGTGCAGGTGGATCGCGACGGGTTCATTGTCACGTATGACAAGGAGCGCAAGGCCGAGGGGCTGAGCGGTGTTGAAATCGGATACGGAATTTTCTCGCGCGAAGTCCTCTCGTGGCTACCCGATGAGAACGTTTCCTTTGAGCGGGTCGTCTACCCACAGCTGGTGGCTAAGCGGCAGCTGGCGGCGTTCCAGACCGACCATCGGTACTACAGCGTCAGCTCGCATGAGCGGCTGCCGCTTACGCAGCAGTTCCTGGCTCGCAAGCCGGCGATCATCCTGGACCGGGACGGCGTCCTGAACCGTCGGCCGCCGAAAGCCGAGTACGTCCGGTCATGGGAGGCGTGGGAGTGGCTGCCGGGTGCGTTGGAGGCGTTGCGGCTCCTGAAGGAGGCCGGCTGCCGGATTATCGTGGTCTCCAACCAGGCCGGGGTGGCGCGCGGCGTCATGACGGCCGCCGACGTCGAGGCAATCCATGAGCGGATGCGGGCGGACGTTCGCAGCGCCGGCAGCAGCATCGATGCGGTGTACTACTGCCCGCATGGCTGGGATGAGGGCTGCGAGTGCCGCAAGCCAAAGCCCGGTATGCTCCATCAAGCCCAGCGGGATTTCCATCTCGATTTGAGCCGGACGTACTTTATCGGGGACGATGAGCGCGACGGCCAGGCGGCCGACGCGGCCGGCTGTCCCTGGGTGCTAGTGGCGGATGAACGGCCGTTGTTGGATATCGTCCGAGATGTCATTGATGTGCGCGAAGCCAACGTACTTCACACGCGATCGATGAGGTGATCATGCGAGTGTTCATGACAGGGCATGAGGGGTACATCGGGTCGGTGATGGCCCCGCTGTTTATCCAGGCCGGCCACGAGGTCATCGGGCTGGATACCGGCTACTTCGCGCAGTGCACGCTGGTGCCGCCGGCGCTCGAGATTCCGACCATCCGCAAGGATCTGCGAAGCGTGGAGCTGTCGGACCTGAAGGGATGCGATGCGGTCGTGCATCTGGCGGCGCTGAGCAACGACCCCATCGGCAATCTCAATACCCAATGGACCGAAGAGATTAATTTTCAAGGATCGGTGCGGCTGGCCGAGCTGGCCAAAGCCGCAGGGATCCGCCGGTTCCTCTTCTCATCGTCTTGCATCATGTACGGAATGTCCGCGACCGCCGTCGTGACGGAGGAGTCACCGCTGGATCCCAAGACAGACTACGCGAGTTCAAAGGTCAAAGCTGAGCGCGCAATCGCGCAGCTTGCGGACAAAGGGTTCTCGCCAACCTTTTTGCGCAACGGCACGGTGTACGGCGTCTCGCCTCGGATGCGCTTTGACACCGTGCTGAACAATTTGGTCGGGGCTGCCGTGACGACCGGAACAGTGTCGCTTCACGGCGACGGATCGCCCTGGCGTCCGGTCGCGCATATTGAAGATATCTCACGGGCTTTCCTGCACGTGGTGGAAGCGCCGATCGATCGTGTGCACAATCAGGCGTTCAACAACGGCGAGAATGGCATGAATCACCAAATTCTCGAGCTGGCTCATGTCGTCGCCGACACGGTGCCTGGGGCGGCCGTGGAATGTCTTGGGAGTCCGGATGCGGACCAGCGGACGTACAAGACGGATTTCTCGAAGTTTGCGCGCACGTTCCCCGACTTTCGATTCCGCTGGAACATCCGGACAGGCGCGCAGGAGCTCTACCAGGCCTTCAAGGGGGTAGGGTTGACGCCAGATGACTTCACGAGCCAGCGCTTCACGCGACTGAAATGGTTGCGCCACCTGTTGGAGACCGGCCGCCTTGATGCGTCCCTTCGGTGGCAAGTGGAAGGGGCGCGGGTATGATCGATGGAGTGAAGATCGTTCCGCTGAAGCAAATCGTCGATGAGCGGGGCAAGGTCATGCACATGCTCAAGGCAAGCGATCCGCACTTTATCCGCTTCGGCGAGATCTACTTTTCCTGCGCGTGGCCGGGCACGGTCAAGGCTTGGCATGTGCACAAGTCCATGACGCTCCACAACGCGGTGATCTCAGGCCGCGCGAAGCTCGTGCTGTATGACGGGCGCCAGGGCTCGCCGACCCAGGGACAGATCCAGGAGATCTTTCTGGGCGAAGACAACTACGTGCTGGTGCAGATCCCTCCAGGCATCACCAATGGGTACAAGGCGTACGGCGACAAGCTGGTGGTGCTGGCAAACTGCGCGACGGAGCCGCATGATCCTGAGGAGATCGTCCATATCGACCCTGCGACCCCAGACATCCCGTACCAGTGGGGATTGCGCCATGGCTGATCGCAAGGCTGGTGTCGGATTTGTGGTGACGCGAACGCCGCTGCGCGTGAGCTTTGCCGGCGGCGGCACCGACCTGCCGGGGTTCTATGAGCGCGACGGCGGAGCGGTCCTGAGCACCACGATTGACAAGCACCTCTACGTGACTGTCAAGCGCCATGGCGAGCTGTTCAATGAGGGATTTCGGCTCAACTACTCGCTGACCGAGCATGTGCGAGCGCTCGATGAGATCCAGAACCATATCGCCCGCGAATGCTTGCGGCTTCTGCATGTGGATCCGCCGTTGTACATCAGCACGGTGGCGGACGTGCCGGATTTTTCCGGCCTGGGCTCATCGAGCAGCTTCGCCGTAGGGCTGCTGAACGCCCTCCATGCCATGCGGGGCGAGCGCGTCTCCGCTGGGCAGCTGGCTGAAGAGGCCTCGCATGTGGAGATCGATATCCTCAAGCGCCCGATCGGCAAGCAAGACCATTACGCGGCCGCCTTCGGGGGAGTGAACTTCTTCCGGTTTCTGCCCGGCGGAAGTGTGACGGTGGAGTCGCAGCATCTGGCACCCGGGCTGATCGAGCGGCTCTTCGATCACCTCTTGATGGTCTGGACCGGCATTCAGCGGGACGCCGGGGTCGTGCTCAGCGAGCAAAACGCGAATATCAGCAACCGCCTCGACCATCTTCAGGAGATGCGCGAGCACGCCGAGCAGCTCCAGGCCCTTATCCGCAACGGGTTTTCGCCGGTGGAATTCGGGCGGGTCCTGGATGACACGTGGAGCTTGAAGCGACAGTTGGCCAGCAAGATCACCAATGATCGCATCGATCAGTGGTATCAGCAAGCCAAGCAGGCCGGCGCGGTGGGCGGCAAGATCTGCGGCGCAGGCGGCGGGGGATTCCTCCTGCTCGTCACGCCGCCGGACCGTCGCGACGTGGTCCGCCGTGCGGTGGCCGACATGACAGAGCTTCCCATTCGTTATGAAGCGCATGGTTCGCGCGTATTGTTGCCGGCGGGCGAATGATGCGCCGGGACGAGAGAGGTGGAGCATGGTGATGTCACGGGGCACGCGCGTGCTCGTCACTGGAGCTGCCGGCATGGTCGGTGCGAACCTCGTTCGCCGGCTGCTCGCGGAGGGCTGCGAGGTGGCCGTGCTGCTGCGCCCCCACGGCAACCCTGTGCGGTTGCGCGAGATTGAGAATCGCCTGCACATCGTGGATGGGGACATCACGGATGCGGCGTCAGTCAACGCCGCGTTGGATCAGATCAAGCCGGCCGTGGTCTTCCATTTGGCCGCGGCGATTTGGGGTCGGGCACCGGCCGCCGCCCCGGCCACGCATGTCGAGGTGAATACGCTGGGCACGCTCCATTTCCTTGAGGCGCTGCGCGCATATCCCCAGACCCGTTTCGTTTTTACGGGCTCTGTGTCCGTCTACAAGGGCGGGGCGCGATTGCGCGAAGATGCCCCGCTGGAACCCGGCAGCATTTATGGGGCGTCAAAAGCAGCGGCCAGCCTGCTCCTGCAGACTTATGCGAGACTGTACCGCGTCCACGCGGTTGAATTGCGGCTCTTCATGCCGTACGGCCCGTGGGAGCATCCGACACGCTTGATCCCGCAAACCATTCTCGCCGCGCTTGAAGGGCGGGATATCCCGATGACGCTCGGCACTCAGCAACGAGACCTTGTCTACATGGATGATGTGGTCGAGGCACTCCTCCTGGGAGCCACGCGGTCCGTGCCTCCTGGATCCGTGTTTCATATCGGCACCGGTGTGAATACCACGGTGCGGGATCTGGTCGAGCGGCTGCTGGCACAGATGGGCCGTCCGGTGAAAGCGCTGGTTGGGGCGGTGCCGATGCGGCCGGATGAAATCATGGAGATGTCCGCCGATATCTCCGCGGCCCGCGCGCACCTTGGCTGGGAGCCCCGGACCACATTGGATCAGGGTTTGCGCAAGGCGGTGGCGTGGTTTACCGAGCACCGTGAGCTCGTGGCTGAGCTGGCCGGCGATCGGCCCATGGTGGCTTCAACACAACAGTCAGCGCCGTGCCTTGTCTGCCAGAGCCGCCACGTGGAGCCGTTTCTCGATTTGGGAGAGATGGCGCTGGCCAACAAATTTCTCACCGAGGAAGAATTGGCCAAACCGGAGCCGCGATACCCGTTGCGTGTCGGGTTCTGCCAGGCCTGCGCCCATGTGCAGCTGACCGATCGCGTGCCCCCCAGCGCCATGTTCACCGACTACCTCTATGTGTCCTCCGCGTCTGAAACGCTTGGCGACCACCTGGCCGGGCTGAGCGACCTAGTCGTGAAACGCTGCCATCTGGGCCCATCGGATTTGGTGATCGATATCGGGTGCAACGATGGGACGCTGTTGAAAGGGTTTGCCCGTCATGGGGTGAGGACGCTCGGGGTCGATCCGGCGAAGAACCTTGCGGCGCTCAGCAACGGCCATGGGATCGAGCGCTATGTCGGTTTCTTTACGGCGCAAAGCGCCCAAGAGATCGTCAAACGCTGGGGTCAAGCCTCGGTGATTACCGCGACGAACACGTTTCCGCATATCCCTGAGCTGCCGGACTTCGTCCAGGGGATCCGGACCGCGTTGGCCCCCGCCGGCACCTTGGTAATGGAGATGCATTACCTTGGGGACCTGCTCGAGCAGGGCGCGTTCGACACCGTGTATCACGAGCATGTCTCCTATTGGGCTCTGGGCCCGATGGTGGGGCTGTTCCGCCAGGCAGGGCTTGAGGTGGTCGACGTGGAGCGGTTCCCGATCCACCATGGGCAATTGCGCGTGTTCGTCCAGCATGCCGCCACAGCCTCGATCCAGTCCTCGGTGGACCGCCTCTTGCAACAGGAGCGGGCCGCAGGACTCGACCGGATTGACGCGTATCGACAGTTTGCCGACCGGGTGATGCATCTGAAGCGCGCGCTGCAGGAACAGCTGGAGCGTCTTCGAGCTGAGGGGAAGCGAGTCGTCGGGTACGGCGCGCCGGCGAAAGGGAATACGCTCCTGACGTTCCTGGGCTTGGGTCCCGAGCAGCTGGAGTACATTGCGGATAAGAGCCCGTTGAAACAGGGCCGGTATACGCCGGGAACGCGCATCCCGGTGGTGCCGCCGGCGCGGCTGCTTGAAGAGCAGCCGGACTACGTGCTGGTCTTGGCGTGGAACTTCGCCGATGAAATCATGGCACAACAGGCAGAGTACCGCCGACGGGGCGGCCGCTTCATCCTGCCGTTTCCTGACGTGAAGGTGCGCTGAGGCATGGCAAAGACGGTGCTAGTGACCGGCGCGCTCGGCTACGTGGGAAGCCGGCTCACCCAGGATCTGCGCGCGCACGGGATCCAGTGCGCGGGATACGACACCGGGTTTTACCGGGACTGCACGCTCATCCCGCCGCAGGATCCCCGGATGGTGCTGCGGGACATGCGCGCGTTCCGTGACCACGATCTCGACGGGGTGGAGGCCGTGGTGCACCTGGCGGGGATGTCGAACGACCCGGTTGGCGACATGCCGCCGGCACAGATGTACGATCCGACGCGCGCCTATTCACGGCGCATCGCCGAGGTTTGCCGGGCTCGCGGCGTGCGGTTCATCTTTGCTTCGAGCTGCTCCGTGTATGGTGTTGCTGGCGAGGGGCTGGTCACGGAGGCGTCCGCGACGAATCCGCAAACCCCCTATTCGCTCAACAAGCTGCAGATCGAGCAGGATCTGGAAGCACTCCGCGATGAGACGTTTCACCCGGTCATCTTGCGGTTTGCCACGGCGTTCGGTGTGTCGCCGCGGATGCGCTTTGATATCGTCGTCAACATGTTCGTCGGCATGGCGCTGACGACCCGGAAGATCATCCTCAATTCGGATGGCCTGGCCTGGCGGCCCCACATCGCGGTGGCCGACATGTGCAAGGCGATCCGCTGGTGCCTGGAGCGTTTGCTACAAGCGGAAGGCCCGATCATCATGAACGTCGGAGACACCACGCAGAACTTCCGCATCCTGGATGTGGCGCGCATGGTGCAGGCCCAGGTGCCTGGCTGCGACGTCGCGTTTCTCGATCGAGAGGCGGCCGATAGCGCGGAGCTCATCCGGGACGCCAAGATCCGGGACCGGGCCGACACGCGGACCTACCGCGTGGCTTTCGAGCGCGTCCGCCACGTGCTCGACGGGTTTCGCTGCGACTGGACGCTGGAGCGGGGGATCGCGGCGATGGTGCAGGAGCTGCGCAGCTTGGGGTTGAGCGAAGCCCAATTCCGCAATCCGCAGTTCTATCGCTTGCAAACGCTCGCCGCGCTCATCCGCGACGGTCGGCTGACCGAGGACTTCGTCTGGACCTCCTCGCGGCAGCCGGCGATGGCCGCTCACGAGGCGACCGGATCATGACGCCGCCGCTGACGATCCTGGTCCCGACGTATAACCGGAGCCAGCTGCTGGCACGGCTGCTTCGATACTACGAAGCCTGCGGCGCGCCGTACCCCATGCGCATCTTGGACTCCAGCGATGAGCCTGCGACGCTCCCAGCGTTGTCCGCACCGGCCGGTCGCGTCACCCAGGTGCGCTATGATGCTCATACGTTGCCAACGACGAAATTATTCGACGGGCTTTCCCAGGTCACCACACCGTATGTGGTCGTGTGGGCTGACGATGACCTGATGGTCCCGTCATCGATCGCCGCGTGCGCGGCGTTTCTGGATGGACACCCCGAAGCCAGCGTGGCTCACGGCTATAGCGAGCTCTTTCAAGTGGG